>DVDV01000029.1 GCA_015296075.1 Leptolyngbyaceae cyanobacterium M33_DOE_097 | reverse complement strand
GGGCGTGTTGAACAATGGTTTCCATAACCGTTCAGTTAAATTTTGATTACGCCCTTTCTTTCAGATTTTTCCTTCTTTGGCAACCCCTTGTTGAAACTGGTGCAAGATCTCAGTCAACGCTTGCGTCAAGCAGAAAATTCCATTCCAGTTTTGCTACTGACAACTCGTTGCAGTATGCTCGACAAACTTTCAGGCTTAGAAAGCGGAGCAGACGATTATGTGACTAAGCCATTCCACATGCAAGAATTGATCGCCCGAATCAGAACGGTCGCAAGGCGCAATCCGACAACCGTAAATTCAATTTTGACCTTTGAGCGTCTCCGTCTCGATCCGGTGTCGCGAGAAGTGACGTATGATGGGCAACTGTTGAAAATTGGGCGGAAGGAATACCTGATTTTAGAATTGTTACTACGTCATCCAAGTCAGGTGTTTAATCGCCATGACATCATCGATCGCCTCTGGAGTCTGGATGAAGAAGTTCCCACAGAAGCAACGGTAAAATCTCACGTTCGCAGCATTCGCCGCAAATTAGAACAGGTGAACGCAAGCGAGTTGATCGAAACCCTGTATGGTCAAGGTTATCGCTTGAATCCTGCGTTTCTCGCCCCTCCAACACCTCAACCGCTGTCTGCTGACAATTTCCAGGTAGATACCTTAACAGCACAGGTCTGGCAACGGGCTTATGCGAAAAGTTTGGCTAAGTTGAGTGAGATTGAGCAGGCGATCGCTACCTTGCAATCTGGGAGCTTTGAGGAACCGCTACGACAGCAAACCATTTTTACTGTGCATAAGCTCGCGGGATCGCTCTATGTATTTGGGTTTGAAGTAGCTGCCCAATTACTCCAACAAGCTGAAGATGAGTTACGACAGGCGATTGTTCCTCCAGAGACAGCTGCAAAGTTGCTGCAATGGTTGCAAATTGTGCGGTTAGAACTGGCAGGACAGCAAAGCTCAAACATCCAAATTCAAACGGCTCTGTTACCTCCAACTTGTAGCAAGTTGTGAACCCAGGCTAATCTGACGCAGTGATGAAACACACTGTTCTCCGTTGCATTTGTGTACCACAGTAGCCCCAATTAAAATGAACTGTCTCCGTCCATAGAGATCACCCAGTGTTCCACCCCCTAAAACGAAAGCTGCCAGCATCAAGGTTGAAATACTGGTCATTAAGCCGATCGTAGACTGAGAAGAATTAAACTTTGCTTGAATAGCTGGCTCAATCAAACTGAGCATCCCTGTATCGATCGCAACCATCCGCACTGCAATAATACAGGCGACCAGTACCATCCACCACCTCGGATCGCGTTCGTGATTAGTTGTGACAGCAGTCATAAGTAATTCCTAAAGATCTCTCGTAGAAAGAGAATCAGCAACATAGATTCTTCTAAATTGCCGATGATGTATTGTGGAGACTACTGCTTAAAAGTACAAAATTGGTGTAATGAATTCAGAATGGATGAACAACTGCACCAGTTTTGCACTTTTTAGACTTAATGTTGTCCTAGTTAGTTGTGCTTGAAACTCATGGAAGGATCAAAAGCAACCACTCGCCGTATTCTGCTGATTGATGATAGCGAGGATTTACGAGAAATCTATTACGTGACGTTGAGTGCGATCGCGGGTTTAGAGGTATTGCTGGCCGACTCCGGACAAGCAGGGCTATCTATTGCTCAACAAGAACGTTTGGATGCCATTTTGCTAGATGTCATTATGCCTGACATGGATGGGGTAGTCGTCTTCCATCAGCTTAAATCTAATCCTGCGACCCAGACGATTCCTGTGATTTTCATAACTGCGAGAACCCATGCTGAAGATCGTCAACATTTATTAAGCATTGGTGGCAAAGCCGTTATTTCTAAAGCCTGCAAACCTCAACAGCTTGCGATGCAGGTTGTAGACCTTTTAAATGAGATATAGGCCAACGCTACCTTAACCCCTAATGAATTCTCGTCGCGATCGCCAATTTCCGATCACTCTGTTTTCATCTCTTGCAGGGCTACTGGTTCTAATGGGAGTAATGCAGGTGATAGCTGCACTGGTTCTTTATAGAGTAGGGAGCGATCTCCCGACGACGCTTGATCTCTGGCTGCTCATAGGGGTCAGCTCGACTATCACAACGCTTTTACTGATTTTGCCACGGCAGCAACGAGATCAACAAGCACTAGAAGCTCTGATTGCTGAGCGAACTGCCGAATTAATCAGTGCAAATGCTCAATTAGAGCAGGAAATTGAGGAACGAAAATATATTGAATCTCAGTTACGCCAACGAGAAGCAGCATTAGAGAAAGTGCAAAAAATTGCCCACATTGGCAATTGGGAAGCAGATTTTGTGACCCATACAATCACCTGGTCTGAAGAGCTTTTTCGGATTCATGGACGAGATCTCAGTCTTCCTTCCCCGCTGCCTGAAGAATCCTTTAAATACATTCATCCCGACGATCTCAAAATTCATCAAACACAAATTGCTGATAAAGTCCAAGCAGGTCAGCCTTTTGCTGCGGATATTCGAATCATCCGCTCAAATGGAGATATTCGTTATGTGGAAGCCCGAGGAGAACCGATCTTTAACGAAAATGGTCAGATGGTTCGTTATATTGGCATGTCTCGTGATTTGACGGAACGCAAACTAACGGAAGAAAAACTGCGGGAAAGCGAGACGCTGTTGCGAGAAGCACAGGCAGCCGCTGGCTTAGGTTGTTGGGAGCATGACCTGATGACTCACAAAACAGTGTGGACAGAGGAGTTATACCGAATTCATGGACGCGATCCTGAATTGCCGCCACCGACCTCTGAAGAATTGCTCGGACAAGTTATTTACCCTGATGATTTACCGCTTTATCATGAGCAACTCATCAATCACTTCCAATCGGGTCAACCCTTTGCCTGTGATTTTCGAATTATTCGCACTGATAACAAGATCCGTTGGGTCACTGCTAAAGGCGAACCTATTTTAAATCCGCAAGGAGAAGTGATTCGATACGTTGGGATTGTTATGGATATTAGCGATCGCAAAGCCGCAGAAGACAAATTGCGACAGAGCGAAGCCACAAATCGTGCTTTGGTGCAAGCAATTCCAGATTTACTCATTCGGCTACATCAAGATGGTACTTATATTGATATTCGCTACGGCAGTAATGTGAGAGCATTCAATTTAGATAAAGCCCAAATTGATCAACATATTCAGGATGTTTTACCTCCAGAGGCCGCTGAGGCCATGCTTCAGACAATTCAAGAGGTATTGCGGACACAAAAAATAAAAGTTGACGAGCAGCAGGTTATTTTTAATCAAAATACCTATTATGAAGAGATTCGTATCGTTCCCTGTGGTAATGATGAGGTGCTGGTTATTGTTCGAGATGTCACTGATCGCAAAAATGCTGAACTAGAACTGCAACATGCGAAAGAAGTAGCTGAATCTGCGAATCGGGCAAAAAGCACGTTCCTTTCTAGCATGAGCCATGAACTTAGAACTCCGCTCAATGCGATTCTTGGCTTTGCTCAATTGCTCAATCGAGACACCAGTATTGCACCCGAACAGCAGCGTTACATCGATACGATTAACCGTAACGGTCAGCATCTTTTAGAGCTGATTAATGATGTATTAGAAGTATCCAAAATTGAGTCTGGACAGATTACTCTTAACTCAACCAATGTTGATTTATATCAGCTACTCGATAATCTCAATGATCTGTTTCAGCTCAAGGCGATCGCTAAAAACCTTACCCTTACATTTGAGCGATCGTCTGCGGTTCCTCAATACGTTTCCGTAGATGAAAGTAAGCTGCGGCAAATTTTAATTAATCTTTTGAGTAATGCTATCAAATTCACGACCGAGGGCAGTGTTATTGTCAGCGTTAATGTTTTGACTGACACGTCTACGCTTCAATTTGAAATTCAAGATACAGGAGCAGGAATTGCAGCTGAAGATCTTTCTAAGCTATTCAAACCTTTTTCTCAGACCTCAACAGGGCAGCAGGCAAGTGAAGGAACAGGGCTAGGCCTTGTGATCAGCCGCAATTTTGTAGAATTGATGCAGGGAGAAATTGGAGTCAATAGTACCCCCGGAGAAGGCAGTACTTTTTGGTTCACTTTACCTGTGGAAGCTGTGGAATGCAATTGTGTGTCAATCGCACTGTCTACTCATAAAGTCATTGGTCTAGAGCCGACGCAACCCTACTACCGCGTTCTAGTCGTGGAAGACCACCTGGAAAACGCCCAATTCTTAACTCAGTTGTTAACATTGGTTGGCTTTGAAGTTCAACATGCGGCTAACGGGCAGGAAGCACTTACTTTGTGGAGAACCTGGCGACCTCATCTAGTTTTGATGGATATGCAGATGCCTGTGATGGACGGCTATGAGGCAACTCAAAAGATTCGGCAATTGGAACAGGAGCGCAATTCGGAGGATAGAATTGCGCAGGGTAGGGATGATGGCATGACGAAAGAATGGGAAGAGCCGTTGTCAATGCTTGATGTTCCTGCGTCTTCTCTTGCACCTACTACTACCATTATTGCTGTTACTGGCAGTGCCTTTGAGGAAGATCGCGCCCAGATTTTGGCAAATGGCTGTGATGATTTTATTCGTAAGCCCGTCCAGGAAAATCTACTCTTTGCCCGCTTAGCTCATTATTTAGGAGTTCAATACCGTTATGATGACATCAAATCTACTCCGTTGAATGGTCAGCCTGCTAAGTTTACCCTTTCGAAGGAAGCGCTGTCTGTTATGCCAGCTGAGTGGCTCACGCAGTTGAATGTTGCCGCTAGAGAATGTAACCAGGTAGAAGTGTTGCAACAGTTGGAACAAGTTCCTTTAGAACACCAGTCCTTAGTCCTGGCATTAAAGCACTTGGCAACAGGCTTTCGGTTTGAAGACATTGCTGCCCTAACCGATCAGGAGTAAATTATGTACTCCAAAACCTCAAAATCAAAAGGTAATATTTTGATTGTCGATGATACCCCTGACAATTTAAGGCTTTTGTCTGAAATGCTTTCAAAACAGGGTTATAGCGTCAGAAGTGCAATTAGTGGAACAGCTGCATTTATGGCGATCAATACAAGATGTCCTGACTTAATTTTGCTAGACATCAATATGCCTCAATTAGATGGCTATGCTGTATGTCAACAAATTAAAGCGAGTCAAAACACTTGTGACATTCCGGTTCTTTTTTTGAGTGCTTATAGTGAGGCGATCGATAAGGTCAAAGCGTTTCAAGTGGGTGGTTTAGACTACATCACCAAGCCCTTTCAAGTCGAGGAGGTACTGGCACGAGTCAACACACATTTGACTCTCAGCCGTACCCAAAAAGAGTTGCAAAAAGCCAAACTTGACGCTCTGCGAGCATTAGAGCAGGAGAAAGAACTGAATCGGTTAAAGTCAGAATTTATCTCATTGGTGACTCACGATTTTCATACACCACTCGTTAGCATTCAAGGATATATTTCTTTGTTGCGTCAAAATAGCTCTGGTTTGGCGATTGAAACTCAGCATCGCTATTTTAACAAGATGGAGTCTTCCGTTGACCACTTGATGTATCTTCTAGAGCAAGTCTTATTGATTGGTAAATCTGAGTCGGGAAAGTTGCAAAGTTACCCCACACATTTCAACTTAAAAGAACTGTGCCACGAAGTAATTGAGTCGCTTCAATTGCAGAATAATTTACGTTCCATTGAGTTCTCCTATACAGGGAGCGATCGCGCTGTTGAGCTTGATCCAGTCCTGATTCGACAAATTCTTATTAACTTGCTGACTAACGCGACTAAATATTCTCCTGAAGAACGTCCGATTTACTTAATGATTGAACATCGGGAAGATGCGATCGCACTACAAGTTGAGGATCAGGGCATTGGCATTCCTTTAGAAGAACAAGCTCATCTGTTTGAGCTATTCCATCGTTGCAGTAACGTTCAATCAATTCGTGGAAGTGGTTTAGGTTTAGCCGTTGTCAAAACGTGCGTTGATGCTCTGGATGGGCAAATTAAGATCAAAAGCCAGGTTGGAGCAGGCACAACGGTGACGGTGACGCTTCCTGTGTAAACGTACTAAGGGGAGTGCGTTGAAATAATATCCCAATGGTGCGGTAGGGGCGAATGGCCATTTGCCCTTACAGATTTGCGGGATTGGTACAGTATTTATCTGCAAGTCCCTAAAAGGAATTGGTGCTATCTGCCATCAACCCGCAAGAAAGCCTGCATCATCGTCCCATTTACTTCACCGTAGACAATTTTGCCACCCATCCTCCGAATGTCCATATTGCCAGAGAATCTGGCTTAGACGCAGGAGCCTGGTATGACTTAAAAGGTGTGAAACGCGAACTCGACGTACCGTTATTACTGAATGATAAACTCTGGGGGCATTGCTTGGAGAAAGTTAGGACGATGTGCAAAGGTTCTACCTCCGGCTGGAGGCACAGTCTCTATATCGAATTGCACCAAACTCTAGACATAGCGCGATAAAGGCTCAAAATTTTATACTCATACCAGAGGCGATCGCTAAAGTTGGGCCAGAGGCATTGAACGGAAAGTTAACTTACCCTTCCGATTCATCAGATAATGAAGGAAAAGCAAACCTTCTTCACTTTTTCATCATGACCGATCTGTCACCCTGGGGTACATCCCTAACAACCACTGCTCAACGCCTGCTTTTGCTTGGTTCTGGCGAACTAGGTAAGGAAGTTGCGATTGAAGCTATGCGGCTGGGGTTAGAAGTCATTGCAGTCGATGCCTATGCGAATGCACCCGCGATGCAAATAGCCCACCGATCGCATGTGATCAACATGCTGGATGGAACTCAGGTACGGCGGGTTGTTGAGCAGGAAGCACCCAGGCTAATTGTGCCCGAAGTCGAGGCGATCGCCACGGCTACTCTTATCGAGCTGGAACAGGAAGGTTGGCACGTCATTCCCACCGCTAAGGCGACTCAACTCACCATGAACCGAGAGGGGATTCGGCGCTTGGCAGCCGAGGAGTTAGGGCTAAAAACCTCGCCCTATCGCTTTGCTGAGACAGAAGCAGAGTACCAGCAGGCGATCGCAGAGTTAGGCTTGCCCTGTGTCGTGAAACCCGTCATGAGTTCTTCCGGCAAAGGCCAGAGTACGATCCGCAGCGAGGCCGATGTACAACCCGCTTGGGAGTATGCTCAAGCCGGGGGGCGCACCAAAGGTGGACGAGTCATTGTCGAAGGATTTGTCCCTTTTGACACCGAGATTACCTTACTAACCGTTCGTTCTGCTTCGGGCACTCACTTCTGCCCACCAATTGGTCATATCCAGGTGAGTGGCGACTATCGAGAATCCTGGCAACCCTGCGCTCTGCACCCCCAAACTCTAGAGCGGTGTCAGGAGATTGCCGAGAAGATTACGACGGCTCTTGGGGGATGGGGCATCTTTGGGGTAGAACTCTTTATCCAGGGGGCAAGCGAAACAGCGCAAACCGTTTACTTTAGTGAAGTGAGTCCCCGTCCCCACGATACCGGAATGGTGACTCTAATTAGTCAGAATATGTCTGAGTTTGAGTTGCATGTACGGGCTATTACCGGGCTGCCCATTGGTGAGATTACCCTGCTCCAACCAGGGGCATCGGCTGTCATTCTCGCCAATGCGGCGGGTGACAATCCCCGATTTAGTGGAATTAGCGAAGCGTTGCAGGTACCGACCAGCAAAGTCCGTTTATTTGGTAAACCACGGGCTTACCGAAATCGGCGGATGGGGGTTGCATTGGCGCTGGGTGACACGGTGGAACAGGCGAGCGAGCGAGCGAAAGCCAGTGCAGCAGCAGTGACCGTTTTGGTGGATGATGCCGAGTAAACGAGCTTGAGTTTTTGCTCAGCTTAGATCTGTTGTAGTGAAGCGACAGCCGCGCATGGATAGGGTGATAGGTTTTGTAACCTCAACCCTTTTCACCAAGCACCTTAGTTACAAGACTCTTCATGCAGGTTCTCATTTAGAACAGGCTCTACCGTCGAGTTTTCTCGTTTGAGCAAGACGGAGGCTACGACAATGCCAATTACTGCCAGAAACGCCATTGGATAAAATACATAATTGTATGATCCAAATAAATCTCGGATGCGCCCCGTCACTAAGGTGCCAATCAAAGCGCCAATACCATAAGCCGTGAAGACAATACCATAGTTTTGGGCATACTGGTCAGGGTTAAAGAAGCGTAGCGTCAGGGTTGGAGCCATTGCTAACCAGCCTCCTAGACAAAACCAAAACAAGCAGAAGGCAATCAGATAGGTAGCCACCTGACCAGTTTGAGCATTCACCATCAAGATACAGGCAATCAAGATCAGCACATAGGATAAAAGCGCGACATATTGAGGCTTGAAGCGATCGCTTAACCAACCAAATAAAGGACGACTAATACCGTTAAACAGGGCAAATAAAGAGACACTGCGAGCAGCCATCGTCGGATTGATACGAATAATCTCCTGCCCAACGGGACTGGAAATGCCGATCGCACTCAAGCCGATTAGGGTGCCGATCGCATAGCAAATCCACAGTCCATAAAACAATCGACTCTTGAATAGGCTCCGAGGATAAACTTTGGCCGCGATCCCGGTAGAAGCCGTGACAGTTTGGCGAGGATGCCACCCTTTAGGCGGTAACTTCATTGTCAGAGCGATCGCTAAAATAATAGCTGTAAAAGTGATACCGAGAATACGCAAGGTGGGCCGAACGGTGTAGACACTAATCAACTGGTTTGTCAGGGGCGCAGTAATCAGAGGGGAAAGTCCAAAGCCAACGATCGTCAATCCCACAGCCAATCCTTTCTTATCAGGAAACCAGCGCGATGCAACAACCATGGGAACACCATAGACCATGCCGACTCCGGTTCCGGCAATCAGGCCATAGGTAAGGAGCAAAACTTCAACTTGGGTCGCAAAGCTTGAAAGAATATAGCCGAGGCCAACAACAACCCCACCGATCGCTGTTGTGACGCGGGTTCCAAGCCGGGGAATGTAAAAGCCTGCGATCGGCATTGTTGCCGCATAAAACACCAGTGCCACCGTATACGGCAAAAGGCTTTGAGTTGCACTAATCCCCAATTCATTTTCTAAAGGGGTTCTAAAAATACTCCAGGAGTACACACTGCCTAAACAGAGCAAAATCATCATCCCCAGCGGAATCAAGAACCATCTGCCCTGCTCTGGTGGTTGTCCCAAGACCGTTACGTTGGCCTCATGGTAAGTTGTTGTGCCCATAATCTTTTGAGAGAATTGAGAACTAAACGAAGCATGTTAAGGAAGAGCAGCAAAGCTGACTGTCTTACTCGACATACTTTACTTAGCTTTCACTTCTCAGGCTGTATAGAGATAGCCAGAATCATCAAGCTTCACAAAGATTTAGCATGATTTAAATAACGAGAAAATTACTTGGTTTCGTCAGGTAAAGCGATGATGGTGGTGCTTACAAATTGATAGATTCTTGTTCGATCTCTAAGCTGCGATTAGACAAACCTGTTTAGCTGCCGCAAGTTTAGCAGCCCCAACTCTAAAAGAGTAAGAGCGAAACACAATCCAGCAGCATTGTCTGACAAATTAGTAAAGCCTGAAAGATAAGTATCAGAACGATCCTAAAAGATGGTTATACACACGGTCAGTTATCTAACCATTCTTTAGGATCGTTGTTCAGTTCTCGGTTATAGCCGATCACGAACGGCATGGTTTGCTGGAGATCTACAACACGCTGGGATAAATGCTCTTTAGTCTCAGATACCTCAGTAGAAGTCTTGTCCTCGATCGCCGTTGCTACTAATAGGATTCCCAGTTCAAGTACATCTGAAGGACTCAAAGCTAAAACAAGTATTTTCGGTGTTACCGGATGTTCACCTTTTTTTAGAATTTCAAAATTGACGTGGATGGCAGATGGATTTGGTTGTTCCTGACCTGCAACAGCATCGACACGAGAAACCCTTTGCCCAGTCACGGTCAAAACGTCTTCAACATGACCCATGACCATAATTTCGCCAGTTTCCAGGAGATGCGTGACAGACTGAACTGGCATAGCTGCGCTGCTTCTCAAATGACATTTTGAAAGATTTGATGGCTATTTATCAGGTCTTTTAGCTCAATCAGCGCAAACAAGTTATTTTCTACGCCAATTATATAACCAAGCAGTTGTATATTCAATCCTAAAGTTTTGCGTGTCCTCAGTTTTGGGATTGAAATCGATTCTGAATTGCCAATGCCTCTTTAAACCGTCTGGAGCATAAGCAGGGTTGCGATACTTCGATGCAATCTGCTTCACCTGCCAACCATTTTCCTGACTCAACTCCATCACTCGCATGCCAAACGGACGACAAACTTCTTTCATAGTTTGCACGGTCGGTTCTTCGGTCTTGCCTTCTAATGTAGAAGCCAAACCAGTGCGCATAGCATCTAAGACTTCAATCGCTTGTACTGCTTTTGCAAGCTCTGCTGATTGAAACGTACGGGTTCTCTGGCTTTCTACATCAGTCAACCATTTGGGCATTATCCACTTCAGCGTCACCCTAACGGTGAATCACTTAGAGGCCATCGACTGACACTAGCTGACAACTGCACCAACATAAAATGTGCCGTTCACCTGAAAGCACAGTTCCATGCCTGAAATTTGCAGCAGCGAGCGTGATTCCCATAACTTAACTGCATCTTCTAGCGTGTAGCAGTTCACTACCAGACTGCCAGGACAAAAGCGAACAGAAAAGGCATGAGCCGAAACACCAGCCTGTTGAACCCATGAAAGCAAGGAAAAATCTGTAGCGTTAAGTTCAGACATAGAAAGAAAAATAGTTACTCATTTATTGAGCCTTAAAAAAATAAACCGAACTGTTCACCTTGAACTTTATTAAAAAATACTGAAATTTCTCTGCGTTAACCTGCGCTTGTGGTGCGGCTCTTAGCTGAGACAAGCAAAAAGCATTGAAATTTAACTCTGATTACAAAATATTGCGAACCTTGCTTTGGGGAAAAAATCGGCTAGCTCCCTTGCCAGCAAGCACTTTGCACTGATAGCGGTACTTATCTAGGTCAGGACGGGGTGCAGGGGTGGAACCCCTGACTGGAGGCGCAGACCCCACAATCCCCTTTATTTTCGATGTCCTAAACCAACTGACGACAGCTATAAAACCAGCTTCCGAACAGCAGAAGGATTACATAACATCTGGTCAAAAACTGTATGTTATGCAACAAATTATGTCACACCCATTCGTTATGCAATCAGTCCGGTTAATGTATAAGAGTAGACAGATTTCGGGAGGGAGTTGTGAGTCAAAGAGTCACTGTCGCAGTCCCAGACGCACTATTTGAGCGGCTTCAACCCGTCAAACATCACTTCAATATTTCTGCAATTTGCCAGGAGGCATTAGAGATGGCTATTACACAAGAAGAACTCAAGCTCCAAGTCACGCAACAAGACAACTTCGTAGAGCGCTTACAGGCAGAGAAAAAAGTGTTGCTCAACAAGGTGCGGCAAGAAGGCTTTGAGTTAGGAGTTCGCTCCAGTTCAAAACTTTCTTACAAAGAGTTTCGCCATTTTGAGCGGGTTGCACCGCTTGCATCTGCCCTCGATGACGAAGTATTAGACTACCTGTGGAGCTTTTTAGATCTGAAAGATTATCCCCAAGATGCACGCTTAGACGCTGATTTTGCGTACCTGTTAGAGGTTGACCCACAGAGCCGTGTGATTTTCGCTCAGGGATGGTTAGAAGGAGTATTGTCTGTGTGGCAGACAATCAAAGCACAAGTAGAAAACGTGCAGTAGCAATCGCCACTCCAGCCAATCAACAATTCACAGGAATTTAGGGGTCACAATTTATTCGTATGTGAATTCAGTCAGTAGTATTTAACAGCTCTCAACTGTGTCCTTAGAGATCCTCTCGAATGCATCTCAAAGCAATAGATAATTGATCAACTCGCAGCACAAAAGTTTTGATCAATTTAGCTTCTGTGCTTATATGCTTCAAGGAAATCATTCTATCGAACCAGCTTGAGTGCTGTTGCTTTGCCAGTTGAGTCGCGATCGCCCAGACGCAAAGAGCGCGATCGCAAAACTGCTGATACGAGCAGTCGCAAGCTATGTCACGCCTTGCGGTGATCATCCTTTCTAAAGCTAAAGATCACAATAAGTTCCATTGGCTTGAAGTCCCGCTATCGATTGACTAGAGAAAGCTTCTAAAAGCAGCAGAATACGCTTCAGTTCAGTTGATCCAAGCATTCAGCACTACCCTCAGATTGAGCATCAGTTAAATCGGTAAAGCATATTAAATGAAGTACCTCCGACTCGGTTGGGTGCTTCACTACCAGCGACTTTGACAAAACCAACGCGTTGATATAGCCTCACAGCTGGGTTGTCGTCGCGCACATTCAGCGATATAGCCGGATAACTTTTACTGGCTGCCTCAATCAATTGTAACAACAGATTAGAACCAATTCCGTTACCGTAATATTCTGGCAAAACTGCTATGGCCAGCTCAGGGATCTCATCAGCGATATAGCCAAAACCTCGCTCTTGCCCCTTCCATAAACGCAGCCACGCCGCCCCAATTGGCTGTTGCTCACAGACTGCCACAAAACCCATATCACCAGCACGCCCCCAATTTGCGGCGTACCCAACTAGACTTACCTGTGATTGAACCGCAGTGATTTCTGATTCGTGGGCAGCATGCATCAACATTTCCCACACAATTGGTTCATCATCGTTAGTTAAAGCGCGAATTGTGTATTGCATGTTGATTCTGTACTGTTGGACATAGAACAGGCTGTGCAGAAAGGAGGCATCATTTGTCTCTACCAGTTAGTCAGGGGAATGAATCGGGCATATTATTACAAACCAACGACCTCGATCAGCAATTTATCGCACTTGTCCTAAGAACTGGAGTTTGGACTAATTCAAAAAATACACCCTATTTAGGAGGGGCGCTAGCGCAGCCCTAGCGAAGCCATGCCAAAGGCTATTGCCGCAAGGCTATACGGCTGTTCGCTCTTACACATTGTGGAAAATCGCGTTTAGTCTAAAGTCCAACTAAGAATTTTAATCCTCCTAATTTCCTTACATGGATTTTCTTCACCAATCTGCAAAAGATCTATTTTTTTACAGCCTTGATTGAGCAATCACTTTGGCTCACTTCTCACCCGAAGGTTGTATCTTTGCAAATTCCACATCAAATTTTTCCTAAAAGTTTAGTTTACGTGAGGTAGTTCCTAAAAGAGCAATATCACGTTTCCTGATTTCGCCTAACTTGACCACCCTTACCGACCTGTTATGAAAAAAACTGCCCCAGTCAACAAGCATCTGATGTTCTCCTCCACAAACATGCTCTCTTTCTGCAAGCGGCCCTTCGTCGCGATCGCTCTACTCGCTTGCAGTGCCGCTCTAGTAGGCTGTAACAATGCAGCCACCTCCTCACAATCGCCAACGGCTGAACCAACTTCTATTGCTACTCCGGCTCCCCAATCTGAGCCAGTCACCGCTCCAGCCAGTCCTGTAGCTCAAAAGCCAGTCACTCGCCCGAAACCCGTCAGCTCCCAGAAGCCACCTGTGGCACAAAAACCCTCGACCCCTGTAACCGACTTAGAACCAGAAATAGGTATTATTCGCGAGATTCAGCAGGGGGATCTCATGTGCTACGTCACCTTTACAGACGAGAGTGGCAAAGAGCGGACTGAGGGCGCTATTTTTGAGCTGTGTGAGCAGCCAGAGCAGTATTTGAATCGTCGGTATCGCTTGGTCTATGGCGTACATAATGTGAATGATTGCACCAGCAACGAACCCTGTGGCAAAACCCGGCGAGCCAATCTGATCGAGCGGTTTGATCCAGTCAATGACACTGGAAGCAGTTCTCGTGGAGATGTCACTGTTCTAACAAATGGTGAATGGACAATCACGGTTGGAAATGGCAACTCTTGGTCAGGGGTTAATGGTACAGGTGATCTAACCTATCGGGGTTGCAACTCAAAGCAACAGTGCCTGAAGCTGAAGGGCGGCAAAGTCACCTGCCGGAATGGCATTTGTTCGACTATTTGGCAGAATGGTCGTTACACCTATACACTCACTAGCCCGATCACAGAAAATCCTGCTGCTGCGCCTAGCACTCTGATTGTTGCGAAAGATGGCAAAGAGCTACAACGCATTTTTGATCTGAAGTAATTTGAAATTGCTGATTTGTTTGAGCCTGACTCATCTAACAAGACAAGCGATCGCTCATTTTTGAGAGTGAGCGATCGCCTGCTCTTTAAAGCACACCATACATACTCACCAACGATCGCGCCAGTAGCCAACAATCAAAGGCAATGCCGAAAGTATAAGTAAAAAGCTGACGGCAACGAAGAAAGACACTGCACTTCCTCCCTCTAGGGCGATCGCCCCCGTGACCCCCACCCAGGTGTAGGCGATCGTTCCGGGAATAATGCCAACAACTGTTCCAAGCAGGTAGGGTCGCCAATTAGCGAGAGTTAAGCCAAACAGATAGTTCTCCAGGTTAAAGGGTGTCACTGGAATAAATCGAACTGCCATGACAAATAGGAATGTGCGATCAACAATGCCTTGCTGGAATTTTTGCAGGGTTGGATTGGAACCAAACCGACGCTCAGCCCAGCGGCGCAAGAGATAGCGACTTAACCAGAACGCGCCCATCGCGCCCAGAGTTGCTCCTACAACTGAGTAAACCGTCCCCCAAAACAGCCCAAAAACAGCCCCTCCGGCAATTGTAAAAATGACCGTAGGGAAACCAATCACCATTGAAACGGAGTATAACCCAGCAAAAAGAATCGGACTCCAAAGTCCTAACGTTTGTAGAAATGCGACTAATGTCTCCCGATTGAGCAAAAACCGCAAAGGGCTGAGGCCGTAGACTAAAATCGCCGCTATCCAGACAAAAACAATCAGAAATCGTCTGCTAAACAGCCGTTTTTGCAGTCGTTTAAGGCTAGATGGCATCATTGCAGCGATCGCAGTTGAGACAGCAAACTATAACCAACACCAACCATCATTAAACTATCAAATCGATCTAAGAAACCACCATGCCCAGGCAGTAGGGTGCTGTAGTCCTTGACATGGCAACGCCGTTTTAAGTAAGAAGCCAAAATATCGCCGACAAAAGCCAACGAAGCGGTAGTCAGACCCAATAACAACGCTTTGGGCATTGAAAATGCGACCCAATTACGGGCTAGTAGAGCTGATAACACACAAAAGACAGTGCCACCAACCAGACCTTCTAAGGTTTTGCCTGGACTAATTTGGGGTAATAGCTTCTGTTTTCCTAATAACTGCCCAACAACTTGAGAAAAACCATCAAATGTGAAAACTTGAAAATAGATAAAGAGAAGTAAAGAGCGATCAAATGAAGTTGAGAAATAGATAAAACCAAATGTGATCGCAACATAAATAACAATGATAAGCAACTGAAACCAGCGAGATGACAGCTTGGTTATGATTTTGATAATCTCTCCCAACCCAACTACAGAGATAAAGATAGCAACGAGATCAAAGCGATCGAGAAAAATTCCAGCCAGCACAGTACTTACAATGACAATGTAAGTCAAAAATTTCAACCACCGTTTTTGACCTGTCTGCGTATCAACCTTGCGATTGCCGTAATGCATGCCAATCGCACCCAGAAAAAGAAATAGGGAAATATACACAAAAATTGGATGCATTACCGATTGGCTCCGCGTAGCACCCACCATAAGCCTTTAACATCTGTTTTCGCTTCGGGCAGTAAGAGCACAATGACAATTTCTTCTAAGCACGCAAGAATGCCCCAACCGATCGCCAGGTAGTATAACCAACCCCAAAAACCAAACCAGAGCAACCCCATCATGCAAGCTCCCTGGAGGTAAGCAGTGGCTTTAAAGCTGTAAGTGTGTAGCCCAACAATGCCGCCAAACTTGATAAACATGGCTAGATATAAAGCGATCCAGGCGATCGCAAATGCAAAAACCCAGCTAACGTGAGGCGCAATCTCTTGCCACTTCAAACTAAAGATGGCCCAAAACCCAGCGATGTAGGTTAGCTGAGATCTTGCACCAGTTTCAACAAGGGGTTGCCAAAGAAGGAAAAATCTGAAAGAAAGGGCGTAATCAAAATTTAACTGAACGGTTATGGAAACCATTGTTCAACACGCCCAAGGATTAGT
>DVDV01000280.1 GCA_015296075.1 Leptolyngbyaceae cyanobacterium M33_DOE_097 | reverse complement strand
TGAAACATTTGTACTGAAGTCAGAGCCTCTAAAGGCTTGTGCGCTCAATTTTATGAACGGCAGAATGGGTATTCCAGCCATTGATAGCTGTTCAAAATGAATATTTTTGTGAGAATTATTCTCATACTGAGAATTGCTGTAGTAATGTCATGGCAATTGACTACAACCCCAGCCACTGCAGGGTCTTCTAAGAGACTGGTAGTTACCGCCTCAAACACTCGCCAAGAGCCGTCCCGGTGACGTACGCGATACTCTACCGGGGGTTGCAGCACCCAGGGATGCGACAGTGCCGCCTGTAACGTTTGAAGCAAAGGTGCGACATCTTCGGGATGCACAAAATCAACACCACTGCGGCCAACCACATCAGCCAGGGTATACCCCAAAATTCGCTCAACCGAAGGACTGCAATAGCTAAAAACGCCATTTATATCCAAAATCACAATCACATCAGAAGCATTTTCAATCAACGCTTGAAAGTAATGCTCGCGGGCCTGCGCGGTGATCAAGGATAGTGATTCAGCCCGACTCGCCGATGCAATTGACATAGAAAGGGGACTATGCCCGTCAGAAACACCAATCGAGCTAAAAACAACTGCTTCCTTGCTCGCTTGAGCCGTGTTGTTTACGCGTTGACTCTGAGACTCAACCTCCAGAAATAGTTGACGCGCCCGCTCAAACGCTACATCGTTCTGGCAGCATTCTCGCAGAGCCTCCAGGATTTCCGGGGTCATAGTGATGGGTCCAATTGGTAGTAAATATCAAAGTAAGAAACAGGTGGCCTGTGAGCGAGAGCAATGAATTTATACCCTAGCGTCAACTGCTCAGCACCTTCGTACTGAACGACGACCAAAAGAAGAGTGCCCACTTTTCCCCGTAGAAACACAGATCACTTAGAAACAAATAGGTGAAATGAAGAGGAAAGCTGAGCTTTCATACGATAGTTTCTCGTAGCGTACAGCAAACAATGATATTTCGACTTTGATGTTTGTTTTTTTAGAAATTTGCGCTTCAATCCCAGTCGAATAGAAGCTTTTGCCAGAATTTGCCGTCTAGAGTATATTTTTAGCTGGTTTAGATCCACCACCTAATCCACACCGCACTTGCATCCAGACAGTAGAGTTTTGCTTACTTTACTACTGTTGAAATCAGAAATTTAAGATCTTCAAGAATCGTATGAGCGTGTTTGACATCCCCCTTAGAGCAGAGATGAGGATGGCAACCCACCCCGCCCAAGTTCTGAAAGCTACGGCTGCTACGGCCTCATCCCCCAAGCGGTTGCATTCACAGGAGAAGACATACGGTTTTCGACCGCGCCCCTGTAAACAAGGGTAAAAGCCTAATAGTTCACCAAAAGAACTTTGCAGGGTCGATCATGACTGAGCCATTGGTCATTGGTCATTCGTCTTCTCTACCTGGCAAAGTTAGCTTGGCAGACCATTAGCTCACACAACTGATACTTGCCAAACGTCCTCTCAGAAAAATTTTGAGGGCAACTGTAACGATTCTTGGCGAAAGATGTAATAGATTTCGCCTGTATCGGTCACATCAAAGTCAGCAACCAGTTCCTTTGCCCAGGTATCGAGATGATGACGCGCGATCGCGGGTTCTAACCGGGCTGCCGCCGCAAATTCTTGCACCGATAAACGACCCCGTTGCGCCTTGAGTAGTAGAAAGAAGCGATCGCGTAAGGCTCGTCGAGCGGCTTTTGTGCTGTGGTGCAGTAACCACACACCTAACGTCGCAGGAGTGATACCAAAGAAAACCAGCAAGATCATCTGAAAAGCCAACCAACCACCTGCTGCGTGGGTTGCGAGGATTGTTAGCAACAGCCCTACCGAGACAACACTGCCCTGTAAGACGAGTAAGCCCCCCAGCAACTTGCCAATTTTGCTCCAAAAATTTAGCACCTTCGCACCTCCCAGAGCGATCTCAATCTCCCCTCTTACTCTACTGTGCTTGGCTTTGCGACACCATCAACCGGGTAGGCGAATTCAGGTGGGATCAACGCCCAGCCAGGTACGGATAGCCATAATGCTACTCTAACCAGCCTCCCACACAGTTTTCAGGCGATCGTGTAAAATTCCCGGTGGTTTATCAACGGTTTTGCAAAGTCAGATGTAGAATGATGCAGCCATCAGGTGTTTTCTAGCGACTAGGTTACGGTCTGTGAAACTTCGCCAGTTTATTCCATTCTTTGACACAGATGCTCGCGGGTGGTCCCTTGAGGCACGCTTACTGCGTTGGCTTACCTTTTTGTGGCTGCTTGTTGGCCTGGTGGTAATGTTGTCAGCCTCTTACGCGATCGCTGACGCTGAATTTGACGATGGGCTGCACTTCGTTAAGCTCCAGATCTTTTGGATTTTGTTAGGCATGGTGGGGTTCAACTTCATCGTGCATGCCCCACTAAAATTTATTCTGAGCATCACCGAAGCCGCTTTGCTACTGGTGCTTGGGTTCATCTTAATTACCCTTATTCCAGGTGTTGGCATTTCAGTCAACGGTGCAACCCGTTGGTTATTTGTAGGCCCATTCCCAATTCAGCCATCTGAGTTAATTAAGCCATTTCTAATCTTGCAAAGCGCCCGCGTTTTTGGGCAATGGAAGTCGCTGACCTGGTCTGTTCGCCTCTTTTGGTTAGGCGTTTTTTGTCTTGTTTTAGTGGGCATCTTGCTGCAGCCCAACCTAAGTACGACAGCCCTCTGCGGCATCTCGATTTGGTTGGTTGCCCTCGCATCCGGCTTGCCTTACACCTATTTATTGGCAACAGCTGGCAGTGGCTTCTTAATGGCTCTGGTCAGCGTGACTTTCCGTGAGTATCAGCGCCGCCGGATTATGTCCTTTCTCAACCCCTGGGAAGACCCTAGAGGGGATGGGTATCAGCTGATTCAAAGTATTTTGGCGGTTGGCTCTGGCGGCGTAAATGGCACTGGATTTGGACTCTCGCAACAAAAGCTATTCTATCTGCCCATCCAGTACACCGACTTCATCTTTTCAGTCTTTGCCGAAGAATTTGGTTTTGTTGGTGGCATGAGCCTGTTGATAATGTTGGCCGCCTACGCAACGCTCTCACTCCGCGTCGCCACAAAAGCGCAAAATCCCACTCATCGCCTGATCGCGATCGGCGCAATGATCTTTCTAGTCGGCCAATCTATCATCAACATCGGCGTTGCCACCGGAGTGCTGCCCACTACGGGCTTACCCCTGCCCTTCTTTAGCTACGGCGGTAACTCGATGCTGGCCAGCTTATTTATCGCCGCCCTCCTGATTCGCACTGCTCGCGAAAGCAACGAAGCCCAGGTCATCGCCCTGCCGACCCGTGCCACGCGATCGCCCCAAAAGTCGCCAGCCAAACTCCAACCTAAACCTCAATCCAAACCCCAATCAAAACCTCAGCCTACCTCGAAAATGCTAAGACCGCGATCGCGCCGCTAGTTTGATTTACCACTCTCCGCCTCACGCCACCCAAAACTTGGCACAGCTCACCCATCTTCATAACCTGCCCTCTTCTCTCGCTTAGCTTACCTTCTAGCAACATAGGGAACGCACCTTGTTGAGATAGAAAAAGCTTTCTTTTGCGTTTACTTTATTTCGAGCCAGCAAACCTTGGGGGCGTCGCCCCCAAACCCCCTGCGAGGGGCCGAGCCGCCTCCCCTCGCCTCCCCTGCGGAAGGTGTTATTTATTCCAGTGTTTGATAAAAGGGGTTAAGGGTGAGGTGAGAACCCTGCTGCGCAGGCTTAAACCACATCTTGCACTCCTTACAAAAGATGATTTCTAAGGACAGATCGCTGTCGTGAGTTGTTCACACTGCAAAGTTCAGCAGGCGAACTATCAGGGCGATCGCTCTTAAATAACCATCGCCTCACCTCACCCGCACCCTCTGTCGGCGATCGAAGTGTCAAACTCATGCCCCTTAAAATCTAGCTAGCCAACCATTCAACTCACACTCGCACCACCTTTCGGGGGTTGTAGGGGAGTTAGGACCCTACACAGCGGGGGCGCGGGGGGAAGTCCCCCGATCTTGCGGCTCCGCCGCCCCCAAATCTCCGCTTTTTTTACAGCAATCCCCGCTTCTTTATAAAGAGAAATTAGCATCCGTTCCAGTTTTCTCCCCTAACCTCCCAGCTCTACAGAACTTTCACAGCCATTTCTCCTAACCCCCTTCGCCCCAGAAGCAACAATCCCTCCGTTACAATCAGAAAAGGTTAGGATTGCTGAACTCAAACCCCAATGTTAGAAGCCCTGCAAAGCCAGTTTTATCAACTTGAAAATTTTGCTGACACCCTTGTTAGTAGCCAACTCCAACATCTGACTCCGCTCAGCGTTGGCACGATCGCAGCCGCAGGTCTGATGACCAGTTTGACTCCCTGTATGTTGTCGATGCTCCCTATCACCATTGGCTATATTGGCGGTTACGAAGCAAAAAGCCGCATGCAAGCAGCCTTTCAGTCGTCCTGGTTTGCTTTGGGGCTAGCCACTACCCTGGCAGCCATGGGCATTGGAGCCGCCTTACTCGGCAAAATCTATGGTCAAATTGGCTTCGGCTTACCGATTGTCGTCAGTGTTATTGCTATCCTCATGGGGCTGCACCTCTTAGAAGCCATCCCCTTACCCTTGCCCGCGATCGGCAGCAGTGATTGGATCTCTAACGAATGGCCTGCCGGGTTGCGCTCCTACTTGATGGGGCTAACATTTGGCCTGGTTGCCTCCCCCTGTAGCACCCCTGTCTTAGCCTCTTTACTCGCGTGGATCTCAACCACTAAAGATCCGATTCTCGGCAGCGTCTTGTTGCTCGCTTACACCCTCGGCTATGTCGCTCCCCTCATCATTGCTGGTACATTCACCGCCAGCATCAAAAAGCTGCTTGAATTACGTCGTTGGTCAAGCTGGATCACCCCTGCCAGTGGCGCACTGTTAGTTGGTTTTGGGGTCTTCTCATTACTCTTTCGCCTGACCGATCTGTAAGGTATTTGATATGGTCAAAAACCCTGTTTTACAAACGCTCGCTCGCTGGTGGGCCATTCCTCGCAACTACTTTAAACGCGAGCTAATTCCAGTCTTGGCTGATTTACGGTTAGCGATCGCGCTGCTATTGGCGATCGCCCTCTTCAGCATTGCTGGCACCGTCATAGAACAAGGGCAAGCCCTGCCGTTCTACCAGGCAAACTATCCCGAAAGCCCTGCCCTGTTTGGCTTCCTGACTTGGAAGGTGATTCTCACGCTAGGGTTAGACCACGTTTACCGTACCTGGTGGTTTTTAGCCCTGCTGATTTTGTTTGGCTCCAGCCTTACCGCCTGCACGTTTCAGCGCCAAATTCCCGCTCTACGCTGGTTCTCCCGCACCTGGAATTTCTATACTCAACCCCGTCAGTTTCAAAAATTTGCACTCAGCGCCGAGTTTCAAAATGCATCTGTTGAGCAAGTGTTACCCCTACTGCAACAACGTCGCTACAAGATTTTTCAGCAGGGTGACTCTGTTTATGCCCATAAAGGCTTGATCGGGCGAATTGGCCCCATTGTGGTTCACGTTGGCATGCTCGTTATCTTAGCGGGTGCTGTGATTGGCTCCATGACTGGGTTTATCGGGCAAGAAATCGTGCCGAGCGGCAACACCTTTCAAATTCAAAACATCACCGAAGCCGGACGCTGGGCTGGCCCCCAAGTTCCCAAAGATTGGTCGGTGAAAGTCAACCGATTTTGGATCGATTACACCCCTGAAGGCGCGATCGACCAGTTCTACTCTGATCTATCGGTGCTCGACAAGACTGGCGCCGAAGTCAAACGCGAAACTATTCACGTTAACCAACCTCTCCGCTACAAGGGTGTCACCCTTTATCAGGCCGATTGGGGCATTGCCGCCGCTCAAGTCAAAGTCAACAATAGCCCGATTTTCCAATTGGGCATGGCACCTCTAGACACGGGTGGCAAAGGACGCTTGTGGGGCACCTGGGTCCCTACCAAACCCGACTTAAGCGATGGCGTTTCGCTGGTTGCCAAAGATTTGCAGGGTATGGTGCTGCTCTATGACATGACCGGAAAATTAGTCGGCACTGTGCGCAACGGCATGTCTACCGAAGTCAACGGCATTCGCCTCTCGCTGGTGGATCTGATTGGCAGCACTGGTTTACAAATCAAGGCCGATCCTGGCATTCCGGTTGTGTATGCGGGCTTTGCCTTATTGATGGTTGGCGTTGTCATGAGTTACGTTTCTCACTCACAAGTGTGGGCGTTGCAACACGACGGCAAGCTTTACATCGGTGGTCGCACCAACCGGGCACAAGTGACCTTTGAGCGCGAAGTGCTGAGCATGTTAGAACAACTCGATGAATCAGCCCGTTTACCCCATCCTGAAATGGTGCCGGGTTAAGCCTAAAATGGGCAGCAGGAAATGAACTCAAACACGATGACAGAAGCACGACAAGCCCCCCAAACTTCCACTTCTCTTACAGCCGATGATGTTGCCGCGATCGCCGCCGCTCGCGATCGGGTTGCCATCTACGACACCAGCCATTGGGGCCGTCTCCAACTGACTGATCGCGATCGCCTCACCTTTCTACATAACCAGACCACCAACGACTTCAAAGCCTTACAACCCGGACAGGGTTGCCAAACAATCTTTGTCACCTCCACCGCGCGCACGATTGATTTAGCAACCGCTTATGTGTTGGAGGATGCCATCATTGTGCAGGTTTCACCCAATCGGCGCGAATATTTGATGAAATGGCTCGATCGCTATATCTTCTTTGGCGATCGCGTTCAACTGGCCGACATCACCGACTCAACCGCCTGCATCACGATTCTGGGCAGCGAAAGTGACTCCTTACTGAACCAGCTACAAGTTCCGCCTTTAGCCGAACAGGTGGAAGCGTACCATCAGCTTGTCGAGCTAGCGGGTGTGCCGGTGCGAATCGCTGTTGGCACCAATTTAGGCTTACCGGGTTACACCCTGATTTTGCCTGTCGAGCAGCGTGATACCGTTTGGCAAACCTTACTCAACGCCAGTGCTTTACCGCTCAGCGATCGCGCCTGGGAGGTGTTGCGCGTCCAACAGGGTCGTCCGTTGCCTGACCAGGAGTTGACCGAAGATTTCAACGCGGTGGAGGCCTGCCTCTGGCAAGCTATTTCTCTAAATAAAGGCTGTTATATCGGGCAAGAAACGATCGCCCGTCTAGACACTTACAAAGGCGTGAAGCAACAAATTTGGGGCATTCGCTTGAGCCAGTTGGTTGAGCCAGAAACGCCGATTCAGCTGGGGGAAGAAAAAGTTGGCAAGCTCACCAGCGTCACCACCACCCCAACTGAGGTGTTTGGCCTGGGATATGTACGCACCAAAGCAGCGGGAGCGGGAGCCATCGTGCAAATTGGAGAAGCTGAGGGTACTCTAGTCGAGGTGCCGTTTTTGCAACGCGATCGCACCAATCCATAACCATTTGGAACCTAATTCCCCCAACGTG
Source organism: Leptolyngbyaceae cyanobacterium M33_DOE_097 (assembly GCA_015296075.1). Lineage (GTDB taxonomy): Bacteria > Cyanobacteriota > Cyanobacteriia > Leptolyngbyales > Leptolyngbyaceae > DSRU01. The sequence goes on along the minus strand of DVDV01000280.1, from coordinate 7,035 downwards.
GAGTCTAACCTTCTATCAAGGGTAGAAAACGGGCTGCTGGCATTGTTTTTACCCAAATTATTGTTTTTATAGGTTGCGAATGAAACTCAGATTTCACCATTTTCAGCGGCGCTTTGGTTGGTTCTTGAGCGCGATCGCTCTTAGTGTGATGACCGCAACCGATCTCACCATCCCCGAAAGACTCGTCTCCCAGCCAGTCGTAACCAATAATTGCCTGGGATCTGCCGATCCCAAAACCGTCGCGATCTCCTGGGAAAAATTAAAGAACCCAATTATCAGTTTTCCTGAGCAAGCCGCCAAAGACATGACGGTGCGCTTTGTCGATGGCAAATGGCACATGCTATTCAGCTACATCAGCGATAATCCGTTTCGGTTTCAAATTGGTGGCGTCAACAGCACTGACCTCTCAGATTGGTCAACCGATGATGTCAAAGTGTGGGATCGCTCTGTTTCAGGTGGGTTGGCCTCACCCGAAGTGGTGCAAGCACCCGACGGGCGTTATGTCACCGTTTTCAACTCGCACACCTATGATTTGCGCAGCCTTTTCAGCGAAAGTCGCAACAAGCTGTACTACCGCACATCCAGCGATTTCCAGATTTGGAGTACGATGAACCGTCTGGGTGAAAAAGCCTGGAGTGCCCCCGAAGACCGCTTAATTGACGCGGCGATCGCCTACACCGAAGCTGGCATCATTGTCGTCGCCAAAAAAGAACAGACTCCCTACTTTGCCATTTCAACTTCTGGTTCGCTCGATGGCCCCTGGGAAGAAATTGGCAAACCTACCTTTGCTTCATTAGAGAACTATCAACTGCTACAAATTGATGGCGTTTGGCATTTGTTGGGCACTACGCTCCGACAGCCCAAAGGCTACGATCGCGCTCACTTACCCGCGCTTTACCGCTTAATTGGTAACCCCTCTGACCCGCAAGGCTGGCTAGAATGGGAAAGAGTTGGCATTTTAGATGTGCCACAAGAAAGCTGGAATCAGGGCTATGAACGGGCGAACTCAGCCCACCTGTGTGATGCGAGAGCCGCAGACGGCTATTTTTACCTGTTTTATGCGGGCAGCAATGACCGGGATAGCTTCAACGGTCGGGGACATGCCAAAATCGGCGTTGCGCGCAGTCGAGATCTGAAAACCTGGTCGATTCCTGGGCAACCTTAACTTAACTCCCAACATCGATCTTTAGCGGATCTTTAATTGGGAGGAGTGGCACAGCCTCCTGTATCCAGCGCATAATTTTTGAGGAAGAGATTATTCTGCCTTCCACCTGCCGAATCCTTATCGCATCCAATTGATCCATGCCTGCATCGCTAAAATACGCTTACTTTCCGGGGTGTGTGGCTCAGGGAGCCTGCCGTGAGTTAGATCAATCCACTAAAGCCCTGACCCGCGCTCTCGGCATTGAACTTGTCGAGCTAAAGAAAGCCGCCTGTTGTGGCTCTGGCACCTTCAAAGAAGATTCTCAACTGCTCGAAGATACGGTCAATGCCCGCAATATTGCCCTCGCTGAAGAACTCAACCTGCCCCTTTTGACCCATTGCAGCACGTGTCAGGGTGTAATTGGGCACGTTGACGAGCGACTCAAAGAACGGCAAGAAACCGCTCCGCAGTACGTTGAGCAAGTCAACCAGTTGCTGACCAAAGAAGGTTGCTCACCCTACAAAGGCACCTCGGAGGTGAAGCACATTCTCTGGGCTTTGGTCGGTGATTTTGGCCTTGAAACCCTCGCTGCTAAAGTGACCCGCAAACTCTCTGGGTTAAAGTGTGCCGCTTTTTACGGCTGCTACCTGCTGCGGGCGCAAGACCATATTCCTTACGACAATCCCTACGACCCACGATCGCTCGAGAACGTCTTTACCGCCGTTGGCGCAACCCCAATCTACTACCACGGTCGCACCCAGTGCTGTGGCTGGCCCCTCTCAAGCTATGCCACCGAACAATCGTTTCAAATGGCGGGTAAACACTTACAAGAGGCGATCGCCGCTGGTGCCGATTGTATTGTCACCCCCTGTCCCCTCTGCCACCTCAACCTCGACTCTCGCCAACCCGAAGTTGAGCAAGTGATCGGCAAAAACCTGGGTTTACCCATCATCCATCTGCCTCAACTCGTGGCGCTGGCGCTAGGGGTGAGTCCCAAAGAGTTGGGTATGGATCGCCATATTGTCTCAACCAAGCCGATTCTAGAGAAATTGGGCTTGTAAAACGGGTTAAAGGTGGAAGTTAGTTGCCCTGACAAATGCGATCGCCCATTTGCGTGTGTTCTCGTGGGAACTTCCACCACCGTTTGAGACTCAAGACGATAGGATAGGTCAGACTGTTACTTACAATCTCTAAAACACTCATGCCAAATCATCATCGTGTGCAACCCTTAGCCCATCACCGTCAACAACGCCCCAGACTCCGCCGGAAACCCACTGGCAAAGAGTTAGATTTGCTGGTGCTGGCGGGTTGCTCATGTTTGATGACGCTGCTGCACCACCCCGTTTCAGATGCGCTAAGAACCCACACCTCCACCTCCAACGTGGCATCGGTACCCACGCGATCGCACTCTGCTAACCTGCTCACTTCTTTTTCTCTGGCCCTTCCCCCCGAACGGCAACGCGCCGAAATTCAGGAAGAGGAAGGCTAATCCACTCACCTCACATCGCGTGTGGGTTGGCACACCTAAATTGGTGTTTTAGGTCAGGGTTCGACAACGCCTACCCTCTAATACCTATGGACTGAGCAAAGCCAGTGAGTTGAGTGCAGCCAAAACCCAAGTTAGCTTGCCTTAGTTATCAGTAAGGCAACTTCTGCAATATCTACTAAAGTTTGTTGAAATAAGGCTATCCAGTCCATGAATAATCAGTCTAAGGAAGCTCTACTTCAAGAAGCTCAGCAGCTTTGGGACGTGCTTGATTCTATGAGAGATGATTTTGAAGAAGGCACTGGCGATTTTGAAGCTCGTGTCTATGATGTTCTTGATTATCTAGATGCGGCACTCAACCTGGATCAAAATTTTGATAGCGCTTTAGCTCTTAAAGTTGAACTTATGACTAACGAACTTGGAGCGTATGAGGACGCAGTTGAAGAGGCTGAAAGATTAACTCAGATTGCTCCCAATAATCCTCAATATCAAGCTATGCTCACAGCTATCCAAAGCAAGCTATAACAACGGGAACTGTAGTCTCTCGTCTGGGTAAAGGTCAATACAGAAAAGACCAAGCGAGTACAATTGGTGGCAAGACCAGCCAACCCTGCGTTGGAGCGGGTAACCAAAGATTTTGATGCTGAGTTCAATTGATCTGCAACCGCTCAACTATACCGTTATAGCGAATGCACCACTTTAGCCCCATCAAACCCGTGGGCTGCATTCCGCTAAGCTTGAATGCACCTAAAACTTCTGCCCAAACCCAAATTGAAATCGAGCGTCTCCCTGGTTCGTCACCCCAAAATCAGCTCGAATAATGCCAATTGGCGTATTTACCCGTAACCCGGTGCCAAACCCAAAACCTGTTCCAGGCTTATCGCGCACCACCCCAGGCTCACCCAGCACATCGTCACTTGTGCCCAGGTCCGTCCCAAAGTCGGTGAACAGCACCCCACCAATAAAGCGATAGATCGGAAAACGATACTCCGCCGAGATCTGCAAGTAACTCCGGCTGGTTGCCAGATCTTCGTTGCCATAGCCTCGGACCGAATTTACACCGCCCATGGTGAAGGCATTGTAGGGTGGCAAATCACCAATGAAGGTTCCACCCTGCACATTCAACGCAAACACTTCCGGGAAAAACTTTTCCCCTTCCTCATTCTTAAACCAGTCAATCGGAATAAACTGGCTGTAATTTGCTGTCAGTCGATTGCCCAGCACGTTTCCTCGCCCAATTGGGATGTATTGCTCAGTCCCAAAGGTCAGCAACGAACCACGCCCCGGATTGATTGGGTTATCTCGCTTATCCCGTGTCACAAACAACGACACGCTGTACAGATCATCCACACCCGTACCGCTCAGCGTTAACGGATTGCCTTCCTCATCTTCACTAAAGATGTCGCCATCCTTGTCTCGCGTGCTGACGTTGACATAGTTAACCCCCAGATTACCCATCCAACCCTGGGCAACGGGATACTCCAAAAACGCACCGCCGCCTAAACGATACTCACGCACCCGGCTACCATTCGGCAAATAGATTTCATCATCAAACACCCGCGACAAACCACGGCGTCGATACAGATTCACCCCATAACCCGGCATTCCCGGCTCGGTATCGCGATAGGGGCTAACAAACCGTGTATCAAACTGAATGTCGCGTAAACCTGCCTGAACACTGGCACTCGCTCGTTGACCCAGCCCACCAAAGTTAGTGTCCTGATAGGTGACGGTCGCATAAATGCCTAAATCATCGTTGTAGCCACCGCCAAAGTTAAAGCCACGCGCCTTACCCTCAACCAGGTTGTAAACCACTGTCGTGCGGTTTGCATCTCCCTCAAATGTGATGGTGGCCGAGTCAAAAATGCCCAGCGCTGATAGCCGTCGCAAGTCCTCTCGCGCCACTTCTTCCCGAAAGGGTTGCCCCGGTTGTAGCTTAATTTGCCGTCGAATAAAAGCTTCCTGCGTTCGGCCTCGAATTGGATTGCCTTTCTCATCAACCGCATTGCCATTTCTATCTTGAAAGCGAATTTGAATGTCCCCGACTTGCCCTTCCGCTACATTAATTGTCAACACTCCTTCACGGGATGGCTCCACCGATAGCACCCGCGCTAGTGTATAGCTCTGCTGGGCATACCACTGATTAGTACGCTCGACGGCCTGCTGCAACTCCGTCAGGTTAATCGTTTTGCCAATTAACGGCTGAAACAGTTGATTCGCAACTTCTTGCGTGAGGACCTGAGCACCTGACAACCGCAGCGATCGCACCACAATCGGGGTCACTTGAAACGTGACACTCACACCGTCGGGATTCGCTTTTGTCGAATAACTTGCCTGACTAAACAATGCTGTTTTGAGAATGAGCGCCACATCTTGCTGAAGTTGCGGGTTACTCACTTCTCCCCCCACTTGAGTTGCGATGGTGCGGCGAATCAAGTCTTGCAATTCATCGTCTGCACCCACAATTTGCACATCAGTAGCAATCACCACAAGATCCGATGAATTTGCTGCTGTTCGAGCGGGGGGTGCGGCAGGGGGCGGAGGTGCAGCAGGTAACTCGGGAACGGAGACTTGAGCCGGAGCTGCCGCTGCTGAGGGTGCAGTTCCCTGAGTTGGAGGTGTTACCCAGATTGGGTTCGACAGGGAGGTGATTTGGCTCGTGTCACTTGAAGAGGGTAGATCTGACGCTGCTACTGGAGCAGGTTGAGATGGCGGAGGTGCAGCAGGACTAGACTGTGGCGCGGCTGGAGTCGGTGGTGCCGTCGCAGGGGCGTTGTTGCCACGGGTAGGAGCCGCCGGAGTTGGCGGAGCTGCACTCGTACCTCGCGTAGGCGCAGGCGGGGTTGGTGAGTTGCTGGCACGGGTAGGGGCGGCTGGGGTAGGGGCTGTTGGGGTTGGTGGTGCAGAATTACCACGGGTGGGCGCAGCGGGAGTCGGTGATGCCGCACTCGGTACAGACACGCCTTGATATTGGGTATAAAACTTGGGTGCCTGGGGCGATCGCCCCTCTTCTCCGACACGTTCTTGCGCCCGTACCCCGGTTGATAGACTAACGGCAGCAAGGGCCAGCACACAGCCTGTAGCTGTCTGCATCCACCCGATATACCAGCGACCACGAGCTTGAGTAGGCAAACCTGCGGAACCCGTCTCAAAAGGACGCTACTCATTCTGCATACTTTTGGCGTTGTGGCACTCTTTTTTAGGAACTGATCACACTATTTATGGAAATCAGTGGAACGATAAAGACTCAATCAACTCAAAATTGGTGCGATCGCCACCACCTAAAAGACGTTGACCTTGACGCTGCCGTCTGGTGGGGGAACTTTGAAGAACTCTAGTGGATCCGTTGGTTTTGGTTTCGGCGCAGGTGGCAGAAACTGCTGCACTGGCTTTGGAATGAGTTCGCTTAGCGGATCCTGCTGTACGGCTGGTTGGGGCTTGGCCTTGATTGAATTCCCCACATTTTGCAGTTGGTAGCGTTGATACACCGAGTTACGTTGTGCTGGACGGTTTACTGTGGCCGGAGCTGTATCAAGCAATTCAGCCCCATTTTCTGGAGCAACTTCGAGGCTATTTGTTTGCGCACGAGCAACCGTCGCCGGAATGACAGCCAAACCAATCAGGATAGTAAGCAACAAGTACTTCATTGGCAGACCTCAATGGAATATGAAGAGATATAAGCAACAAACAATGATGTCAACGCTGGTAAAACGGGGCTTTCGTCGATAAGCTTTGGGCGATCGCTCAGCTTAGCCGTGTACCGACATGCCGCCAACAACCGCTAACAAAACTCGTAACCACTCCTCAACCTTTATCAGTGTTTTTTCTGATGTTCTCTTTGCTATTAGAGCAACCTTAAACAAACAGGAGGTCAAAAATCACTTAGATTCAGCTGACCAATCAAAATGTAATCTGCCTTTTCTAGCTTTCGCTTCTCCTTTTATGCCAGTTTTCAACGAGAACTTTTGGATACTAAGAGGTGTCCATAGACAGCTAGGCAGCATCTAGGGAAGTAGCAACCTTTTCACATCTATAGCGATCCCATTTTTTCAAGACTGTCCATTGGTAGCAGTTTGACCCCGACTTGAGCAACACCCACTCGATCTAAGGAAGAGTATTCCCCAATGTAAAACTCCTGCCACTAATCCATAACTGGCTTGGAACAATGGCTGTCTCAGGGCATCTGCGCGATCGCCCCTGCTTGCAATGACTGCAGCCAAACAGAGTCACATGCATTCGTGAACACTTCGATCAAGGCTTTGTATGGGCTAGGCTTGATTGAGAATTGTTAACTGAGATCTTGCACCAGTTTCAACAAGGGGTTGCCAAAGAAGGAAAAATCTGAAAGAAAGGGCGTAATCAAAATTTAACTGAACGGTTATGGAAACCATTGTTCAACACGCCC
>DVDV01000387.1 GCA_015296075.1 Leptolyngbyaceae cyanobacterium M33_DOE_097 | reverse complement strand
TTAGACTATAAAACACCAAATGAAATTTATAGACATAGTAAATTGATGCTAAAAAAGTCTTAAGAGCTTTAGCTCTTAGGAAGAGGTTCGTAGCTTAGCTTTCTCTGATTTCTGTCTAGTCGATTGGGTCCACCTCAGAATAAAGCGAAGATTTGAGGGCGGTGGAGCTACTAGACTGAGGAGAAGTCCCGTTAGTCTTAATTGCTGAGAAACCTATCATTTCGCCGGATTCAGCGCGATCGCTCGTGAAGCTCTTTTTAGATTTGTGCATCTTTGCAAGTTGGGGGATTGTGGCATGAAACCGAAAACTTCCCTGCTTAGACTATTCACCTTTGCTCTCGCAGTGGGCGGAATGACCAGCGGGTCAGCTTTTTTCTCGGCTAACGGGCTGGCTCAAACAAATGTGCCCCCCAGCAATAACAACCCAAACTTTCCATCGAACAATCCCCTGCCAAACATTCCGTTGCCAGAAAAGCCGATCCTTATCGAGCCACCTGTAATTCAGCAGCCCAAGTTTCCAGAAAACTTAGATGGGCCACCGCAAGGCTCACCGAAACCGGGTTTGGAGATCGACCCTGGTGTGACTTCGGGAGGGGTGCTATCGGTGAATTTGTCGTGCCGGGGAGCTGTTGGCAGTCTGGCGCAAAAGTTGGCGGCCTGTCGTTCAATTTTGGGCTGGCAGCGCAGAACGGGCGATCGCTTGGGTGAAATTGGCACCTTGACCGATATTGGACGCTTGCTCGAAGCTGGCGATCGCGATGGATTAGCGACTGTGTTTTTGAAGCAAGCGGTGCGTCAAAGCCAGACCTTACCACTAACGGCTTGGCAAATCGGGCGACCTACCCTTGTTGTGCCGGATGCCCATCGTTATCTGGCAAATAATCTGTTGTCGCAGGGGCAGGTTAGTCAGGGTTTAGCGGCGATCGAAAGTCTTAAAACAGCAGAGTTATATGCCTACATGGGCGAGCCTCCGCCTCCTGCACCGCCCACTGTGCCTGACTTTAGTGTGCTTTCTCCCGGTGAAACAACGGTGATGGCAAGCTATAACAGCATGGCTGATTTGGGTCAAAAAGTGGAAGCGTGCAAACAGACGCAGTGTAGTGATTTAAGTAAGCTGAATGACCAGTTACAAAAGCTAGTAGAAGAGTACAACGCTCAAAGTGATGCCTACGAAAAGGAGATTCGGCAGCGAAAAGCAGAGGATGATGCCTTTTTGGATCCACGCTTCTTGCCGAAGTTACGTGAGATTGTAGATGCGCAGCCCGGAACGGTTTTGATCTATCCGCTCGTAATGGAGGACAAGGTCTGGCTGATTTCAGTGTTTGGTGGTGGGGTTGTCAAAAGCCAGGAGATTCCTGTCAAGCAGCAAGAAGTCGGTCAAGCGGTGTATGAGCTACGCCGACTGATCCAAGACCCAACGACTAGCACGAAAGCATTTCAGGCGGCTTCTCAGAAGCTGTATGGCTGGTTGGTGCAACCGCTCAAAGCAGAGATTCAACCGGGTAAGGTGAAGAATATCGTGTTTGCCCTTGATCGCGTGACTCGCTACATTCCAGTCAGTGCGTTGTTTGACGGGCAGAAGTACCTGATTGAGAACTACACCACCTCGATTGTGTTGTCGGGCGAGCTGACAGATTTGCGCGATCGCCTCCCCACCAGTGTTCAACAAACGCCAGTTTTAGCGATGGGTGCGGCGGAGTTTGCCAACTATCCCCCTTTGCCGTACGTGCCAGCCGAGTTAGACCGGATTGTGCAGAAACCCAACTCTCAGGGCATTTATCCGGGGCAGGAAGTGCTCAACCAGGCATTTAACTTCAAGGCACTGCGCGATCGCCTCACAGGGCACCGAATTTTGCATATCGCCACGCATGGAAAGTTTGTTTCAGGTCAACCCAAAGATTCGTTTTTGGTGTTGGGGAGTAACGAAAAAATGCTGATTTCTCAGGTGCGAACTTTGCAGGACTTACAGACGATTCACCTGGTGGTGCTGTCTGCCTGTGAAACAGCGGTGGGTGGCCCGACTCAAGACGGCATTGAGATTTCGGGAATGAGCTACTACTTTATGAATTCGGGTGCAAAAGCGGTGATGGCCTCGCTCTGGTCAGTGGATGACGCTAGCACGAGTCAATTGATGGGCGAGTTTTATCGCATACTTGCTAAAAACCAAGGTTCTACGCCAGTCACCAAAGCGGAAGCCCTGCGCCAGGCCCAACTCGCTCTCCTGCGGGGCAATGCTGCTTCCACGGGCGATAGACGCGGGGTTGGCGTAGTGGCAACAGAGTCGAAACCAACGACAGATTCGCCGCGATCGCCGGGTTCCAATTTCGCCAAACCCTTCTACTGGGCACCGTTCATTTTGATTGGTAACAACTTGTAAGTTGCGACTAACCGCCTGGGTGAATTGCAGGTTCTGTGTAAAGTTGCATGACCTCCGAGATCGGCATACGTGACTGGGCACCCAAATTGAGCGAGGAGCGATGCCCCCGTTCTAGGTGCTCGACAGCCGCACAGGCAATCATGGCGGCGTTGTCGGTGCAATACTTCATGGGGGGAAACAGAACCCGCAGGTTATGCTGACTCGCTGCTGCCTGTAAGTGCTGACGTAAGCCTGAGTTAGCCGCGACTCCACCTCCCACGGCGATCGTATCCAGACCGTAATCTAAGGCACAGGCGATCGCCCGCTTGGTCAGGGCTTTGGCGACGGTCGCTTGAAAGCTGGCAGCCAGGTCAGCGACTGGCAACTCACCGGATTGTTTGAGCTTCTCAGTCAGACGCAGTACGGCAGTCTTTAACCCGCTAAAACTAGAGTCGTAAGGATGAAAGCCTCCTCCTCGCAGGGATACCTGACCTTCGGGCAGGGCAAATGCCTGGGGGTTGCCTTGTTGGGCGAGGCGATCAATTACAGGCCCACCGGGATAGTCCAAATCCATCAAACGAGCAACCTTGTCAAAGGCTTCTCCGGCGGCATCATCGCGGGTTTGTCCTAGCGTCTCATAGATGCCGCAGTCTTTCACGTAGATCAGGCTCGTATGCCCCCCTGAAACGAGCAGACACAAAAAGGGTGGCTTCAAATCAGGGCTACTGAGGTAAGAAGCGTAAATGTGCCCCTCTAGGTGGTGAACGCCGATAAACGGTTTATTTTGCAACAGGGCGATCGTCTTGGCGGCTGTTAACCCGACTAACAATGCCCCAATTAGCCCCGGTGCACAGGTGGCGGCAATGCCATCGATCGCCGACCAATCTAACCCGGCTTCTGATAGAGCCAAGTCGATGAGTTGATTAATTGTTTCAACGTGTTGACGCGAGGCAACTTCGGGTACAATGCCACCGTACTTTTGGTGGACTGCGACTTGCGAAGCAACAACACTACTCAAAACTTGACGATTATTTACAACTGCCACCGCAGTTTCGTCACAACTTGTTTCAATCGCTAAAACGCTTGCCATTTGCTGGTACCTTGTGTTGAAGGTATTTAGCCTCCTTTTGTAGCTTACATGGTTACAAAAGTGTGTGAATCGCTCGTAATGCAATTCGTTTTTGGCATACGTCTCTGCAAAACGCAGCCATTTTCATTAACAACTTTGTATTCGTAATAAAGGGAAACAATTCCATGCGACGGTTGTTTGCACTTTTTCTTGCAATAGCTCTCTGGTTCGGCGTGATGCCAGCAACCCCAGCTGAAGCGTCTGTGCTGACCCCCTGTAAAGACAATCCTGCTTTTATTCAACGCGCCAAAAATGCAGTTGGAGATCAAGCCAAAGCTCGGTTTGAACTCTACAGCCAAGTTAACTGCGGTGAAGAAGGTTTACCTCACCTGATTCCAGACATCGGTCGGGGTAATGAAAACCAATTTGTGATTCCAGCTATTCTTTTCCTCTATATCGCTGGTTGGATTGGTTGGGTTGGTCGGGCTTATTTAATTGCGGCTCGTGCAAGTGGTAATGCTGAAGAGAAGGAAATCATCATTGATATCCCTCTCGCAATCCGATGTGTTGCACAAGGTCCTTTATGGCCTCTTTTGGCTGTAAAAGAGCTGGCCTCTGGTGAATTGACCGCCCGCGATAATGAAATTACGATTTCACCTCGCTAATCCTTTGGTTCACCCCTTGTTTTGGAGAAATCTATGAACTATTTTCTGAAGTATCTTTCGACTGCTCCGGTAGTTGCAACCATCTGGTTTGTCATTACCGCTGGAATTTTGATTGAATTTAACCGTTTCTTTCCTGATCTCCTATTCCACCCATTATAGGAATAGGGATGCACTGGTTTGGAAGGCGATCGCTCGAAGGGGCGATCGCTTTTTCTTGGCATGACTTTGTTGGATGAATCTATTTCCTCTCAATAAACTGTTACGTTACAATGCTCTCGCAAATGAGTAGCTTGCAAAGTCGTTAAACCAGGTCGGGTGATGGGTGGCCCCGTTCGACTTCAGGGGAGGCAACCCTAAAACGCTGGAATGACTAACTTTGGCAGCTACCTATCCATTAAGGCGGTGAGGCAACATGGCTCGTACTTCCTCAAAAGCTGGGAAAAAAGATCTCGTTTATCTAGTCGGTGATATGCCCATGGGGGAACTGGCAACCCCCGTGAACTCGGGTGATTTCACAACCTGGTTTATCAATAATCTGCCTGCTTACCGCAAAGGCTTAACCTCTTTTCGACGGGGTTTAGAAGTCGGCATGGCACATGGTTACTGGTTATTAGGGCCATTCGCAGAGTTAGGCCCGCTGCGCAACGCACCCAATGGGCACTTTGTTGGGTTACTTTCGACCTTGGGTTTAGTGGTAATTGCAACGCTGGTGATGACGCTTTATGCCGCTAGCAATCCGCCTCTGCCCAAACCAACGGTTACGGCTCCCGCAATTCCCGATACGTTTACTAGCAATAAAGGCTGGGACAACTTTGCGGCTGGCTTCTTTATTGGTGGGGCTGGTGGAGCGGTTGTTGCTTTTGTTGTTTTGTCGCTCCTGCAATTGATTGGCTTACATAGCTAAGGTTTACGGGGCGTTTTTTGGAGCGCCCCAACTTTTTGGGTTTGCATCAATGCCTGTTCAATTTCTTGCAGGCTCATGGGTTGTCGAGTATTGCGTGGCAAGTCCACCACAATCACATAGCCTGTAAAATCTTTGCCCCCGACAATTTCGAGTGCTTTTAAGATCTTGGGCATGTCAGCTTTCACCAGCTGCCCTTTCTCGTTGTAAAGCTCTAGAGCCGAGAGGCAGCCAATAGTAGGGTTCCAGCTATAGCTATCACCATACTTGTCTTTACCGGGGAAGAAGTTGGGAGCTTCGCCGCTGCCATGAATGCGAAAGAAGTTGCGCCCAATTTTGCCAGCCCAGTAGGACTGCTGCATCCCCCAGTGACTCCGCCAGGAAGGGGGCAGCAAGTTGACATACTCTGACAAGCTACCCTGAAATGGCCCTGGTGAACCTGGCAAAAATTCTTTAGTGCCTGTCTCAAAGGGGAGAAACAGCTTGACCAGGTCAAAATTGCCGTATGCCCGGAAAAATTCGTCATTCTCTTGAGGCCGAACTCCTTCAACCCGGTACACACCTTGAGGTGTCTCGCCGCGCTCAAAATTCCAACTCAGGTTATGCAGCGACTTGAGCAAAAGTGGCACTGACCAGAGCGTGCCGTTAGAGTGGCGAACAAATTGCCCATCTCGATCTTTGAGGACGGCGCGACACAAAACATAGCGATCGCGCTGACAAAAGACATACATGTGTAGTTGTTCTGGAGCAATTTGCCAGGCCAGCAAATCAGCGATCGGCGGCGTTTTGGTGACAAAACTTTCTTCAATGTCACGCAGTGTTGTGACCAGGTAAAGGTCGTCTGCCCACTTGGGAAAGCGCAGCTTCACTTTTCGTGTTAAATCTTGCATCGAGGCTTTTGGCACCCCGGCTCGCGCCAGTGCCGAGAGGGATGCTGCTACCCATTCAGGGTCAGAGCTGCGATCGATGGTTTGTAAAAACTTTTGGCCAATTTCGCGATAAAAACTTGTGTCGCTTACATAGAGCTGAGTCGCCGTTTTTGTTGCCAGTTGTACTGTGCGCCGCTGTTGCTGAGTCAGACCAGAACGTTGCATCAACAAGAGGACTTGACCCAACCCTTGAGCCACAAACGTTTCTTTCGGCTCGACGACGGCTGTTGTCCAAAGCAGGTTGCGCCAGTGCTTAGAGTTCGCATCGGTAACGGGAAACTGCTGTAAATCAAAATTCTCAGGCCGAATTTGCTGCACCTGCTCATCTTTTTGGGAAACGCGAGCGGCTGCGGTTGCCTTTGACTGCGTGACTTCATCCAGTTTAATCACATCTGGAATGGTCGCATTCGTCACCGAGGCCGATCGCATGACCGCAAAGGCAATCATCCCTGTGGCGATCGCCCCAGAGACAAGGTACAGGCGCGTTTTACTGAGAGCCTTGCCTTGTTCGCCTAAATCGCAGTTTTTAAAGCGCTGCTGAATTTGGTTAAGGCAGTTCTGACGCCAGGAAGAATGAGTCATTTACCAGCATCCAAAAGATGGAGTTATCACTGCTTGTATAAATGGAGGTGTTGATTTGAAAGGCGCAATTGTGGTTTCAATATCAAGTGGGCAAACTGCAACTCTCAAATCTTGGGCACCGATAATTGTGGTTAGACAGCAGAATGGTCTGCACTTCACTCTTATGATAAGGATGCCCTGATTTAACTGACATCATAAAGGGAACAGCACTAAGAGGGATTTCAACGGTTCTAGCACTTTTTAGCAGATGCGTTAGGGGATGTCTTAAAAGTTTGAAGTTTCTCAAGATTTGCGGAGCAAGTCTGACTTGGTTTTGTTACTTTGCTTTACGATACCAGCGTGCTAGACGCTCAGTCGGAATACCAAGGTAATAGCCTAAAACGATCGCCTGATTCAGTAAAGTTGTTTTCAAAACTCCCAATTTTTGCCAGCGTCGCCCAGAAGTTTGCACCGTCAAAGGCGCGATCGCAATTTTTCCCCGTTTTTGAAGCTGTTTTACCAATGCGAAGTCTTCCATGATGGGTTGTTTGGGAAAACCATCCAGCGCACGAAACACTTTTGTTTTAAGAAAAATCGCCTGGTCGCCATAGGGTAACTGAAGCCACCGAGATCGCTGTCGAACTCCCCATTCAACAAAGCGGATACTTGGCGTTGTGTGATTAATTTGTAGGTCAAAAGCTCCGGCAATGACCTTGGGCTGAGCGAGTAGGTAACGTGCTTGGGTGTCATAACCCACTGGCAAGCAGGTATCAGCATGCAGAAAGAGCAAAATTTCGCCTGTTGCGATCGCTGCTCCTGCATTCATCTGATGGGCTCGCCCCGGTGTGGTTGAGAGCACGTGGGCACCTGCTGCCTGGGCGATCGCGACGCTACTATCTTGGCTGCCTGCATCCACCACAATCAGTTCAACATTGCTCCCCGTTTGGGCGGCGGCCAGAGTTTGCTCTAAGTGAGCCGCTTCATTTAAGACTGGAATAATCACCGAAATCTTGGCGGTTGCGGCCTCCCATACGGGCAAATCGTCGGAATAATCGACATCAGACAGGGGGTAAAGCTGGCTGGTTTGGAGCCGCAGTTGTTGGGCGATCGCCAGGGTTTGAGCCAAAACTTCAGCCGTACTCCAACGAATGCCTTGAAAGAGTTGGGGGGTAAATTGCCGAGATCCGAGTAAGTAGTAGCCACCATCGGTTGATGGCCCTAAAACCAGGTCGGCTCGTGCGAGCTTGTCAAATGCTTGCTTAAGTAATACAGCATCTAGCAGGGGGCAATCGCTGCCAATCACAACGGTTCTGGTTGCTCCTGACTCAAATGCTGCTTGAAAAGCATGGATGAGGCGATCGCCCAAATCCCCATCGGGTTGCAACTGGTAATCAAGGTCGGCCCCCAGCCATGCTTGCATTTCCTCGGTACTGGCTCCGGTAAACCAAACTTCGATGCTGAGGGGCATCAGTTGTCGCAATTTGCGCGCTTGGGCGATCGCGTGTTCTGCCATGTATCGATGCAGGTTGGCGGCTCCCTCTTCACCCAGCGCTGGAATCAACCGGGTCTTTGCTTTGCCTGCTTGTGGATAACGGGTAAACACCAGTAGTCGTTGAGCGGGGGCAGCATCAGATGGGCGATCGGGGGCAGAGGAATTCATCCAGGCAAAGCTTTTCAAATCAAAGGGTCTTCTCAATGTACGAGAAAACCCCTGGCTTCGGTTGAATGTTTGGAGTGATCCGCAGATTTTTGCCGCGTAGCGAGTCAAGCGCTACCCATTTCTCGAAAAAGCTGGAATCATTCGCGCAAACAGATTTTCGAGCGTTTCAAACCGTCCAGCCGTACGTTCAAGTTTGCTTTCAAGGTCAGAGGTTGATTGCTCTAAGCGGCCCTCTAACTCCAAGAGTCGCGCCTGTAGCTCGGCAATCCCTTCGGCTTGAGGTTGGTCAACATTTGATAAACCGCGTCGCAGCAGCCGCGTGACCAACTCAGTGACAGGAATTGCATCGGCTTCGGCCTTTTCTTTCAGTGTTTCAACTAATTCATCTGCAAGACGCACCGTCAGCATTCGTCTAGCCATTCCACTCGTTCCTGTTAGCGGGAATCTATCAAGTATTCCTCGATATTAGTACAAAAATACCATAAACGACAAGCCTTGATAGCTATTTAGTCGCTAAGTGTAAATTCTGCGATCGCTCGTATTTCAAAACTGTCCAAGCGTAAAGCCTGATGTTACTTATGCCTATCAACTTGCTGAATATTGTAATAAGCAACACGATCAGATCGTACTACTCTTGTACTATCATAGCGGTACATATGAACCAATATGTGTGTTGCTTCTGGCTTCAGGAATCAATCGTCTCACGGTTGATGCTGATTGAAAGATGGGTGCGCTACGTTTGACAGCTACTTTTGCCCCCAAAGGAGATTTCATGGAAAATTCGTCAATTCCCATCAAGTTGGCATTGACCGCTAGCTGCTTTAGTCTTTCGGGTGCGCTGCTGGCCTTACCGATGTCACCCATCAAGACTCCAGGTGCTTCGCTTATGTTAAAGGTAGAGTCAACAGCTCCAGAAGCGGCTCAAACGGCACTCAAGCCTGGAACTTACTGGGGCGGTGGTTCGCGCTATCTAAGCATTGCACAACGGGGCGATCGCTACTGTCTACAAGGGGCATCACCGAATGGCGTGCTGGTCACCTCTTTGCAGCCAATCAATGCTGAACAGTACCAAGCCTACGAAACAAATTGGAAACTGCAACAACGCGGTGATGTTTTGTTGTTTGGGGCGATGGAGTATCAGCCCAAAGGCGAGCTAGACCCAGCCTCCCTTTTCCCAGAGCTAAATGAGTGCCTGGAGTCGCAGACAGGCTATTTTAAGCAAGTCTGGTCGCGAGAAGCTGCAAGCGAGGTCGTCTCGCCTGAAAAGTGAGTTGGTTGTATGACAAAGGGTGGCGATCGCCTTACGCGCTGAAGTACTTTGCGGTTGGGTGATAGGCAATGATCGCGGTTGTCGATTGCTCAGGATAGAGTTGTTCACTCTCATCCATGTGCAAGCCGATCCGGTCTGCGCCGAGCAACTCCAGCAGGGTGTACTGGTCTTGAATATTGGGACACGCTGGATAGCCGAAGCTATAGCGCGATCCTTCATAGCGCTGCGCCAAAATATCGCGAATGTTGTCAGGGTCGCGATCGCCGATGCCTAACTCGCACCGAATTCGAGCGTGAGTCCACTCGGCTAAGGCTTCTGCCAGCTGCACCGCTAACCCGTGGAAGTAGAGATAGTCGGTGTATTGGTTGGCTTCAAATAGTTGGCGAGCATACTCGGTGGCCACGTCACCCATTGTCACCGCCTGCATCGGAAACGCATCCACAAGCCCCGCTTCTTTGGGTGCGAAGAAGTCAGCAATACAGAGCCGCCGCAGCGACTTTTGCCGGGGGAAGTGGAAAGTTGCCGCTGGTGCCGTGAGGGCTGCAAATCCCTGACTACCTAGAGCGGGGTCAAACAAATGTAAGGAGTTGCCCTCAGCAAAGCAGGGGAAGTAGCCGTAGACCACTTTGGGGTCGAGCAGATTTTCTGCGACGATCTTTTGCTTCCACGTCTCCAAAATGGGGTAGACCTTCTCTTGGAGAAATTGGTCATACTCTTCGCGGCTCTGCTCTTTGGGCTTGCGAAATTGCCACTGTCCGGCGATGAGTGCCTGTAAGTCGAGATACCCAAAAATTTCTTCCCAGGGCAGCTCTGCGGCTGTGAGGATTTGCGTGCCCCAAAACGGTGGCGTCGGACGGGAAATATTGGGGTCAACCGCTTGCGATCGCTCGGTGTCTACAACAGCATCGAGCTCTGCTTTTGCACTTTTCTCTGAACTCTGCGATTCAGCAGTTGCGCTTGTAACGGAGTCGGTTGCTTCGGTCGCCTCATCTAAAAAGCCTTGCAGGTCGTCCCAGTTGCCAGCAGCTTTGGCAGGCATCAACTTATCCATAAAATGCAAGTCTGAGAAGGCGTCTTTGCCGTAGACCACGCGACCCTTGTAGGCTTTTTGGCAATCTTCGTAAACAAACTTAGGCGTGAGTGCTGCCCCACCCAAAATCACGGGTACTGTAATACCCCGCTCGTTAAAGATCTCCAGATTCTCTTTCATGAAGGCGGTCGATTTTACCAGCAGTCCGCTCATGGCAATGCAATCGGCGTTGTGCTCGTGATACGCATCAATAATGGCTTCAACGGGCTGCTTAATGCCCAGGTTAATTACCCGATAGCCGTTGTTCGAGAGAATAATATCTACCAGGTTTTTGCCAATATCGTGCACATCGCCCTTCACCGTTGCGATCAAGAACGTACCTTTACCTGTGCTGTTCTCGGATTTCTCCATGTACGGCTCAAGAAAAGCCACCGCTGCTTTCATCGTTTCAGCCGATTGCAACACAAATGGGAGCTGCATCTGACCAGAACCAAACAGATCACCAACAACCTTCATCCCATCTAGCAGGTAGGTGTTGATGATATCGAGTGGCGGATACTGTTGCAGAGCTTCGTTGAGTGCTTCTTCTAGCCCAATCCGCTCACCATCAATAATGTGACGCTTGAGCCGTTCTTCGATCGCCAGATCAGCCAGCGAATCTTTCGATCGCGCGGCTTTTGCTGAAACCCCTTCAAACAGCTTGGTCAGTTCTCCTAATGGATCGTAGACGCAGATATCGCCTTCAAAACGGCGGCGATCGTAGATCAGGTCGCGACAAATTTGTTGGTGCTCTGGTTCGATTTTGGCGAGTGGCAGAATCTTCGCAGCACTGACGATCGCCCCATCCATCCCAGCTTGCGTTGCTTCGTGGAGGAACATCGAGTTCAACACAATCCGCGCAGCAGGACTCAAACCAAAAGAAATGTTGGAGACCCCCAGCAAAATATGACAACCTGGCAGATTCTCGCGGATCAGGCGCGTCGCCTCAATCGTTGCTTTACCGTTGGCGCGGTCTTCTTCAATGCCGGTGGAGATGGGCAACGCCAGCGTGTCAAAGAATAGCTCGTGAGCCGGGATGCCAAACTCCAGGGCTTGCCGATAGGCCCGTTGAGCAATTTGAAACTTTTTCTCGGCGGTGCGAGCCATGCCATCTTCGTCAATTGTGCCGACAACCACCCCAGCACCATAGGTCTTAGCGATTTCTAATACCTTGAGAAAGCGTGCTTCTCCGTCTTCGTAGTTGGTTGAGTTGAGAATGCACTTACCCCCGGCAACCTTTAATCCGGCTTCCATCTTTTCCCACTCGGTAGAGTCGAGCATCAGCGGCAGGTTGACATTGGTGACAAGCCGCGACACCAACTCGTGCATGTCTTTCACGCCATCGCGACCGACATAATCGACGTTCACATCTAAAACGTGTGCCCCTTCTTTAACCTGCGATCGCGCGACCGAGACTAAACCATCCCAATCTTCCGCATTCAGCAGTTCTCGCACTTTTTTGGAACCACTGGCGTTCAGACGCTCGCCCACAATTAAGAAGGAGTTGTCTTGGTCGTAGGGTTGGGCTGAGTAGATGGAAGCGGCAGCAGGCGTGTAGTTGAGCACCGGACGAGGATCGGCTTGCTTAGCAGAGCCGTTTAGTTCCCACCGGGGGATGCGAATCGGACGCTCTTTGGGCTTCAGCTCAGTCGCAACTTCAGCTAATTGAGCAATGTGGTCAGGGCGGGTGCCACAACAACCACCAATCACTTGCACACCCAAATCTTCGATAAAGCGGTGCAATGCCATCCGAAGCTCCATCGGCGTCAGCTTGTAGTGAGCATGCCCACCGACGTTTTCGGGGATACCCGCATTGGGGATACAGGAAACGACAAACGGCGAATGTTGTGCCAAATATTTGATGTGATCCGCCATGCGATCGGGGCCAGTGGCGCAGTTTAGCCCCAGAATGTCGATCGGGAACGGCTCTAGGATTGACAGCATCGCCGACACATCGGAACCAACCAGCATCGTGCCCTGAATTTCCATTGTGACGGACACCATCAGGGGGCGGCGATCGCCCTTTTTCGCAAACACTTCTTCAATTCCGTTCAGGGCGGCTTTGATTTGCAGCACATCCTGACAGGTCTCGACAATAAATAGGTCAACGCCACCATCCCACAGACCTTCTGCCTGCTCTGCAAAGGCAGCCTTCATGGTGTCGTAGTCAATGTGTCCCAGAGTTGGCAGTTTGGTTGTCGGCCCGATCGAGCCAGCTACAAACCGCGGTTTCTCAGGGGTCGAAAACTCAGCTGTCACTTCTTTGGCCAGTTTGGCAGCCGCCACATTTAACTCATAGGCTTTGTCGGCCAGGTCATACTCTGCTAGTACGGTTGAGGTGGCCCCAAAGGTGTCTGTTTCAATCACATCGGCTCCAGCCGCCAAAAAATCGCGGTGGACTTTTGCCACGGCCTCTGGTTTGGTGAACACCAAATATTCGTTGCATCCTTCGTACTCGGCACCACCAAAATCGTCTGCGGTGAGGTTTTGCACTTGCAGGTTTGTGCCCATTGCACCGTCAAAGACGAGAACGGGGCGATCGGGATGGTGAAGGCGGTTTAGGAATAGGCTGTTCATTGAGGGCAGTAGTTTTTGAGCAGAGTAAAATAAGAAGCCAATTGCTGATCTCCTAGAATAGCCTACTTCATAACGGTTTGAGGCTGCTAATGCGCTCCGATCTAGATTGTGAAACGGTTTCCGTCAGAAACCATTTCGCATGACCTCTCTCATTTCACCAATCATTTGAGACTGCCACAAACCAGATTCAGTTAGGGGTCAAGCGGCTGCTAGCTCAACAATCACTGGCGTATGGTCACTGGGTTTCTCAAGTTTGCGTGGCTCAATGTCGATCGCACAGGCGATCGCGCGCGATGTCAGGCTCGGTGAGAGGTAAATGTGGTCAATTCGCCAGCCAGCATTGCGCCGAAAGGCTCCAGTGCGGTAGTCCCACCAGCTAAACTGCCCTTCTGCCTGGTTAAACTTGCGAAAAATATCTGATAAGCCGAGCTTCGCGATCGCGGTCTGGAGTGCGAGACGCTCGGCATCGGTTGCCATCACTTCTTTTTCGCGGCCAGTTGGGTCGTAGATATCAATATCCTCTGGAGCAACGTTAAAGTCGCCACAAACCAGCAAGTCAGGCGACTGACTAAACAGGGTTTGCAAATAGGTTTCTAAAACGCTGAACCAACCCAGTTTGTAGATGTACTTCTCACTGCCGACTGAGGAGCCGTTGGGTACGTAAAGATTCACAATTTGCACGCCGTTGACAACAGCGCTGATCACCCGCTTTTGTTCATCCCATTGACTGATGCTCTCGCTTAATAGCGGTGAAAACCCGATGGTGATGTTCTCAATTGGGTGTTTGCTGGCGATCGCGACCCCGTTGTAGCTTTTTTGGCCAGAGATGGCGAGGTTGTAACCCAAATCTTCAAAAGCTTGGCGCGGAAAGCTGTCATCTTGCACCTTGGTTTCTTGCATGCACAAGACATCAACCTGGCTTGTTTGCAGCCAATCAGTGACGTGGGCCAGGCGCGTGCGGACAGAGTTAACATTCCAGGTTGCGACTTTCATCAGGGCAACAATACGGGTTTGATTTGCTTATTGAGAATAGCACCGTCCCTTGCCTCGCAATACGAATTAAGGGGCGATCGCGCCCTTAATAATTTTTTGGCTTGAGCCATTGCCATTTCAACAGATCCCGGTTAAATTTAGTACAAACGTACTAAGAGGTCGCTTATGAGTTGGGATTTATTTCTGCTACGCCCCCTCCCGACAGATGAGGCGTTGACCCCAGCGAGTGAAGTTTTTTCCAAACCGCTTGGCCGACGAGGCGAGGTAATTGCTCTCTTACAAGAAATTTGCCGCCAGGTTTCATTTAATGATCCAGAATTTCCTAACCAGGGGCATTTGTCGGGCGATCCTGAGCTTCAGGGTGAAGATTACTCGATTGATTTTAGTCTCTGGGAAAAGGATGGATTGATTTATATTATCGAAACAAACAGTCGCCGCTGTTTTGGTGAACAGGTGATTGAGGTGCTCGATACGATTTGTCAAAAAGCAGGCTGGCAAGCCTTCGATAGCCTATCCGAACGGTTTATTGACCTAAAAACAGGTGAAGAGCTAGAGGGCTGGAAGATTCCTGAACCGCTGGTCGTCGAGGAAATAGACTGGGAAGATCCCCAAGTTCAGGCTGCGATCGCCACCCTTAAAAAGACGCTTAACCTTGTCTAACGCTTCGCATTTAGCCACTCTTGACATGACCCTGCGGGTTGCAACCGTGGCCGATACCTCTGCCGTCGCTGCAGTCTACTTGCTATCCCGCAAAACCTTTCTTTCCTACGCCCCATTAGCCCATACCGATGCAGAAGTGGTTGATTGGCTCCGTCACATTCTTATTCCTACGGGGCAAGTTTATGTGATGGAGCAAGCTACTCAAGTGATTGGGATGATGGCACTTTCGCCAGCAGACTCGGTGCGTTGGATTGATCAGTTGTATGTGCATCCTGATTGGGTGAGCCAGGGGGTTGGGTCGCAGTTTGTTCGATTTGCTCAAACGGTCTTGAGTCCACCAATTCGGCTCTACACGTTTCAGGCAAACGAGCGGTCAAGGCGATTTTATGAGCGGCACGGATTTCGGGCGATCGCCTTTACAGATGGCTCTGACAATGAGGAGTGCTGCCCCGATGTGTTATACGAATGGAACCTTTAAGCTACTATCTCGAATATCGCGGCTTTAGTTTTCACTCGCGCGATCGCGTCAGCACAACGAAAGTCGTCTGTCTGAGCTAAAATCCGTCACAATTTAGTACACACTCCCCGGTCATGGTTCAATTCACACTGCCTCAAAGCCCTGAAATCATTCTCACTGTACCTGGTAAAGACTCGGTCAAAACTCGCGAAAAAGCGATGGATCAGTTGATCGAATTGATGGATACAGGTAAGCTACCAACGGATTTGGCCGATGGTTTTGGCCCTCAACAATTCATCGAAGTGAAAGAACAACCCCACTCTCCTACTGCTGCCGAAGATGCCGTTGCTGAAGCGGTGCAAACCCTGAGTAACCTGGCAAAACTGAAGCTTAAGGTGCAAGATTCGCGCTCAGAAGCGCTGGAAATTCACCAGAAAATCGACATTTTGTTTAATGACGAGCCAATCAGCGAAGATGACATTGCCAGCCTCAACGAAGGTTTTAAAGTGCTCAAAGCTTACGCTCAGGCAAATCTCCGCTATCGGGATGCCCGCGAAAAAGCAGAAACCGCCCGATCTGTTTTAGACCAGGCTTTGCGATCGGGTGAAACGGGGGCTAAGTAATCGTCGGGTAAACCCTGCCTGCGGTCTGCACGTTGCGTGACAGCAAACCGTAAGCAGAGCGAGTCTGTTCTGTTTCGATTGACTGGATTTAGTGGCGAGTACTTGTCCCCAATCGCCCCCTAGTGGGCACTATATTTGCTGGCGATCGCCTTTTGAAAGGCTGGCCGCTCAGCAATTCGCTGAAGATAGCCCATGACGGCTGGGTAAGGGCTAAGGTCAGCCTTCAGCATCAGGGGAATGTAGCCTAAAAGCGCACCAACAGCTACATCCGCCACACTAAATTCATCACCCATGAGCCAGGGTTGCTTGGTCAGCAATGTGTCTAGGACTTCCATGTGGCGTGGCAGCGACTTTTCGCGGGTTGCCTCTGAGAAAACTTCAGGCCCCATTGTGGCATTGGCATAGTTAATCCACTGGTTCAACGTTGAGCGTTCTTCCAACGAGGTCACGCCGCCATACTTCTCAGCCAGGTAAAGCATGATTGCGCCAGACTCCCAAAGCTTAAGGCCGCCATCCACAATTGCGGGGACTTTACCCACTGGATTGATTTCTAAGAATGGAGCTTGCCGATGTTCTCCTGCTTGCATGTCTAACTGCACAAACTCAAACGGCACACTTAGCTCGGTGAGATACCACTCGATGATAGACGCCCGACTTCGAGCGCCCCCATACAGCTTCAGCATACTTCTCCTTAGTTGTCTCTACGTCTTATGTTAGATCGACGATTAAGTATAAATTACTAACAGCTAGTCTTAGAAAACAATAGAAGTGCAGAAATCTATCTTTGGGCACACGGTATTAGTACTCACTGTCTAGCAGAAGTCAATTTCCCAGTCTTAAACCTGCCTCTTCTGCCTTCTGTGTTTAGCCCTCTCGCTTCTATTTTGCCTACCTATTTGTAACTGTCTTTTTCCTCCCAAATTCACCCTATCGGAGGGCGCATCCTACAGCACCTTATGGGTATATTCATGCTGTTTAACGTTGTCTTCAGTGCGGACAACGCGAGTCGAATTTAAGACTCGTTTGCGCTCAGTTGAGTAGTTAAAGGCGGTGTAAACACTACCCAATGGGATAAGTGATTGAGCCGTAGGGCGGGCTTTGTAGGTTCGTGTGGCTGCGATCGCGCGGCTGACAAAGTCGTCACAAAACTGCGCTTGAGGTGGGAACTCGGTGGGTAACTGAGGCGTCTCATCTACCAAAACGGAACCAATTGTTGTTGCGATCGCTTTTTCATACGACGTTGGAATGCCCTTTGCCGTGGCCTCTAAAGCGGCTGATGGAATCGGTTCAACAACTTGGACTGGATGTACACCATCTTCGTCGCGAATGAAGCACGTTGCTAAGCCCAGAACGATGTAGTCTTCGATACTTAAGTCAGGCGCTAAAGAGAAAGCGTTTGTTGTAGTCATGAGGTTTTTACTAATTAGTTCAGATTCAC
The DNA here is from genome assembly GCA_015296075.1 of Leptolyngbyaceae cyanobacterium M33_DOE_097. Lineage (GTDB taxonomy): Bacteria > Cyanobacteriota > Cyanobacteriia > Leptolyngbyales > Leptolyngbyaceae > DSRU01. The sequence goes on along the minus strand of DVDV01000387.1, from coordinate 1,531 downwards.
AATGAGTCGTTCGACTTTGCATTTTAGTCAATCTGAATCAAACCCTTCGCAAAGGTCGGCTTTCCGTAATAAAAAGTTGCTGCAATCTGTCAGGAACATTCGTGAGACTAGGTGTAGTTAGTCAAAAGTAGATTATTTTGCTCCTTCATCTACCCGATTTGCGCTGAACCGATTTATCTAACTAAGAGTCTAAATTTCGAGAATTGCCTATCTTCTGTGACCTTAGTGTAAATACAGATATTTACAGCAGGACAAGTTAGCAAGTGACACATTGATTGCCCTCGGTAGCTTCTAATTTCTTTACTCTGATCATCAGGAATGGTGGAACAGCTATGAAAATTCGTCTATCAGCGTCTGACCACTCGCATAACTCAAAACCTTCTCGTCAAGTATCTTCCCCGATTCGACGAGCAGGTGCGCCACTCTCTGATGATGCCCCTTTAACAATGCCTGGTTCACTTTTAATTGGGCAATTTGATGAATCTTCACAAGAGCGGTGGTTACGCCAGCAAGCTTTAGCAATGGCTCGCCAAAATAAGCTTGATGAAGCGATTGAGCTGTTTGATCAACTCATCGTGCTATATCCAAATATGGCTAGCCACTACAACAACCGGGGCTTGCTCTTCTTTCAGGTCGGTCGTTTGCACCTAGCGTTGCGTGATTACGATCAGGCGATCGCCCTTGACCCGCAACTATCTCAGGCCTATAACAATCGCGCCAACTGTTTTGCTGCAATGGATTCGCTTGAGGCTGCAGTCGTCGATTATGAAATGGCACTGGATCTGAACCCGACGAATTTGCACGCTCGCTTAAATTTGGGCATTACGTTTCGTGATCTAGGGCTTTATGAAGCGGCGATCGAATGCTTTGACATCACGCTGCAACTGAGTCACTTCCATGTTTCTGATGAGACTTCTAAACTGCGAGTCCGGGCACAGGCTTATGCCGAGCGTGCTAAGACCCATCACTTCGCAGGTGATTGGAACTGGGCCGTCTCAGACTATAAGCGAGGTCTACGAGTTTTAGATAGCATAGAGCAAGACGAGAAAGTGGCTCGGCTTCAGTCTCAAATCAACAACTGGCTTGGCATGTTATTACAAGCTGCCTAATACGTGATTGCTATTTGCTTAGATGGTTAGCTTAACGTTGAGCTAGCCATCTTTGTTTAGGGGGTAGAGCAAGATATTAGGAATTTATACTCATTCTAGAGTGCTAAAAAGTATTGTTTCAATACTTTAGTAATCGTTTGCTAGCAGCAAGAAAGTGGAAGATAACCGCTCATCTGACCCCTTGACAAAAGCGAATAGACTTTAAATTTCTTTACTTCCTTTTTGACAGCTTTCGTTTAATTCTCAGCATTCGTGGGCACATTTAACTCAGATGCCTTTAGGAACAGCAATTCTCATTTTGAAACATTTGTACTGAAGTCAGAGCCTCTAAAGGCTTGTGCGCTCAATTTTATGAACGGCAGAATGGGTATTCCAGCCATTGATAGCTGTTCAAAATGAATATTTTTGTGAGAATTATTCTC
>DVDV01000244.1 GCA_015296075.1 Leptolyngbyaceae cyanobacterium M33_DOE_097 | reverse complement strand
GAGAATAATTCTCACAAAAATATTCATTTTGAACAGCTATCAATGGCTGGAATACCCATTCTGCCGTTCATAAAATTGAGCGCACAAGCCTTTAGAGGCTCTGACTTCAGTACAAATGTTTCAAAATGAGAATTGCTGTTCTCTTTATCTTCCTCTTGCACCTGTTCCCTTGATGCGGGAAACTGACGCTATATCGTTTATAACGATGTGTCAGGTCTACTGGTATCTGACCCAATTTTCTGCCTTCTGGAAAGCATCCATGTTCTTTATCCCCTCTCAGCGACGTACCAAAATTGTTGCAACTGTTGGACCCGCGTGTAGTTCTCCTGAAGTTCTGCGTTCCTTGATTGAGGCAGGGGCGACAACCTTGCGCCTTAACTTTTCGCATGGCACTCATGACGACCATCAGCGCAATATTCGTCTAATTCGTCAACTTTCGTTTGAGCTAAACCAACCCGTTGGGATTTTGCAAGATTTGCAGGGGCCAAAGATCCGACTCGGTAAGTTTGAAGATGGCTCAATTGTGCTTAACAAGGGCGATTACTTTACTCTGACAAGCCATCCAGTTCCGGGTACGCAAACGATTAGCTCCGTGACCTACAACTTGCTGGCTGATGAAGTCCCTGAAGGCGCGGTGATCTTGCTGGACGATGGCCGCGTTGAGATGGTGGTCGAAAAGGTCGATCGCGCCGCGAAAGAACTCTACTGTCGAACGGTGGTGGGCGGTACCCTGTCAAACAACAAAGGGGTCAACTTTCCGGGTGTGTACCTGTCCATCAAAGCTTTGACCGATAAAGACCGCAAAGACCTGACTTTCGGACTGGATCAAGGCGTCGATTGGGTTGCCCTCAGCTTTGTGCGCAATCCCCAAGATGTGCTGGAAATTAAGGAGCTGATCTCAGCCGCCGGCAAGAACGTACCTGTGATCGTCAAAATTGAAAAACACGAGGCGATCGAAGAGATGGAGGCAATCCTCTCGCTGAGTGATGGGGTAATGGTAGCTCGGGGCGACTTAGGGGTTGAGCTACCAGCAGAAGATGTACCCATTCTGCAGAAACGGTTGATTGCTACAGCAAATCGCTTGGGCATTCCTGTGATTACAGCAACGCAAATGCTCGACAGCATGGTGAACAGCCCCCGCCCGACCCGTGCCGAAATCTCAGACGTTGCAAACGCGATCTTAGACGGTACGGATGCGGTTATGCTCTCGAACGAGACGGCTGTTGGGAAATACCCAGTTCAAGCCGTTGAGACGATGGCGCGGATCGCGGTGCGCATCGAGCAAGAAAAGCTGACGCGCACTTTTGAAAATAACGGTAAATCGATCCCGAATGCGATTAGCTGTGCCGTCGGCCAAATTGCAGAACAACTGGATGCCGCGGCGATTATGCCTCTGACAAAGAGTGGTTCGACGGCACGCAACGTCTCCAAGTTTCGCCCCAACAAACCAATTTTGGCAGTCACCCCCCACGTGGATGTGGCCCGTCAAATGCAACTGGTTTGGGGTGTGAAACCGCTGTTAGTGCTGGATCTACCATCAACCGGGCAAACCTTCCAGGCAGCACTTGGGGTGGCCCAAGAGATGCAACTGCTGAAGGAAGGGGATCTGGTGGTGATGACAGCTGGAACGCTGCAAGGTGTGTCGGGGTCAACCGATCTGATTAAGGTTGAGATGGTCACGGCTGTGCGGGGGCGAGGCGTTGGCATCGGGCAAGGTTCGGTGAGTGGCATTGCGCGCGTGGTGCAAAACATCTCTGAAGCAACGCATTTTAACCCTGGTGAAATCCTGATTATGCGCGAAACGGGGGTCGAGTTTGTGGATGCGATTCGCAAAGCGGCTGGCGTGATTACGGAAGACTCGAATGTAACCGGACACGCGGCAGTGATTGGGCTGCGTCTGAATGTCCCGGTGATGATCGGTGTCAAAAATGCCACGTCCCTGATTCGCGATGGCGAAATCATCACCCTCGATCTACAACGCGGCTTGGTCTACGCCGGGACTGTGAATTCGAGTCAAACGGTGGCGGCCCTACCTGTATAGGGTTTGTATTTACCTATCGAGTTCTGGATGCATTGATATCAAGCGATGCATCCATATTGTATTGTTGGGAAAAATTGCTCTTTTGCTTTTTTCTCTGGGCAGCGAACCCTTAAAAATCATCAAACGGATTGGGAAAAATTCTGGGGATATCCCGTTCTTGATTAGCCAGTTCTGATGGCGGCCGATCGCTACTCCACCCCCACCAGGCTTGACCACACTCGCATTCATAAAATTCTTGCCACTTGCGACGATGGTCTTCGGTGTAAACCGGAGATCGGCGATTGATCCAGACATTTTTGGCACCTTTACTCAGTGCCCGACACGTTGGGCAATTAAATTCTTTGGCATGAATAGCAGCTAAAGTCCATTGAGGCGGGTTAGGGTCAAAGGCTTCCATGACATTCGCTTGGCAGGTTCCCTCCTATTATTACTAATCCTGTCAACCCCCTGCATAAGGAAAACTCGTGATAAGTTCCTTAAACATTTGGGCGAATGTATCAATTTCGGCTATTGTCGTGACATCTGTTGGCAAGTGTCCGAAGGAGAGCAACTCATGTCATCGCTCAATGCCCTGTCACTACTAGGGATTTTTGGTCTTTGTTTCATTGCATGGTTGCTTTCTGAAAATCGCAGTTTACGTGTCTTTCCCTGGCGCACTGTGATTGCTGGGATTTTGTTGCAACTGGTGCTGGGGGCACTGGTGTTTGTCGTCCCCGGAACGCGGGATGCGCTACGAGCTTTTAGTGACTTATTAAATGTTTTGTTTGACGCCGCTGATGCGGGTGCCCGATTTGTGTTTGGGCCGAATATCGTGCCACGGCTTGATCGTCCCTCAGATGTGAATTTGGGATACATTTTTGCGTTTCGTGCCCTGCCCACCGTTGTATTTTTCTCAGGTTTAATGGCCCTGCTATATAACCTGGGCATCATTCAACTGATTACGAACGTTTTTGCCAAAATCTTTTACTGGGTCATGCGCTTGAGCGGCGCTGAGGCGTTGAGTGGAGCGGCCAATATCTTTGTGGGGATTGAAGCGGCGATCGTCGTTAAGCCCTACCTCGAAAAGATGACCCGCAGCGAATTAGCCGCCATTCTCGCCTGCTGCTTTGGCACTGCCGCCTCTTCGACCCTGGCAATCTACGTCAGCTTCTTAAAGGACGTGTTTCCAAATATTTTGGGGCACCTGGTATCGGCCTCGATTATGGCAATTCCGGCCTGTTTTGTGCTGTCGAAAATTTTGGTGCCAGAGACCGGAGTGCCGCTCACGATGGGCGGCATCCCCACTGAAAAAGACGCTTTATCGGAAGCGGATCAAGAATCCTTGCAAGGGTTAGAAGCCGCCGCAGCCACTCCGTTTGAAGAACCTTCTTACGCCGCCAAGACCCGGATTCAAATGGATGATGAGGATGACTTGCCGCCGCCCGTCTATGCCGCTTCACCTGACCCAACATCCTTTAAGGACAAAGCACCGACCCCTCAAGAAACGGTGGGGGGTGAGCCAATTGAACGGGTTAGTCCGCTGGATGCAGCAATTGTTGGCGCGTTAGATGGGGTCAAAATGGCAGTCGCGATCGCCGCCGTTTTGATCTTGATTTTGGGTCTGGTTTATCTAATCAACCAGATCTTTGCAGGCATTGACGGTCTCCTAGCGCAGTTTAACCCTGACTTCCAGGGAAAGCTGACCCTGGCCAACATCATGGGCATCTTGTTCCTGCCCTTCACCTTCTTAACCGGAGTTTCTCTTGAGTGGAATGAGTTGTGGAACTCATCCGTCATCATTGGGCGACGGTTGTTTGAGACGGCGATTCCACCCTATCAATCGTTGGCGCAAGAGTCGGCGGCAGGCACCTTGAGCGAGCGCGCGACTGTGATCGTTAGCTATGCCCTTTCTGGCTTTGCCCACCTGGCCTCGGTTGGGATTTTTGTCGGTGGCACGATCGCGCTTGCCCCCTCTCGCCGCAAAGATATTACTCGCCTTGGCTGGAAGGCACTCTTTGCTGGCACTCTGGCAACGCTAATGATTGCAGCAATTTCAGGGGTTTACTTTACGCCTGGTAACGTCAGCATTCTGGGTGAGCGCCAAGCGCCTGCACCGCAAGTCAGCCCCAGTCCTACTGTGAGTCCGAGTCTGGCACCAAGTCCGGTTGCGAGTCCTTCACCAACCGTTTCTCCGAGTCCAGCCGTTAGCCCCAGCCCGGTGAATGTAGCTCCTCCAGCAACCAGTAGTCCTCAAGCTAGCCCAGTCGCTCCTCCTCCGGCTCAACAGCCCCCAGCGGCAGCCCCCCCAGCAGGACAAGTGCGCCCCAATCCGGCTCCAGCAGCACCCCAGGCTCCTCCAGCAGGACAAGCGCGACCTAACCCGGCTCCAGCATCTCCTCAACCCGCCAATCGTTAAGAAATGAGACGGTGGATTTTGCCATCAGCGATCGCGTAAGTACCCCTGTCCGGTATCCTCTTGAAAGGAAACTGGTAGTGATGGACGCGCATGAATCCCTGGCTTAATTCAATTTCTTTGCTGGGTATCGTCGCCCTGTGTGCGATCGCCTGGGTTGGTTCTGAAAACCGTAAGATTATTCCCTGGCGCGTAATTATTTGGGGAATTGGGCTGCAACTATTGTTAGGTGCCCTTATCTTTTTGTTGCCACCGACGCGATCGCTCTTCTTAATGTTGAACGACGGGGTCAGCGCCATGCTCGATGCGACCGAAGCAGGGGCACGGTTTATCTTTGGTGATCTGTTGGTGCCGAATCCAACCGCGGCTCCCGGACCGACTCTCGCCGGACGGTGGATTGCCCGTGCCATTACGCCGCCTTACGTGCCCGTCCCCGGCGATCGCCTGGTGCCTGAAAATTTGGGGTTGGGCTATATCTTTGCCTTCCGCGCCTTACCAAGTGTGATCTTTTTCTCGGCGCTGATGTCGTTGCTCTATGCGCTGGGCTTGATTCAGCCAATTGTGAACTTTTTGGCTCGCATTTTGCGCCGCACGATGCGACTGAGTGGGGCTGAAGCTTTAAGCGGGGCGGCGAATATTTTTGTTGGCGTTGAGGCATTGTTGGCTGTCAGACCCTACTTGCTGCGTATGACTCGTAGCGAGTTGTGTGCGATTTTAGCTTCCGGGTTTGGCAGCATCGCGTCAACAGTGCTGGCGCTTTACTCACAACTTTTGCGATCGGAGTTTCCAAATATCACAGCGCACCTGGTGTCGGCCTCGTTTATGGCGATTCCGGCGTGTTTTGTGATGGCGAAAATTTTGGTACCAGAAACAGAGGTGCCGGAAACCCTCGGCAAAACGCTACGCGACAGCCAGACAGATACCCCAGGAGAAGTTGCTGAACCTGCGGCCCAACCCCCTGCAGCTGGAGGAGCGGAAACGGCTGAACTTAGCCCTACCGATCGCCCACCCGCCGTGCTGCCCCCCGCAAAACCTGCCCTGATTGACACGGCCACTGAAGCTGTGGCTGTCGATGGCACAACCACCCGCATGACCCCAATGGAAAGTGTGATTGTCGGCGCGATGGATGGTGTGAAACTGGCAGCGGCGATCGCGGCGTTGTTGATCGCGATTTTGGGTCTGGTCGAGCTGGTCAACCTGTTCTTTGGCAATCTGGCCGGGTTAGCCGCTAGTCAAAACGCCGTGTTACAACAAATTGGCAAGATCTTTCAGGTTGTGAGCGTACAGAACATTTTGGGGGCGATCTTTTTGCCGTTGACGTTTCTCACCGGGGTGTCGCTCAACTGGCAAGAGCTATGGCAAGCCTCGATGCTAATTGGGCAACGCCTGGTTGCAACTGAAATTCCCTCCTATTTTGGCTTAGCCAATCTGGCGAGCCAGGGTGCGATTAGCAACCGGATGCTATTGGTGATTAGTTACGCGCTATGCGGGTTTGCCCATATCCCTTCTTACGGAATTTTTGTGGGTGGTCTGGCTAGCTTAATCCCTACACGCCGCCGCGAAGTTGCGTCACTTGGGTGGAAAGCGCTGTGGGCTGCGACTCTCGGCACATTGATGATTGGCTGTATTGCAGGACTATTTGATGTAGGCAATCCTTCAATTTTGGGACGGTAGATGACTGCAATGGATGGAAGCATGACTGGGAGGGCAGAATGAATCGCAAGCTAAAACAAGGGCTAAAGCTAGGTGTGATTGGGGCGATCGCGCTTTTGATCTGCCTTGGCCTGATGCAGATGCCAATACTGCAAGCACAGACTCCGAGGGATCCGGGGCCTGTGGAGGTGCCACCGCTCCCACCCGCTCCTCCCACCGGAGAAATTCCGGCTCCTACCCCCACGTTGTCGCCCAGCCCTGGCACAACGCCTGCACCAGGTGCAACACCAACTCCGGGTGCGACTCCCGGTGCCAATCCTGATGCATTACCGCCTGCGGGCCTTCCCCCTTCCTTGCCACCCGCCTCAACCGCTCCGGCTGCCACACTGGAAATTAAGCCCTACGTCGATGGAGATCGCCGCTTTCAAGTGGGCATTGTGCGGGGTTACAAGACCACGCCTCTAGCCGGAACTGTTTTGGTTGAGTCGCCCGATGGCAGTCTCGCCTATTCGGTCGTGGCGCAAGCGCAACCGCGCATTCCAGTGGGGTTAACGCCTGGGTTTGATGCCGATGAGTTAGTGCAAGTCGCGACGACCGTGTTTCAGCGGGGCGAAAACTTCCAACCTGGCACAGCCCGTCCCGAAGCGGGTGGTGGCATTGTAATGAACTGGACAGGTAGCCTGACAATTGGTGGCAAAACTCAACCCGTGAGTGGAGTCATTCTCGTGCGCCCCAATATTCGCCAAATTTTGCTGGTTCCTATTGCAGCTACAGATGCCGCAAAAGACCAGGTGCCCGGTGTGTTAGCAGCTGTTGCAAATTCACTGGAAGCACCTCAAGGCTTGTAGCAGAGCGTCAACTCTCCCATAGAATTGAGAAAAAGAATGCTCTTGTTCGCGATCGCTCGTCCTCTTCTTTGCGTGCTGACCTATGTATGCCACCGACCCAACAGCGCCTCCGCTCAACATTGAAATCGAGATTCGTCGTCTGCTGGACTTGATGCCCGCCACAGGTCGAATGCTCACAAAAATCTTGAGCAAGCCGGGCCAGTCCTCTGTGATTGATGCGGCGTTACCTAAGCCGTGGGCCAGTAACCGCCCAATCGCGATTAACTTTGACCTGTGGAGTCAGCTAACCCAACCCGAGCAAGATTTGTTGCTGCTCCGCACGACTTGCTGGGTTACTGGCGTAAAGTGGTTGCGCCCTAACTGGATGCAGGGTGCCGTAGCAATAGGCGCTTTGGGAACGGGGATTGAACTGCTGCAAGGCGACCCGATTGGAATTTTGATCGCAGGTGGTCTGACAGCTCTGGCGGCAAACCAAATTTGGCGCAAAAACTATAGCGCTCGCACCGAGCTTGAAGCCGATGAAGCTGCCTTAAGAGTTGCCCAGCGCCGAGGGTATGACGAGGCTGGTGCTGCTCGTGCGCTGCTGACTGCGATTGAGCATGTCGCTCAAATTGAGGGACGCACTACTTTAAGCTTTACAGAATTGGTGCGATCGCAAAATTTGCGGATGTTATCGGGTCTATCGCCTGTATCAGTACCCGAAACGGCTCGACAAGACTGATCTCACCCCTGATCCAAATTTAAGTTAGCGGCCTCATAATGAGAAAAATGAGATTGCTTCAAGTCGTTGGTGACTGAATGATGCGCGATCGCGACACCTCAACCGATTCGATAGATCATCCTCTCGCAAAAACAGTTGTACAGTTACCTGCCTATCTCCCCCATCCACTCATGTGGTTCGCTGTAGGCAGCACGATTCTGCTTGGCTCTGCGATCGCCTCTGCCCTTGTTCTGGATCGATATCCTGCCCTGTTACTGGCAGTCTCTTCTCAACACAAAACGGTCTGCCAGATCATTGCAACTGACCCAAACCCACCCTTAAATGTGCGTTCTAGCCCAATTAAGGCACCCGATAACATCGTTGCTAAAGTACCCAATGGCACTGTCTTAAACGTGGTGGATCGCCAATCGGGGTGGCTACGCATCACTGAACCCAGTGTCGGCTGGGTCTACGAAGAATTGACCGTTACAAGTTGCACTCCCCCCCTCAGCCAAAATCGTATCCAGGCAGCCGATACCACTGGAGCCGCTAATGTTTTCGCTCAAGCCAATGATCTCTACCAAACAGGTAACTTGCAAGGGGCGATCGCCCTGGCTCAAACCATTGCGCCCCAGTCCAACGACTATGGCATGGCTCAAACAGCGATCGCGCAGTGGCAACGCGACTGGCATCAAGCCGAAGCCGCTTACAATACGGCTCAGCGGGAAGCTCGCAAAGGTGACTGGCAAGCCGTGTTAGCTCAAGTTCCATACATCCCAGAAAACCGCTACTGGCGCGGAAAAATCACTCCTCTTGTGAAGCAAGCGGCCCAAAAGTTGAAATAACTTTTTTTGCGTAAGGCTGTGCCTGCCCTACTTGGGCCAGGTGCATTCCTGCCAGTATTCCAACTATTTTTGAGATTTGCCAGACCGCCGCAAAAAGAACCGGATCACGCCTCTACTCGCGTTCTTTTTCCCAGCTTTGAAAAAACACTTCTTCTAAAATTCCCAACTTCAGGGAAATCTATTGGTATGGCTCTGCTTGCTGCAAACCGCCCAAAATGAGCGTTCTACGTGGCAAAGCTGCACCGCGATCGCTCCACCTGAGTCTGTAGCTCCACAAATAGTCATTTGCTCCCGGCTTCCTTGGCTAAACTCAAGATCAGGAAAGCCTCAATCATCGTTTGAAGTCATCTACATCTCTCACTTCACCCTTCAGTACAGGAACTTGAATCGTGGCTCGAATTCAGCAAGTGCAACCGCCGCTTGAATTTCTTCCCCCTGACCTCAACTTGACTGTCGTGCGAGGCATGCAATCCGCTCTGCCTCTGTTGTTGCGATCGCGCACCTCGATCCGCAGCCTCTCCGCTGAAAACGTCGAAATTTTGGTCAACCTCTACCAGCAATTTCAGGCAGGCAAAATTCGCTTCCTTATGGCCTTTCGGCATCCCAGTGCCGATGACCCCTACTGTTTGGCCTACTTGCTGTCACGCCTGGTGCCGCAAACCGCCAAAGAAATGAAAGTTCCGCTCAAACGGCCAATCCATTCTCACTTTATGTATGACCGGGGCATTCCGCTTTGGGCTGGCTCGATCATGAGTTGGCTGTATCCCAAACTGGGTGGTAGCTCCATCTTGCGGGGTAAGATTGACCGTCAAGGCTTGCGCTCTGCTCGCGACCTCTTTGCCAATGGCAGTTTACCGATGGCAGCCGCACCCGAAGGTGCCACAAACGGACACAGCGAAATCGTCAGCCCAATTGAACCGGGCATTAGTCAACTTGGGTTTTGGTGTGCGGAAGATTTGCAGAAAGCTGGACGGACTGAGACGGTGCTGATCGTACCGATTGGGTTGCAATATCAGTACATTACGCCCCCTTGGGAGAAACTTAACCAACTGCTGACCAGTATGGAAATTGACGCTGGACTATTACCAGCAGGTAGCTTACCTCCCAACGATTTGAGCGAGACAAGCCTCTACGATCGCCTTTACCGATTGGGGCAACACCTGCTCACCGAAATGGAGCAGTACTACAGCCGCTTTTATCATCACCCCTTACCTGCGGCTGGTTCAACGGATGTTTCTGGAAAAACAGAGCGGCTCTCTAACGAAGAATTCTCAAATCGCTTAAATGGTTTGTTAGATGTCGCGCTGAAAGTCGCTGAAGAATATTTTGCCTTACCTGCGGCTGGCAGCATGATCGATCGCTGTCGTCGGCTCGAACAGGCCGCCTGGGATTATATCTATCGAGAGGATATTAAAAATCCCGATCTGCTCTCACCATTAGAACGAGGGTTAGCCGATCGCATTGCCGAAGAAGCCAACCTGCGAGCCTGGCACATGCGCCTGGTCGAAAGCTTTGTAGCGGTCACTGGCAAATATGTCCAAGAGAAGTTTTCGGCTGAACGCTTTGCCGAAACAACGCTGTTGATGCATGACTTGCTGACTCGCATTAAGGGCGGCAAAAATCCCTTTAATCGGCCTCAGCTAGGCGACCAAAAAGTGCTGATAACAGTTGGCCAACCAATTTCTGTGAGCGATCGCTGGGACTCTTACAAAGAAAATCGTCGCAGCGCGAAACAAGCCGTTGCCACCCTGACTCAAGACTTACAAATCGCGCTTGAAAGCCTGATTCGTTAGTGGTCTGCCAAGCCAACGTTGCCAGGTAGCGAAGACGGATGACCAATGACCCAATTATTATCGACCCTGCAAAGTTCTTTTGGTGAACTACTAGTGCATGAAGGCAAGAGTAGTTAGACAGCTAGAATAGAACTGATGTCTAAAATCCAGCAGTTCTTGTACCATGCCGACCCCTTACGCCCTCGCTATCCAGTTAAGCGAACGCCAACAGCACCT
>DVDV01000346.1 GCA_015296075.1 Leptolyngbyaceae cyanobacterium M33_DOE_097 | reverse complement strand
TGCTGACGGTAACCACTTCTTTGCGTGCCCAAAATCGCTCGGTGTTGGAGTATTTAGTGCAAGCGTGTCGTGCCTCTCGCCAAGGTCTACCAGCACCCTCTTTGCTACCGATTCAAGACTGCACCCCCTGAACGGTTACAATTTTTCTTAGATTAATTTTTGTGGTTTTTAACTCTCAGTTAATTTGGTGAGTCACCTGTCTCCACTCTCTGGTCAATACAGCAAGCGTTTACAGCTCGCAGTCGATATTCTAAACGAAACAGCGCGAAGGAGCCGATTGTGAAAATTGATAAGGCAAATGCCCCGTTCCTATCCGTAATTGTTCCCGTGTATAACGGCGAGAAAACACTGGCATTTTGCTTAGATGCGATCGCTCAGTCTGACTATAGCTTGTGGGAGTTGATTGTGGTTGACGATGGCTCAACCGATCGATCCGCTTTTCTGGCAGAGCGTTTTCCAGCGTTAGTTGTGCGATCGGCTGAACAACAGGGAGCTGCCGCTGCGCGAAACTACGGTGCCCAACTTGCGAGAGGAAACTATTTATTCTTCATCGACGCAGACTGTGAAGTCCATCCTGATACCTTCTCTCGCATGGTTGCCTTTTTGCAACGTCATCCTGAAGCGGACGCTGTTTTTGGATCCTATGATGATGCGCCCAAACCGCGAGGGTTTGTCGCCCAGTATCGCAACTTGCTGCACCACTACGTCCACCAAACCGGATCTGAAGAAGCCTCGACGTTTTGGACAGGCTGCGGGGTCGTGAAACGATCAATGTTTCAAAAAGTTGGGGGCTTTAACCCTCAAATGCGAATGTTAGAAGACATTGATCTGGGCTACCGGATCCGGCGGGCAGGCGGCAAGATCTGTTTAGCCAAGCATGTTCAGGTGAAGCACCACAAAGAATGGAATCTCTTCTCCATGATCAAAACCGATGTGTTAGATCGGGGCATTCCCTGGACGCGGATGCTGCTCAGCCAACCCTCTGGTTTAGTTGATGATTTGAATCTTCAGGTTTCTAGCCGTTTGAGCGTCTTGGCGGCTTACACGTTGCTGCTGCTACTGGCAAGTGGGTTGTTGATGCCAAAACTCTTGCTGTTGTCGCTCCTTGCTCTGGCAGCTTTGCTGCAACTCAACTGGCACCTCTACTGCTTTTTTAATCGCAAACGGGGTGGCTTATTTAGTGTCGGGGCGATCGTCCTGCACTGGATTTACTATCTCTATTGCGGCGTTTCGTTTGGTTGTGGCGTTGTGTTACATTGGCTCGACAATCGGCAGCAAAAGCCGTTTGTGGTTAAGTCTCAAGGAGAAGCATCTTGGCGGACTTGGTGACAACCGGACCACTTGTTTCCGTTATTATTCCAGCCTATAACGCGGCTACGTTTCTACCTCGCACACTGGAATCAGTGTTAAAGCAAACCTACACGAATTTAGAAGTCCTCGTGATTGACGATGGCTCGACGGATGAGACGTGTGAGATTGTGCAGCAGTTTGTTCAGCGCGATCGCCGAGTTTGCCTTTTGAGACAAGCCAATGCTGGAGTTGCCGCTGCCCGTAATCTCGGCATTCAGCAAGCGAAGGGTGAGTTCATTGCGCCCATTGATGCGGATGACCTCTGGTATCCCGATAATATTGCGGCTCAAGTACAGTGCGCGATCGCAGGCGGAGAACCTGTAGGAGTCGTTTACTCCTGGTCGGTCTACATTGACGAAACCGATCAACCGTTAGGAGGGGTGCGAGCCTTTAAGATTGAGGGGAATGTCTTTTTGACGCTGCTCTGCCACAACTTTTTAGGCAATGCCAGTGCCTCACTCATCCGTCGTTCCTATCTGGATCAATCGGGGCTATATGACCCAGAGTTACGCGCTCAACAAGCCCAAGGCTGTGAAGATTGGGATGTCTACCTGCGCTTGGCAGAACATTGCGAGTTTCGAGTTGTGCCCCAGTTGCTGGTTGGTTATCGCAAACTAATGACGAGTATGTCACGCGACTATACCGCGATGGCAAAGTCTTATCGGCTGGTGTTGCAAGGGATTCGATCGCGCCATCCTGAACTCTCAGAGCGGTTGTTTCGCTTGTCGCTCGGCAACTTCTATATGTACCTGGCCTATGAGTGCGATCGCGCGGGCGATCGATCCAACACGCGATTTTGGTTGCGACAAGCACTCAGCGCTGATCCATTCACTCCACTGCTGCGACCCAGCTTATACCGCCTTTTATTCAAAGCATGGCTTGCTGCAACTCCGACATTAGAATCGGCACCGCAACCTCAGCCAGTCGCGCCGCTCAAAGCTTATGTACCCAGTCACCCTACCCTCAAACAGCAGCTTACAATTCAACTGATGATTTCAATTGGGCTACTCTTTCACTGGATGCTGCCGTTCATCGCCAAGTTTCCATTTTTCCACTCAAAGCGCGATCGCTACGAGTGGACTGCTGAGTAAAAATCTCAACGCTCAAACACTAAACCTTGTGACGCTTTTGGTGCCAGTTCCAGGCGTGCGTGATGATGGACTCAATATCTGGGTAAACAGGTTTCCAACCCAACGTTTGAATGGCTCTCTCACTGCTGCCAACCAAGGCGGGTGGGTCTCCAGGGCGGCGATCGCACTCCACCGCCGGAATTTCGCAGCCTGTAATCGCCCGTGCGGTATCAATCACTTGCTTCACCGAAAAGCCACTGCCATTTCCCAGGTTAAAGACTGTGCTTGCACCACCGTCGATCAGGTACTGTAGCCCTAAAACATGGGCATCGGCCAGGTCGCACACATGGATATAGTCGCGAATGCAGGTGCCGTCTGGAGTTGGGTAATCGGTTCCAAAAATCGAGATCGCTTGGCGTATCCCCAAAGCGGTTTGCAACACCAGCGGAATCAGATGGGTTTCAGGATTGTGATCTTCGCCGAGTCGCCCTAGCGGGTCAGCTCCGGCAGCGTTGAAATAACGGAAACAAACCGATCGCAAACCATAGGCAACCCCAAAATCAGCCAAAATCCGCTCGACCATGAGCTTGGTCATCCCGTAGGGATTGATTGGGCTTTGGGGGTGATCTTCGGGGATAGGCACCGTTTTCGGAATGCCGTAGGTCGCGCAAGTAGACGAAAACACGAACTTATCAATCCCGGCGGCAACCATTGCCTCTAGCAAGGTCAGCGTGCCCACGACATTGTTGCGGTAATACTTATCGGGCTCACTGACAGATTCACCTACATAAGCATAGGCCGCAAAGTGAATCACCGCACCGATATTATAGTCAGCAAAAATTTTGTCAAGCAGAGCGCGATCGTTGGTGTCTCCCTCAATAAAGTCAACTTTGAGAACATTATCAACAATATCTCGATGGCCATAGACCAGGTTATCTAACACCACAACCCGGTAGCCTGCTCGCTGGAGCGCCAACACCCCATGCGAACCGATGTATCCGGCACCACCGGTTACCAAAATGGCTTGATCAAACGACATTGCGAATCCCTATTTTTTAGATAAAGAACAATGGAAAAGCTACGAAATAGAGCCACCCTAATTAATGGAAAAGATAGAACCCGGTGGAAGAGGAGACGACATTTAACGAACGCGGTTGCCTGCTTTAAGACTAACCTGCCGCTAATATCTGGAAATCAACCACAAGTAAGGGCAAGACTCTAATAAAAGTGTCTGCCTCCTAAACAACTTGCGATCCAGAAATTTTTATCTATAAAGAAAAATTCAATAAAACAGCTAGCACCCATTATGAGATTTTTAACAAGATTAGTGGTTCAGCTGTCTATCGTCGTGTAGTAAGCCGAATTATTAATCTATTCTTTACAAACTGGAGCAATGAATGTGAAAGTTGCAAAAGCTTAAGCTAACGTCCTTGATCAAGTGGGACTTTAGACTAAACGCAATTTTCTACTATATGTAAGGGCAAACAGCTGTCTGCCCCCCCTAAATGGGGTGTATTTTTGAAATTAGTCCAAACTCCAGTGATCAAGAAACCGGGACTTCATCGTTCAAGGGATAGTCGCGATCGCCCCAACCACTACAGATGCGTTGTTTGCGCCCGACTGCACCAACGGAACAAGACTCTAGCCAGCGCTTTAGGATTATGACGCACTAAACCCGTCTGCTCATCTTCATCCATCACATTCGCCATCAACACACGCCGCTGCAACTGGTCAATCACATCGCGATCAAGCGGCACCGGATTGGAATTCTCTTGGGCGTAGCGAATCAGTGCTTTTGCAGAAGGCGAATTACGCTGAACTAAAACGGCATCAAATAACTGCTTACCACAGGCTTTATCGATCGCCCGAATATGATCACCCACACTATATCCCTGAGTTTCACCCGGTTGCGTCATGATGTTGCAGACATAAATCCGGGGAGCATCACTCGCATCGATCGCCGCTGCAATTTCGGGCACCAACAAATTGGGAATCACACTGGTATACAAACTACCGGGGCCAATCACAATGAAATCAGCCTCTCGAATCGCTTGCACCGCTTGCGGCAGCGCAGGTGGATTGGATGGGGTGCAACCTAACTCAACAATCTTGCCACCTGCTTCCGTAATCTGAGACTCGCCCTCAATATAGCGACCATCCGCCAACCGCGCCCATAGCCGCATGTCGCTCAACGTTGCAGGCAACACTTCCCCGCGCACCGCTAATACTCTAGAGCTAGCCGCGATCGCCTGCACCAGATCACCCGTGATGTCACTCATCGCGGTCAAAAACAGATTGCCAAAACTGTGCCCGGTCAAGCCATCCCCCGCTCGAAATCGGTATTGAAACAGTTCCGTCAGCAGTTTTTCTTCATCGGCCAGAGCTGCCAAACAGTTACGAATATCGCCCGGAGGCAACACCCCAATCTCACGTCGCAATCGACCTGATGAACCGCCATCATCGGCAACGGTCACAATCGCTGTAATGTTCGCACTATATTCCTTTAAACCACGCAGCAAAGTTGATAAACCTGTACCACCCCCGATCGCCACAATTTTAGGGCCACGATGCAAGCGTCGATGGGTCAAAAGCACATCCACCAACTCGGCATCGCCCCCCGGCATCAACGCCTCTGTAATAGAACCCAGCGTTCGGGTTTGGCCCCACCACACCAGCAGCAGACCAGAACCCATGACCAACGGGCCACTGATATAACTGGGAACAAGATCAGCAATCTTTTGCAGCAGCTGAGTCGTGTGAAAAACAGGTGTGAGCTTGATCCAAATAGCGAAGCCAAGCGTCGCTAGTAACACCCCGCTAGCACTTAAAAGCAACCACCGCTTAACCAGCAAACCGGGTGCTAACCACTTCACCCATTGATTCAATCGGTGTTGCTTACTCAGACTGCTATCAAGTCTCAGAACGTGGATTGCGTGTTTAATTAAACCGATTGTCATGATGGTTTAGGGATAGGAGAGACTCATCACACATTTAGGCCGATCATCAGATGTCTAGCAGCAGAATAACCTATGTTCTGATTTTCTACAGACAATTTCCTCTTTCCGAAGTAGGTCTTTGAGTGGAGACAAAAAGGGATGCGATCGCCAAAAACCAGCTAATTCAGACATCGTTTAGGGATCGGATTTGATTGCATAAGAAATGGTGATTGGCTGGCTTCATCATCTCTTCAAAAAAAACAACTAATTTTCTATATTTCCATCTATTTCGTTTTTCTAAATCATTTGCTATTGATATCGATTTACTGCTTCGATCCAACACAACTCCATACTCAAAACCTGTCCTTAAGTCCGGGAAAAATCAGCAAATATACGATTCCCATTCAACTCGTCATGCACGACACAAGGAAACTCAAAAGTTTGCTCTAGGATAAAGCGCAGCTCAGTCGTTTCTCTACTCATTTAGCTCCTCACATTTGATATGCAAACGATTACTCGCCCCGCTCAAACGGCTATCCCTGCAATCAGCCATCGCACAAAGATTGTTGCCACGCTTGGTCCGGCTAGTCGCTCGGTTGAAACTCTTCGGCAGATGGTGCAAGCAGGTATGAATGTTGCACGTCTAAACTTTTCGCATGGTAGCTATGAAGACCACGCTAAAACTATCAAAATGTTGCGTGACGTTTCCGAAGAATTTGATACCCCTGTGACGATTTTGCAAGATCTCCAGGGGCCAAAGATTCGAGTTGCCCAACTGCCAGGAGAAACGCTCGTCTTAACTGAGCATGAACTGGTGACGCTGATGCCCGACGACGGCATTTTGAGTGAACCCAACTGTTTTGCGATCGACTATCCCGATTTGGCAGAAGAGGCAACGCCGGGAACGCAGATTTTGTTAGACGATGGCTTACTAGAACTGCAAGTCGAAGCGATCGCCGGGGCAAATTTACGCTGTCGGGTGATTAAAGGCGGCATTTTGAAACCCCGCAAAGGCGTCAACCTACCGAGCTTAAATCTGCGCCTGCCATCGCTGACCGACAAAGACAAAGAAGATTTAGAGTTTGGCATTTCACAAGGGGTTGACTGGGTGTGTCTCAGCTTTGTGCGGCGGGCCGAAGACATTCTCAGTTTGCAAGCGTTGCTCACGTCAAAAGGCACCGATTTGCCCGTGATTGCCAAGATTGAGAAACCCCAGGCGATCGAAAATTTAGAGGCCATTCTAGAAGTCACAGACGGCATCATGGTGGCGCGAGGTGACATGGGGGTCGAAATCAGTCCAGCCAAGGTGCCACTTCTGCAAAAGCACATCATTCGACGGTGCAACCAAAAAGGCATTCCGGTGATTACGGCAACGCAAATGCTCGAAAGCATGATTCAAAATCCTCGACCGACCCGCGCCGAGGCGAATGATGTGGCCAACGCGATTCTCGATGGCACAGACGCAGTCATGTTGTCAGGTGAGTCGGCGGTGGGTAACTATCCAGTGCAGGCGGTTGCCATGATGGCCCTGATCGCGAACGAAGTTGAAAAGCAAGCCACGTTTAACCAGTACGCTGCCGATCGCGACGATGACACCCACGCAATTAGCGAAGGGCTGAATGTGATTGACCGCTTGCTGCCGTTGCGTTGTATTGTGGCCTTTACCACCAGTGGCTACACCGCTCGCCTGGTGGCTGAAGAACGTCCGCGCGCGCCAGTGGTCGCCTTAACCCCCAACATCGACGTTTACCATCGGCTCAACCTGATCTGGGGTGTAAAACCCCTGCTGCTGGACTATGAAGAGTCCTCATTTGAAAAGATTGTGAGCCAAGCAGAAGAGTACTTGTGCGATCGCAAGCTGGTTGACCGGGGCGATCGCATCCTGATCACGGGTGGCATTCCGGTTGGGCAGGTGGGTGGCACCAATTTCTTGAAACTGCATCAGGTAGGGGGTTAGCACATAGCTTAAGAATGTTCAAACCGTCGCTTTTGACTTGCTTGCGATGCCGAAGCAGCTCCTGCCGTGTTGACCTTGAGGACTTTTTGTAATGGCTACCCTAATTTTGACGCGCCACGGACAAAGCCTTTGGAATGCCGAAAACCGATTTACAGGCTGGGTCGATGTGCCCCTGAGTGAGCGGGGTCGCGCCGAAGCGACGATCGCAGCCTGCAAACTGCGCGACTACCGAGTGCGGGTTTGCTACACCAGCCTGTTGTTTCGGGCGATCGAAACGGCCGTCTGCATTCTGACTGAAGTCGATGAAATCTGTGGGGGGCGCACGCCCGTCATTAAGCATGATGCCGATGACCCCAACTGGAAAGGCTGGGATAAATACGACGGTGACTGTGCCAACGAATTGCCAATTTACCCAACGCCCGTTTTAGACGAGCGCTATTACGGAGACTTACAAGGCAAAAACAAGGCCGAAACGATCACACAATATGGCGTAGAGCAGGTGCAAATCTGGCGGCGATCGTTTAACGTGGCACCACCAGGGGGTGAAAGTTTAGCCGACACGATGAAGCGTACGGTTCCCTTTTTTCGCAGCCGGATTATGCCGCATCTTATCCAGGGAGACAATGTGCTGATTGCGGCGCACGGCAACTCCTTGCGATCGATCATTATGGATCTTGAAAAGTTATCAGCTGATGAGATTGTCAAAATGGAATTGGGAACCGCAGTGCCTATTGTTTACGAAATTAGCGACACTGGAGACGTTTTAAAGAAACAGATACTTGAGCAATAGAGAATGACTCTTTTACCACTCTCAATCAAGGCATGTTGTATATTCGTGCAATAGCTTCTTTCGCCGACCCTGCTTGCAGACTCAGCAAAGTCCGTTCTTTAGTTAGGGGTGCTGAAACCACCGTTTCTCTAAAATCTTTTTTTAACAGGTAAATTCAACTCTTATTTTTCTAAAAAAGCAAAATTAACTTGTTAGAAAACCTGACCTTCGATCAAAATGATTGTCCCTCTCTAGAACCTAAATTGACAAAATTTCGATACGCTTGGAACAGCCACAAAATCCTGATTAGGCTTCGCTAAACGCCTGGTTATTTGACACGTTAGGAATGGATGAGCCGTTGATTGAGTTAAAAGGTGTCTCTAAAAAGTTTGGAGACAAGAAAGTATTGGATATGGTTGACCTCCAGATCCGGCGTGGGGAAGCTTTGGCTATTATTGGCCCTTCAGGAACAGGCAAGTCAACCATCCTCAGGATTATGGCGGGTTTATTAGCACCCGATGAGGGTGAAATTTATATTCAAGGTCAACAGCGCCTGGGCCTCATCGAAGATGCAGAAGACCCAATCGGGATTGGCATGGTATTTCAACAGGCGGCCCTGTTTGACTCATTGACCGTGGATGAAAATGTTGGTTTTTCGCTGTATCAGCACTCTCACTTGCCCCGTCGCAAAGTGCGAGAGTTAGTCGAAGAACGGCTCAAGATGGTAGGGTTATCGGGTATGGCTGACCGCTACCCGGCGGAATTATCTGGTGGGATGCGGAAACGAGCGAGCTTTGCGCGGGCAATTATGGCAAATCCCGAAAATCCGCGCGATCGCCCTGAAGTTCTGCTTTACGACGAGCCAACCGCAGGGTTAGACCCGATCGCTTCCACCATTATTGAAGATCTGGTACGTCAGATTCAATGTACGGAGGGAGGCTGCGGGTCTTACGTGATGGTCACACACCAGGAAAGCACGATTCGGCGCACAGCGGATCGGGTCATTATGCTCTACCAGGGCAAAGTGCAGTGGGAAGGAAAAGTTCACGAATTGGACACAACCGACAACCCACTCATTCGTCAATTTTTTAGTGGCAATATCGAAGGGCCGATTCAAGTGGCTGGTTGAGAGGAGGAGTGACTATGCGATCGCGCAGTATTCGTGAGGGCAGTGTTGGGTTATTAATTATCCTGGGGCTATCGCTATTTGCAGGTCTGATTCTCTGGTTGCGCGGAGTCAGCTTAGGCAGACGCAGTTACAAGGTTTTTATTGATTTTGCCAACGTTGCTGGCATGGAGCAAGGCACACCTGTGCGCTATCGGGGGGTCACAGTTGGCAAAATTACCCGCACCCGACCCGGCCCCAATGGAGTTGAGGTTGAAATTGAAATTTCGCCACCTGACCTGGTGATTCCCAAAGACGTGAGGGTCGAAGCCAACCAGTCTGGCCTCTTGGGTAGCACCTCGATTGATATTTTTCCCACTGAGCGGTTAACTGCAGAAATCGAAGCAAAACCCCTCGATCGCGACTGTGACCCCAGTCTGATTGTTTGCAATAAGGCACGCCTGCAAGGACAAATCGGCGTCAGCGTTGATGAATTGATTCGCGCCTCGATCAAGTTTGCTGATGTCTACAGCCAACCTGAGTTCTTTAATAACCTCAACACATTGGCAAAAAATAGTGCGACAGCGGCGGCGGAAGTGACCCAGTTGACCAAAGAGTTTCGCGATTTGACTCGCATAACGCGGGTGCAGATTGCCTCCCTCTCAAGAACGGCGGAGAGTGTTGAAGGCACCGCTCAGGCGTTTACCGTCACAGCCGGAAAATTGGGACTGACCGCCGATCAGGTGAATGGTTTAATTGATACCAATCGCACCTCACTGGTTAGCACACTGAACAACGTCAATCTGATTACGCGTGACCTGCGATCGACGGTATATAAGCTTGGCCCGGTGGTAGACCGGGTTGACCAGGGAGAACTGCTCAAAAACCTGGAAGTTTTGTCCGCGAATGCGGTGCAGGCTAGTGCGAACTTGCGCGATGTCTCAAATGCACTTAACAGCCCGACCAATTTAGTTGTGTTGCAACAGACCTTAGACTCGGCGCGCGCAACCTTTCAAAATGCTCAAAAAATCACCTCTGACTTAGAGGAGTTAACGGGTGATCCGGCGTTGCTCGATAACCTACGGAAGTTAATCAACGGGCTGAGTGGGTTAGTGTCTTCAACCGATCAATTGCAACAGCAAACACAGGTAGCTCAGGTCTTAACCCCGATGTTGACCAGTACAACAGGCGATCGCTCAAAGGTAAAAGCTGTCAAATCTCACACGGTAAACTCAGACCAGCTCAACCATTTAGCCGATCCACTAAAGAAGTCAGCCGAAAATTAAGGCATTTGCGGGTAAATATCATCCCATTGCAGGGGGGTTGACAGTGCCAAATCCCCTGCCACAGACGACTCTCCAACGGGGATTTTACCTACTTGCGGATTCCCTTAGCTCCAATCTTCTTGTTGCGCGGTTCGGCTCTTATACACTTGACCCGCCGCATGCAAGGCACGGGTTCGTTCGTGCAGCGTTTCTTCGGTGAGTTGCCAGCGTTGCATCAGAGCGTCGAGATCCTTCTGAATGTCGCGGGCACCCGGAAAACCAAGATAGCGCATGCGTAGGCGAGCCAGCTCTGCCAGGTTAAAGTCGGTTGCTTCGCCCGCTAACAAGGTATTCACAATCTGACGATCTTTGCTCCATTGAGGATGTTGCTGGTCTTTCTTTTCCTTATTTGGATCAGACATACTATAGAAGTACCTGCTACGGTTCTGGGAGGTTCAGTCTAGCAAACGCAAGCACGCAGTTTTTGGGTTGCAGAACAATTTTTCTTTGCTACGATTGGTGTCCACCATCAAAATTTTCGTGCGATCGCCGCTAGAGTCGGTTAGTATCCTACCAAAATGCTGCTATTTCGTTCTTTTATTGCGGGGTTTCACCCCAGCCATCTTTAAAAAATTGACATTTAATTGTTATCTCTGCCTGTAGTGGCTCAATTTGTGTAAAACCAATGGTTCCCGTTCCTTCTAACTCTCGTCGTTCTGCGAAAAGGCTCCGTTCGGTGCCTTCAGTAGCGGTGACTGCCAATGCACAGCGACTACAAGCACCTGCTCAAGTTAGCAGCAATCGCTCCAGCACAGTGCGGCGTCTACCCGCAAAACCCGCCTTACCGATCTGGTTGCGCTTGCTGATGCGGGTGCAGCAGTTATCGGCGATCGCGGCGTTAGGTTCAGGAATTGCCGTTGCCGGAGTTTATTGCAGCACCGTTTATATTCAACAACTGTGGGGGCAACAATACCGCACCTTTGAACGACTTGAGCGGAATCAGCGCCAGATGACGACTGTGGGCGAAGTTTTGAAAGATCAGATGGCTCAGCAGGCCGAGCAACCCGACTCTGGCATGGCCCCCCTCAACCCAAACCGCATGATTTTTGTGAATCCAACGCAATCGGCTCAACCTGCCGCAGCACCTTCTCCTAACCCTGCACCTGCGGCTTCACCCGCCAAACCTTCCAGTCTTCCTTTGGGCTATTAGTTGCTATGGCAAATCTTCCTCGAATTCTGCCACTTCGCACTGCATCCAGGGGTAGCACCCCGCAGCCACGGACTCAAAAGCCAGGGACAAAAGCACGGGAGATTGAGCCATCATTGGCTCGCCTGACCCTAGTTTGGGGCATTCTTTTAGGTGGCCTGAGCGTATTGGGTATCAATCTATACTACGTCCAGGTGACGCAGGGGCCTGTCTTGCAGCGCAAAGCTCGGCAGCAGCAGCAAATTTTTATGCGCCCGTTTGTGCCACGTCGCACCATTGTTGATCGGGCCGGTACAGCAGTGGCGATCGATCGTCCGGTGTACAGCTTATTTGTTCACCCCAAACTCTTTACAAAACCGCCTGAAGAAGTGGCTGCGGCCCTTTCGCCCATCCTAAATCGTCCCGCGCCAGAGCTAGTAAATATCTTTGGTCAACAAAGAAGTGGCATTCGACTAGAGCGGACTTTGCCAGAAGATGTAGCCGAGCGCATTCAGAATTTACAGTTGGATGGCCTGGAGCGGATCCAGTATCAACAGCGGTTCTACCCGCAAAATGATGTTTTGGCGACGATTGTGGGTTACACCAACGTTGACCACCGGGGGCAAGCAGGCATTGAGCTAAGCCAACAAAACCTGCTAGAACGAGAGGTTAAAGCATTACGCTTGACCCGCATGGGTGACGGTTCCCTGATGCCTGACCAGGTACCGGGTGGCTTCTTAAACCTGGATGACTTGCAGTTGCGCCTGACACTAGATACGCGGCTGCAACGGGTGGCTTTAGCGGCCTTGCGGCAGCAGGTGAAGCAATATCAGGCCAAGCGTGGCGGTGTCATTGTCATGGATGTCCACACGGGGGGCATTTTGGCGATGGCCACTGAGCCTTCATTTGACCCTAATAAGTACTATGATTTCCCAGTTGAGCGCTATAAAAACTGGCTGATTACCGACTTATATGAGCCTGGCTCAACCTTCAAGCCAGTCACGGTATCCGTTGCTTTAGAAGCGGGCACGATCAAGCCTAATAGCACCTTCCACGATCCGGGAGGCATCACAGTTGATGGGCACACGATTGGCAACGCTTACACCGGTCACACAGGCAGGCTCAGCGTCACGGAGATTATCAAGTACTCCAGCAACGTCGGCACTGTAAAAATCGCTCAGACGATGAAATCAATCGATTTCTACAACTGGTTGAAGAAACTGGGGCTAGGCGATCGCGTTGGCATTGATTTACCGGGTGAAGTCAAGGGCCAGTTTAAGAAGAAAGAGATTTTTACCCGCGCTCGGATTGAGCCAGCCGTTACAGCGTTTGGACAAGGTTTTTCGTTAACACCGTTGCAGTTGGTTCAATTGCACGCCGCGATCGCGAATGGGGGTAAGTTGGTAGTGCCTCACCTGGTTGAGGGACTGTACGATAGCCAGGAAAATCCTTATTGGCAACCCAATTTGCGTCCACCTCAGAACCTCTTCTCGCCAGAAACAACAACTGCGGTGCTGCCGATGATGGAAGAAGCGGTAAAAGCTGGGACAGGGAAAAATGCGCAGATTCCCGGCTATCGCATTGCAGGCAAAACGGGTACAGCTCAGAAGGCGGTGCGGGGAGGCTACTCTAGCACAGCTGTGATTACCAGCTTTGTCGGAATTTTACCTGTCGATGACCCACGGTATGTGGTGCTAGCGGTCGTTGACGAGCCAAAAGGGGGAGCGGTAGCGGGTTCTACAGTAGCAGCCCCAATTGTTAAAACCGTGATGGAGTCGTTGATCGCTCTTGATCGCCTACCTCCCAGTTCTGCTGCTAATAGTGCCGCTGATAGTGCGCCTGTACGCCGTCGCCGACCGAGCCGAGCCGAGTAAATCAGCTCTTTAACACGCGGATTAATTCAATTGGCATACCATCCGTGTCGGCAATAAATGCCACTTCATAGACGCGATCGCCAATCATTTGCTGAGTCGGCTCTAACAACACCTTCAGAGGCAGACCTTCCCCATCGTTTGCAGCGGCAAAGTGAGATTTTGTTGCGCTCAACCAGGTCGGCAAGCTCTCTGTTAGCTGGGTCAGGTCAAACGACAGGTGATAGTAACCGACATACTCTTCATCGCCAAAGGGGTCGGGTGGGGCTTTAGGCTGAGGCACTTGCAACAGTTCAATTCGACCGCCCAAGCCTTCCATCCAGCAGCCCAATGTGTAGCCCGTCGTGAATCGCTCGGTCACCTCAAAGCCCAGTAACTCATAAAAAGCGAGTGCCCGAAAAATGTCTGCTGTGCGAATGGAAGCGTGATGCAGCATAGCTCTGATCGAAGTGCTACAGCCTGAGTATAGGCGAATTGGCAAAAACTGTGAGCGATCGCCCCCCGATGTCTACAAATGTCCCCATTGCGAAACGTTTCTTTTTTCTACTCCCGCAAGGTCGGTTGCTATGTAAAAGTAGAGGGCGTAGCGAATCCACCCGGATGATTGTTACACCTCCGGTTTGAGATAGTTTTCGCAAGATTGCAGCGTTGGTAAATTGTATGGGGTTAGTCAAGCCATCACCCAAATCTTTACCCATCTGGTTTTGGTGGAGCTTAGCCGTAATTTTAGGCGTGTCGCTCGCCTTACGATTTTGGGGCTTAGGTCGCTTTAACACCCTAGTCTTTGACGAGGTGTATTACGTCAAATTTGCGAAGAATTATCTGAGCCAAACCCCTTATTTTGATGGGCACCCACCGCTAGGGAAATACGTTCTGGCGATCGCGATTTGGTTTGGCAACCTCCTACCGTTTGGGCGCGATGCCATCAACGACAAAGCGGGTCTAACGTTCAGCACATTTAGCTACCGTTGGTTTAATGCCCTAACGGGGGCATTTATTCCCCTAATCATTGCGGGCTTGGCCTATCAACTCACCCAGCGCCGCCGTTATGCGCTGTTAGCAGGTAGTTTTGCCGCATTGGATGGGATGCTGCTGGTTGAATCACGTTATGCATTGAACAACACCTACATTTTGATTTTGGGCTTACTCAGCCTCTGGTTTCTCGTGATTGCGGCGAGTGCGCGAAACCCCTTGTATCGGGTTGGGTGGCTCACCGCAGCAGGCATCGCCTTTGGTCTAGGTGCTGGCATCAAATGGAATGGGCTGTGGTTTTTGTTTGGAGCCTATGGCCTGATCGCGATCGCCAAACTCTGGCACTGGCGACAAACCAAGCAATCCCTGGCAGAGACTGACCCAGCGCACCCAACAATGCCCCGTTGGATGCTCGGCTTAGCGCGACTCAAGATCTGGCATATCCTCCTGTATCTAGCGGTGGTGCCCTTTGTCTTCTACGCCCTAAGCTGGATCCCGCACCTTGCCCTCTGCCAAGCCGATCCGCAAGGGTTGTGTCGCCCCTACGTCGCCCGCTTAGCCGATGGCACCGTGCCCCCCATTTCACCCCTCGGTCTGCTTGTCGAGCTAAACAGCCAGATTTTGCGCTATCACCAACAGGTCGGTGGCAATGACCCAACGGTACATCCCTATTGCTCAGCCTGGTTTAGCTGGTTGTTGATGCTGCGGCCCGTTGCCTACTTCTATCAGGTCACACCCAAAGGTGCGCCCCTGCCTGCTGGCCAATGGAAGATTGCCCCCGCCGAAAACACCGTTATCTATGATGTTCACTCAATGGGTAATCCGATTTTGTGGTGGCTCTCAACCGCCGCGATCGTCCTGATGGCGGTTACTCTGGGTCGCTTTCTGATGCGCCAGTTCAACCAAGAAACAACGCCGCCCCTTAAAGCATCCGACTCATTTTTAGACCTCACAGCGATCGACCTGGGTTTGCTTATCTTTCTGCTGGTCAACTACGCTACCAACCTCTTACCCTGGCTGCGCGTCAGCCGTTGCACCTTTCTCTATCACTATCTCCCCGCCTCCGTTTTCGCCTGGATGGGGTTTGCATGGCTGTGCGATCGCTGGCTTGCAAGCCGTGACTCCCAAGTGCAGTGGGTGACAGTGAGCTTAATCGGCGTGATCGCATTGGCCTTTCTGTTTTGGCTCCCTATCTACCTGGGCTTACCCCTCGACCCCGTCAGCTTCCAATGGCGCATGTGGCTACCCACCTGGATCTGATCTAGCCTTCTTGGCGTGATGTAAGAGGCACTTGTTGGAGAGGCTTGCGATCGCACCCAAAACCTTGAATTCTTAACGATCCAAGGGCTTGAAAAACGCATCGTAAATCTCTTACACAGCTATCGACCCTGCCGCCGTTTCAGATAAGCAGCACCAACCACAGCAGCGGCAGTTCCCAGAATAGAGAACGGCTCAGGTACAGCCGTTATTTGCCAGGTTCCATCAACGGAGACGGTTTGAAAACTACTAGGCGCATCGTCAAAACCAAAAAAGCTACCACTCGGATTAAAAAGTAGCTGTGCATTGCTACCACCAAAAAACCAATAATTCAGCACAAACAGCGATCGATTTCGCCCATCCCCGTTAGAAATTTGTAGCAAAGCTCCATCTGATGCAGGAAACGATGAGCTTGAGGGAGGGCGAAAAAACAAGACCTCATCCACTTCGCTGCCATACGTCAGATTGGAAGTGTAGGAAAAAGCAGAAAAAGCAGAAGTTGGAAAACTAAAGTTCAACTCAGTCACCAACCGATAGCCCTGATCAGCCGTGATTGTAAACGAGCGAGTCGGAAAAGCGTCTTCAGGTAGATCGTCAGGGCCAGCCAGGAAAATAACATCCTCTGGAACCGCATAAAAACTACCTTCTATTGGGGTGGACTGGTATTTCATTGAGCCAACCGCTGTAAAAGGTACAACAAAGTATTCTGGAAAACCATAGGAGCCTGAGAAAGAAAGCTCAGCTTCAGTGACTTCTTGCAGGGTTAAAGTAGCAGCATTTGCAGACTCACTGATTAGTAAGCTGGCTACCATGCCGCTCAGTGCTGCCGATGTCGCGATCGCGCAACCGATTTTGCTGATTGAAACTTCTTTTGTTAATCTCTTCATTTTTGCTGGTGTTAAAAACTGCATTTTGCCTACTCGCGATGATGGATGGGGATTTTTGAGGATCAGCAGATGCTACTTTCATTTGGCAACGACCTCCACGTAACCAGATCGAACGTCGGACAAACGACCCGCATTCTTCCAGCACTGGGGGCTGCAACGTTGCATAGCACTCCTGTCTGAAGTGTTGAACCAGGCTATTTTGCTGGCTGCCGCTTTAAGTAAGCCCCGCCAATTAGCGCCATTGCCGTTCCTAAGACAGAGAAGGGTTCGGGTACAGCTGTTGCACGCCAACTTCCAGCCAGCCAAGTAGGGGAGGAGGAACCGGGTGGAGCCTGATCAAAGCCAATAAACGAGCCATCGGCAAAGATCGATAGCTGACGCTCAGGAGAGGCACTTATGTCACCCAAAAACCACGATTCCCCAATGACAAGTTCAGGTCTCCGTGGATCACCGATGGAAATATTCAGCAAAGCACCATCGCCTGAAGGAAAAGTCGGTGTTGATGCTGGCTTAAACAGCAACACATTGTTAAAGGTGCTACCAGAAGTTAAGTCGGATGTGTAGAGATAACTCGATGTCGGAAAATCAAAGCTGAACTCCGTCACTAACCGGAAATCATCATCTGCCACAACCGAAAACGCTGAAATCGGGAAAAAGTCTTCAGGTAGATCAGCCGGGTCTGACACAAACAAAAACGTCAAAGGCGCAAAGTAGAATGTGCCTTCTAAAGGAGTGTTGCTATATTTCAGGGTGCCGACCGAGGTAAAGGGCGTTGACGCACCTCCCTCGACTGAGTATTCACCTGCAAACGTGACGCTTGCTTCCGTTACCTCTTGCAGGGTGAATGATGCAGCCTGCACAGGCATAGCAACAAAACTCAACCCGATCGCACCGAGAGCGATCGATGTCGCTCTTTGAGTTGTTTTCTCGCTGGCTGGTCGTTTCGTTAAACGATTCATCCCTTATTCCTTGGTTTAAAGACGCTGCAATAACTCAGCCCAGTCGAAGCAGCAGAACCGCGATCAGCCTTAAAAGGTCGCTCCACCCTCACCGTTGTTGAAAGCCAAGAGCTTCAAACAATGCCAAGACTCCGTTGCAAACGAGACATAGCAAGCGGAGCAACACGAATCGACACTTCAGGAACTGCGAATTCTGCTAGCCTTAACCAGTGCTTTAAGTAATATCACTTAGATTTATCGTCATCCTAAGGGGATTTTTTCGGGACAATTTATAGGCTTCATGAAGTAAAGGGTTCTTTTCATGAAGATTTTGAGAAATCTAACGGGTAGTGAATCCCTTGGCTCAATAAGGAAACAGATTGGCTTTGCCTTAATTGCTACCATCCAGAATTAGCCAGAGTACAGTCCCACACCTCGCTCTGAATCACTGTCACACCAGAACTGACAGCCGCGATCGCCCAATTGCTTGATTTTTTAACATCTGAATAACTGTTCATATGTTAATATAAATGTGTTGCACTCAAGGGAAACCTCTATGACAACTGTCACTCAAATGAAATGTGCTTGTTCTGAATGTCTATGTGTCGTCAATCTAGCGGATGCCGTGATGAAAGACGGTAAAGCTTACTGCGGTGAAGCCTGTGCAAACGGGCATCCCGAAGGTGCTGGATGTGGACACACCGGCTGTGGCTGCAACCATTAAGCATTGCGTTGCTTTAAAGAATCGTCAGGCTTGAGAGTTTCGAGACTTTAGCCTGACGTTTCTGTTTGATGGCTCACCTCATTTGAGGGAGGGTACTCTAGCGCGATCGCCCCCAAGTTCCCTTTGCGAAAATCATTTAAAATTTGGCACGCGGTGCGCTCAACATCATCCTGATATTTTTGCTGAGCCAGTCCATGTAAGTAGCCTTCGCCTGTTTTATCGGCAGGGTCAAAGTCGTAGCGGTTCAGCAGAGCGTCTTCGTGGTTGAGTTGCTTGAGTAAATCAATTAAGGACGATGCTACCCGTTGATTATCGTAGGCAGCTTCGCCAATATCGTCACAGATCGCCAGTTTAAATGCGGCATCCTGGTTGGTTAAGCGCGATGGCAATACACCTGGTGCATCCAGCAATTCAATCTGGTCTGAGATGCGCACCCAGCGCAGTTGACGGGTGATGCCTGCACGTCGCGCACTTTCAACCACACGTCGTTTGAGCAGGCGATTAATCAAAGCCGATTTGCCAACATTGGGAAAACCAATCACAACCGCGCGCACAGGGCGAGGTAACATGCCGCGATCGCGGCGACGTTGGTTCATACTTTCGCCAACGGCCTGAGCCGCTTTGGTGACAGCATCAATCCCTTTGCCATGTTGAGCATCAGTAAATAACGGCGGCTGCCCCTGAGCTTGAAACCACTCTGTCCACTGTTGACGCGCAGATTGAGGCACCATATCCAGCCGATTCAGCACCAAAACTCTGCCCTTACTCCCTACCCACTGATTAATCTGAGGGTGTTCAGTCGCAAGTGGAATGCGCGCATCACGCACTTCTAGCACAACATCCACGAGCTTAAGCTGCTCACGGAGTGCCTTTTCTGCCTTGGCAATATGCCCTGGATACCACTGAATTGCTGGAGATGTCATGAGGTGCAGCCGAATCGCGATCGCTGTTTGAGTATACAAGCTCGACGCGATCGCTGGGGCACGTGTCTGACTATAGCGTTACCTCTCCGTTAAGAAACTTGCATAAAAGAGGGAAAAACAGGTGACATTTCTCCCTCTGTAGCGGTGAGGCTGGGATTTACTTCACTTCACTAGCGGCAAATGCTGTGATGCGCCCTTGTTTGACGGCTACAACAACGTCATAGGTCGCGCAATAAGCAAAGGTTGTATCGGTGGCTTTGTTGTAGAGGTTCACCACCATGCCTGCGCCACCCGGTTGCACACTAACCGGCTCTAAATCGCCAAAGAAAAAGCGGCGAAGTTGATCACCACTGCCAAATTGCCCTTTGTTTTTGGTGATAGTTTCGACTTTTTGCTTTGTCGTCAGTCCGGTGGAGTCTTTTTGCTCAGCAGCTTGTGCGACTAAACCAGTTGTAACAGTCGGTAATTGGGCAATGCCAACTGTCATTAAACCCATCAAAGCGACGCCCGTTATGAGAGAAGTGAGCTTCATGATCGATCTCCTAAGAAATAAAAAACGAACGATTGAAGTGGCGAATGAATTCAAACAAAACGTGGGAAGGATTAAGTACTGCTATTCCTTGCAATGAAGCACTCCTAAGGATCAACAGACATGCAACGACTTCCCTTGCAAAAGGTTCTGAACTGGCTGAAACCCGACCTTACGCTAGGTTTAACAAAATCGATTTCAGAATCCAGGCTCACGATACAACTCCCCGGTTTACAAACTCACTAGCCCTCGGTTCAGACTTCACAGCTAAGTTTGAGCTAGCGATAATCTTTACAGCGACCAAAATTCTCGTTGTGATTGAGTCTTAACCCACTGCGGCGAGAACTCACCATGAACCATCCAAACGGCTAACCTGACCTATGACACCTCAAAAAGTCATTATTGACTGCGACCCAGGGGCCGATGACGCGATCGCCCTGTTGCTGGCTCTTGCCCATCCGCAAGCCTTAGAAATCCTGGCTGTGACGACGGTGGCGGGCAATGTACCGCTGGCGTTAACCCAGACCAACGCGCGTCGCATATGTGAACTGGCGAATCACGCTCACATTCCGGTATATGCAGGCTGCCCTCGTCCCCTCCTGCGTCCTCTCATACTGCCGAAGACGTGCATGGCAAAACGGGTCTGGATGGTGTCAGCTTGCCAGAGCCAGAGATGCCGTTGCAATCACAACATGCAGTCTCGTTTTTGATCGAGACGCTGATGCGATCGCCGGGTGAGATTGTCATTGCAGCATTGGGGCCTCTAACAAATCTGGCGGTTGCCCTGATTCAACAACCTGAGATTTGCACCAAAATTCAATCGCTGGTTGTGATGGGGGGTGCAATTACCCACGGCAACATTACCCCTTCCGCCGAATTCAACTTCTACGTTGACCCCCATGCGGCCCACGTAGTTCTGACATCTGGGATTCCAATCACGCTGATCACGCTCGATTTAACTCACCAGGCGATCGCCACCCCAGAACGGTTAGCACCGATCGCTCAACTCAACACTCCCGTTGGTAACACGGTCATCAATCTACTGACCCA
Organism: Leptolyngbyaceae cyanobacterium M33_DOE_097; assembly: GCA_015296075.1. Taxonomy (GTDB): domain Bacteria; phylum Cyanobacteriota; class Cyanobacteriia; order Leptolyngbyales; family Leptolyngbyaceae; genus DSRU01. The sequence continues at coordinate 14,776 of DVDV01000346.1, read as the reverse complement.
CTACAGCCGCCACGACATGACAACGTACGGATTTGCTGGAGCGCCCCTTCACGATCCGTGTGTGATTGCCTACTTGCTCGACCCCACGTTGTTTACCACCCGCTTTGTTCACATTGCTGTGGAAACGCAAGGCGAGACAACCATCGGGCGGACTATCGCAGACATGTGGAAACTCACAAACCAACCTCCTAATGTGAACCTGGCAGAATCTATGAATGTCGATGGGTTTTATCAGCTCTTGCAGCGATCGCTCGCAACCTATTCAAACCCTTAACGTGAAGTTTTCCACAAGCAAACTGATAGCGATACACCTGACTTAAAGCATGGTTTTCCACAGCTTTTTCCACAACTTAAGTCAGTTCCCTTCTTAGTACCAAAGGTAGAAAAATCTCCCTCATATCTAGCTATAAAATCAAGGCGATCGCAGCTTTAGAAACTCTAAAAGAACTTCACTTCTCTAACTTTTGATGCGTCATTTAGAGAGAAACCAGGTTCGTTCTCAACTTAGTTTTCAACAGCTGAGCAAAATATCAAAGCTTTTATCTGGTTGCATTTTTAGGGGCAAAAAGTCATTCATCTTAACTTTACACAGATTGATATTAGCGCTTTGCAGCCCTCAATTTGAGCGACTTACACCTAACAAATAATTGGAGCATCTATCCCTATGCTTATCTAGCTAGTACAACACTCTATTTAACTAAAGTTAAAGCCATTGCTAATTTTTTTGGGTTTTTCACTGCTGCCATAATTTTTTTTGTAGTATTAGCCTTTACCGTGATCTAAATCACTCGGTTCGCTGGGTTAGATCACTTATTGGATGACTGCGGTGCATAAAAATTTAATTTAAGGTTCCTGTAACTTTACTCACACAAACGATATGAAAAGCATTATCCGAGGACTTGTTGAAAAAGCACTCTATATCAGAAAGTTAACCCCTGACATAGAAAACGAAATTAATTATGAACTCACCCGAACGGGGCATATTTCTGATGTTGATTACGAAGCGCTTGAGTTATTAATGGCAGAAATGGATGCCGGACGTGTGCAACTTGTGCCCAGTCCTTAAGGAAAATGGGTTGATTGATCCCAAATTTAGGAATTGCGATCGCGGTTTGTCGGTTCTTAAACGGAATGATGGTGCGAGCTTCGCTTCATTTGCACCAGAAGCCATGCAATTGGTTCACCCGCCTACAATGGGTGTAGGTTTCAAGTCAGGAGGCAGCGGCAATCCGTGTTATTCGGCTCCTGTAGAGCCAGACTTTTGCGCAAGCAGTCTGTGCGTTGCGAAAGGTTGATCAAGCCTTAAAGCGGTTAGGGAATGGCAATCAAGTAAGTTCGATGCCTGGTGGGGGTGGGTTCTGCCGTTCAATCCATTGCAGGATACCGCTGGGTCTGCTAAACCCGCCCGTACAGTTTGCAGATTAATTAGATTCACGAGGCTAAGCGGTGTCATAGAACCTGTTGAGTGAGTCTGCCGCATTCTTAAAAAATCAGCCGAAATATGTCGTTTCTGTCTTGAAGTTTTACACTGAAAACGAGACCATCGCTGCAACAGCGCTGTAGCAGTGCCAACATTTAGTCGATGCGGGCATTGCCTGCACACCTTAAACCAACGGAAAGGAAAGGGGATGTCATGGGACTATTTGATCGCGTTCGTCGATTGGCAGCAGCTAATATTAACGACCTGGTTAGCAAAGCCGAAGATCCCGAGAAGATCTTAGAGCAAACTATTGTTGAAATGCAGGAAGACCTGGTGCAACTGCGACAGGCCGTTGCCAGTGCGATCGCCAGCCAAAAGCGAACTCAACAGCAGTATAACCAGGCTCAGTCTGAGTCAAACTCCTGGCAACAACGGGCACAACTCGCCCTGCAAAAGGGAGACGAAAACCTCGCACGGGAAGCGCTGACCCGCAAAAAGGCAAATGTTGAAACTGCCAACGTGCTAAAAACGCAGTTGGATCAACAAAGCGTCATGGTCGATACGCTCAAGAGCAACCTGATCAAGCTCGAAAGCAAGATCTCTGAGGCGAAGACCAAGAAAGACATGCTCAAGGCGCGCGCCCAAGCAGCTAAAGCCAACGAGCAACTGCAAGGCATGGTTTCTAAGGTCGGCACATCAGGCGCAACCGCAGCTTTTGAGCGGATGGAAGAAAAGGTGCTGCAAATGGAAGCGCGATCACAAGCGGCTTCTGAGTTGGCCGGGGCTGACTTAGAAAGCAAGTTTGCCCAGCTTGAGTCGGGTAGCGATGTCGATGAAGAACTTGCCGCGATGAAAGCGCAACTGTTGGGTGGCACCACGCAAACCGCCCAGTTACCTGCCCAACAAACCACAGCGGGTACAAGCGAGAGCAGCGACCCAGCCGTTGATGCTGAGTTAGAAGCGCTGAAGACTCAGCTTGACCAACTGTAAGTGATTGCCTGATTTAGCGATCATCCTTTCCGGGTAGTGCCTCAGCTTTCTGATCAAACGGTTTGCCATGCAGACACGAAAAGCGTCAGAATGGCTGAGGCTACCTTGTAATTGCTCTATGGAAAGGCTATGAGTCGTGTAACGATTATTGAAGATGCACAGTTTCAGGCAGAAGTGTTGTCTGCCGATAAACCCGTCCTAGTCTACTTTTGGGCAGCCTGGTGTGGACCCTGCCGATTAATGGCTCCCATTATTGATGGCCTCGCAGACGGATACGGCGATCGCCTCAAAGTCGTCAAAATGGAAGTAGACCCCAACCCCGATACCGTTTCAAAGTGCCGGGTTGAAGGGGTGCCCGCTTTTCGCTTGTTTAAAGCAGGCGAAATTATAGAAACTTCTGAGGGAGCGGTTCCCAAACAAAAGCTAGAAGAAATGCTAGCCCCCCATTTGGGATAACTCTTGATAGCGGAACTCCATAGAAAAAGTTCTATCCTTGTGTCTCCGAGTTGTGAACTATGAAATTTGCCGATCGCCTCAATTTTTTACGCGCGAATGTCTTTGCAGATATGGATCAGGCCAAGGCACGGGCGCGGGCGGCAGGTAAAGAAATCATCGACCTGTCACTGGGTTCCTCTGATTTGCCAACCGAACCCCACATTTTGCAGGCGATCGCAGATTCTCTCCCCGACCCCAGCACGCATGGCTATTTGCTCTTTCATGGCACCCAGGCATTTCGAGTGGCAGCCGCCAACTGGTACCGCGATCGCTATGGCATCCCAGTCGATCCAGAGACAGAAGTTCTCACCCTGATCGGCTCCCAAGAGGGAACAGCTCATTTACCGTTGGTTGTCCTGAATCCGGGTGATTTTGCCTTACTGCAAGACCCTGGTTATCCTTCCCATGCAGGGGGTGTTTATCTTGCAAGTGGGCAGATCTACACGATGCCCCTGCTGGCAGAAAACAATTTTCTCCCAGACTTTGAGGCGATTCCGACCCCTGTGCTGGCTCAGGCACGGCTGATGGTGCTGAGTTACCCGCACAACCCAACCACGGCTACCGCCAGTCTAGAGTTCTTTCAGCGTGCAGTTGCCTTTTGTCAGCATCACGACCTCGTGCTAGCCCACGACTTCCCCTATGCCGATCTGGTGTTTGATGGCGATCGCCCCCCTTCGGTCTTGCAGGCCGACCCCGACAAAACAGTTTCAATTGAGTTCTTCACCTTCTCGAAGTCCTACAATATGGGCGGTTTTCGCGTCGGTTATGCGATTGGTAACGCCCAACTGATTCAGGCACTGCGCCAAGTCAAAGCAGCGATTGATTTTAACCAGTACCGTGGCATTTTGAATGGGGCGATCGCCGCCTTAACGGGGCCGCAAGCAGGCGTGCAAACCGTTGTGCAAACCTTCCAACGTCGCCGCGATGCCTTTGTTAGCTCACTCCACCAAATCGGTTGGGAAGTACCCACCCCCATCGCGACGATGTACGTCTGGGCCAAACTCCCGCCTGCATGGAGTCAAAATTCGATCGGCTTTTGCACTCGTCTGGTCGAAACAACTGGAGTTGCCGTTGCACCCGGTGCCGGATTTGGCAAAGCAGGCGAAGGGTACGTGCGCTTTGCCCTGGTTCACGAGCCAACCATTTTAGAAACAGCGGTTACTCGCATCGGTCAATTTCTCGCGGCAGCTTAGGGTTTACGATTTCGTGATGAGACGTTGGTAGATCAGGGCGATCGCGGCGGTGTCCAGGTTGCCTTCGCCCTGGGCTAAGAGTGCGTCAATCAGGCTACTGACTTGAGCGGCAGCCAGCAGTGGCAGATGTTCTTCACGGGCGGTTTGCAAGACAATGTTGAGGTCTTTGCGCAACAGATCCAGTTTGAAGCCTGGAGCGTAGTTGCCCTCCAGCATCCGTTGGCCGTGAACTTCTAACACTCGGCTGGCGGCAAACCCACCTAACAACGCTGCTCGCACTTTAGCCGGGTCTACCCCTGATTGCTCAGCTAACATCAAAGCTTCGGCAACCGCTTGCGCCGTGACTGAAACCACAATTTGATTGCAGGCTTTGGTCACTTGTCCGGCTCCAGTCGAGCCGACATGCACAATATTTTTGCCCAACACCTGCAAGATGGGTAGCGCGCGCTCAAAGGCAGGTTCATCCCCTCCCACCATGATCGACAGTGTGCCCTGCTGTGCCCCAATGTCCCCACCTGACACCGGAGCATCCAGCATCTCCACCCCTTTCGCTTGCATCGCGCCAAAGACCTTACGAGCCGTCGCTGGGGCAATGGTAGACATATCAATGTAAAGCATGCCAGGTCGCACGCCATGAATCAGACCGTGAGTGCCCAGCGCGATCGCCTCGACATCGGGCGAGTCCGACACACAAGACAGCACCACATCAGAGTTTTCGGCAACCGCTTGGGGTGAGTCTGCCTGTGCCGCGCCTGCCGCTGCTAACTCATCCATCGGCGATCGGCTGCGGTTATACACGGTCAAACGATAGCCTGCTTGCAGCAGGTTGTGCGCCATCGGCTTGCCCATAATGCCCAGGCCAATAAAACCAAGTCGTTGAGTCGTACTCATGGGTGCATCCGTGAAGAGTCAGAACATTGGATGGGTTTGCTCAGCTACCCTTGCCGGGTTAACCGCCGATAAGCCAGGGCTAAAGCATCGGAACCGCCGACATTACCGGGAAACAAGACAACTGGCAAGTTTGGAAATTGAGGGTGATCAACCGGAGTCCGCACCATCGACACCCCCGGCAACACCTGTCCCAACAGACGCGCAGTGCGCAGAGCCAATCCCTGACTCAGCGTATCATTGGAGGTGATGCCACCTTTGCTAATCAGAAAGCCAATATCTGACGGCAAATGACGGATGATGTCCATCAACAGAGCAGACACCGCTTCACCAAAATCAAGTCGAGTTTGGATGTCGTCAAAGGTCAGTTCTTTTCGGCTCGTGTAAATTACAGGCGTCTTCCCAGCCGCATGAATCCGATTCACCTCCGCGATCGCGGCATCCAACACCGCTGACTTCTGATCGGGTTCTAGTAACCGGGCTACGTCAATCTCAACGCCTTCTGTTCCAGGCGCTTTGAGTAACTGCTCTAATTGCTCAGTCGTTTTCTTGACGTGAGAACCAACGATCACCGCGCCAGGTTTGCTCTTGCGCACATATTCTGCCATGTTTTCAGCGGCGATCGGCTGGGGCGGCAGGGCGGCTAAAGCGGTTAGGATACTGGCCGCACTACGAAACAGAAACCGTTTGCCTTGAGCTGCCGCAACCAAAATCTCTTGAGCAAACTGATTCAAATCTGCCTGGGTTTCGCCATCGACGACACAGCACTGGTTGTCTTGCAGGTTACGCAAACGGGATAACACTCCCGCTCGAATATCCGCCAGCACAAACCGTTCAACCTGATCCGCTGGGATCCGGCCTTGCGTTTTCTCCTCCACGTAATCGGGCAAGTAACTGTGGTGGTAGGCAAACACCGAGTCCCGCGCAAACTCGGTTTCGTGAACGGGTGTATCAACCCCATTCACCTTAAGGTAATGAATGCTGTCGCGCGTGGTGCGGCCCCCTTCAAAGAACGCAGGCACCAGGAAATGCGCATCAAACGGGCCTAATTCCTGAGCAATAACATCCGTTTCAACCGGGTAGTGCCCCCGCAAGGTTGAGTCTGAGCGACTGACCACTAAAAAATCAGTCATCTGCTCTGCCGCGATCGCGTCCTTCAAGTTGTGACACACCGCTTGCGTTACAGCAGCAGCTTTTTCGGGGGTGAGCGCCCGTGTATTCGTCAGGATAAAGAAGATGGGTGAATCGTCTGCTAAACCAATTTGCAGCGTTTCGACATCCCACTGGGTCAGCAGCAAACAGCTATGCACGGTCTGAGAGCCAGTGGGGTCATCATCTAACACAATAATTTTGGGGTTCGTTGTCATTACCTCAATCCAAGAATGACGTGCAAAGTGCGGCACACATTTGCCCATTATCCTCTCAGATCGCAACCGCTCTTACAGGTTGGCACCCCCAATTTGGTAAACCCCAAAAACCAAACAATTCTGAAGTTTAGAACTCAGCCCGCGAGAGCAAAAACATGGATGTTTCATCTGTTAGGCCAGTTTCTGGCTCGATCGCAGTTGAGCTACAAACCCCATCCGACAGGGTCGGGTAGTCGCTGGTGGGTTGCCCCTCTTTACGCGCCAAGTTAATGGCTGCCAGGTCTTCTGAAGACAGCGGTTGCAGAGCCTTGTTTACACGCGAAGTAAAGAAGACAAAGGAAAGACTACCTAACCGCACCTTGTCTCCATCTTTAAGACGGATACTGTGCCGAATCGGCTCACCATTCACGTAGGTGCCATTCGTACTCTTGAGGTCAATTAAATAAAACCCTTGATTTTCAACGTATTGAATCGCTGCATGGCGGCGTGAGATGCGCTTATCGGCAATCGCAATCATCGAGCGGCGATCGCGCCCAATTGTCCAGACGGCCTGTGGTTGCGTAAACACTTGTGTGCAGTCATCAACCAGATTTGTGACTAAACACACTTGATTACCGATCAAAACACCCTGAGCAAACCGGGCTGATAGATTTAGCGGCGTGCGACCGGGAGTATTTTCAAGATCTAGAATCTCATCTAGAAGCCAACGGTGATGGTCGTAAAGCTTGACAAACACCCGGTAAAGACCAAGGCGCTGGTCTAGCTCACTGCTCGCTGTTACCTCAGCGAGTTGAGCAGAATAATCAGCCAGCAGACGTGGATCGGCCATAATCAGGAACTTTACTTACTTTAAAGATTGAACCCATGAATGAGAAGATTCAAACGTCATGAGCTGCCTTGAGACTTAATTAAACAATTCGTTTGCTTCAAGATTAGGGTGCTAGTGACAGAGAGATTAACCGCAGGATTACGGGTTTTATCAAACCTCGATACCAATCACTAACGGTATCTGTCAACCAGCAAATTTCAGGATTCTACTTAAGATAGTAGCGGATCTGCAGATATTTCCAGCAAGCGATCCTATTTTCGGCACCGTATTCTTGCGTACGTTCCCATCCTTTGACTAACATCATCCGCTTACCCAATTAAGCTAGCTAGACATTACAGATTGTGAGTTTTGCTGAAAAGCCCTTAGAGCCTTCTACAATCTATTATTAAGAGGAACGTGACTGCCTGTCACGTAGAAGCAGTGAGTTATCTCAGGTTCAGACTCGTGCCAGATCACACGCAAAAGCACCGCTGAATCGCTATAACAGAGTTAGGATTTGAATCTACATCATAGGGTTTTAGGCAGTCTGTGAAGGACTACCGCGATCGTCGTCTAACCCTGTGCATCTACGAATGTGCATCTACTGAAGAAACCCTCTCAGGGTTAGTGAAATTGAACATTCTGGCAGATTGAAAATACTGCTAGATATTTTATTATTTCTTAGAAAAAATTTGTGAACGCTGTCCATCAACCGACACCGTTCTGGTTTGTTATCCATTTTTGATGGCATATATGGTGCGATATGGTTATGACTCCGTTTGAGGGTAGTACTGCGTTCGACCCCAGTGAATCGACAGTGGGAGACCTCAACTCAGTCGTGCGCTCCAGTAATGAAATGCGCCAACCTCGTAACAGACGAGTAAATCGAGTTGCCGGACTACGGTCAATCCCATCCGCCCTCCAAACGGGGGTCGAATACCACCGACCAGACAAAATTGCCAAACCCGGTTTACCGCTTGATGGGCTGGAAGCACTTAAGCGGCTTGCCAAGAGCCGCGAGCAGCAAGCTGAGCAAGCTCGACGCGACCTTGGGCGTCCCTTTGTGCCAGGTTCAAACGACGCTCTCAGTCATGCAGCACCACTTGCCCCCCTCCGAGAGCGGGATGTTGATGCCTTGGCAAACTGGTTTGGGCGAGACGACATGGGCGCGATCGAGGCTGATATTGCTCATTGTCTGCTGGTACTGTGGCCTGCCCCTTGCTGGGAAGACAACCCGTTTGGCTTCTTAGAAGAGTTTATGACCAACAAACAGCGGCGATAGGTAGAAGCGAAGCAAGCCATTTATGTCAAAGCGTGTCTTACATCGCCCTTACAATCACTTGAGACGCTTGTTTAGGGCCGTTGTTCCGCTAACAGCCTTAAAAGGGAATGTCATCAAAGTCTTCTTGAGCAACGGGCTTTTTACTTGCTTTTGCTTCTGAAGCGCGAGGTGACGACTTGCTTCTAGCGGGTGCAGCCTCTGCGCGGGGTGGAGCCGTTGGAGTTGCCGTCGGTTGAGGCAGTGAGGCTGGCATCTCTAACGGTGTGTCAGCACCCAGAGCATGAATTCGTTGGGCAGTTAACTCGGCTCGCGTTTCTTTAAAGCCTTCAGGCCGATCAACCACATTCATGCTGAGGCGTCCTTCAATCAACACGCGATCGCCCTGGTGATATTTTTCCTGAATTTCTTGTGCCATATTGCCCCAACCAATCACTTTTACGGTTGAGGGTGGGTCGTCAGACCGCAACCCAGGGAACTGCACAACCATTTCTGTGATCGGTGTTTGGGTGTCAGACGTATAACGAAGCTCCGGTGGTTGAATAATTTCAGCCATTAGGATGCACTGGTTCATAAATCGTGTCCTAAAGTTGGATGGGGTTTAGACAAAAAATAAGGATATAAACAATCGAATGCCCCTGCAATCCCACAGAGATTTTTGCAGGATTGGGCGAATGACTCAGGTTAAACCGACAGATGACGGATAAATGGCTGTCGCGTATGCGTGAAAGCATTGGTGGGAATTCGATTTTAACAATTAAGTCGATGCCCCTACCAATTTACTTCAAGAAAAGTAGAACATTTGTTCCCACTTCATATCGAGCTGCAATTGGCTACGTTCACCGACTCAAAGCCCTGCCACTCTAGACCTCAAGCAAACTGACTCTCAAGCTGGCGATCCGTTTCTTGCTCGTGATCAACAAACTCTTGCACCCGAATCCGGTATTCGCGGAGTGTTTCGTCAACCCAGCCGCGATCGCTACTGTTGGCGAAGATGTGAACCAACGGTTCACCTGCGTCGGGCAGGATCAACACCCAACTATCGCGGGGATAGTTGAAGATTTTGACGCCATCAACCAGTTCCAAGCTATCCACAGAATGGGTTTCGACTAGATGACGCATCAACCCGCCTTTTGCAGCCCAGGGGCAACGCACCGTGTAGGACTTGTGGCAGATGCGTGGCAGGTCAGCCCGAATTTGACCGAGCGATCGCTCTTGCAATGTCAAAATCTCAATTAGCTTGGCAATGCAAAACATGGCATCAAAGCCGGGGTGAAACTGCGGGAAGATGAAGCCCATTTCAGCACTTCCACCTAGCACAACATTGGGGTGACTCTGGCAAGCTTCCATCAAAGCGGTCGGGTTTGCCTTTGTGCGAATCACCTGCCCATCATGCCTCCGAGCGATTTGCTCGATCGCGCTCGAAACATGCACTGGCACGACCACAGTGCCGCGCGGTTGGTGCGTCAAGATCATCTCCGTAATCAAAGCGGTAAGAATCTCACCTCGAATCGGACTTCCGGCATCATCCACCAAAATGAGTTGCTCACCATGCGCAGAGACTTGCACGCCAAAATTAGCTTTTAAGGCTTCGACCACATGCCCTAGTTGATTCAGCAAGCCTTCGCGATCGGCCATCGTCAAGGTCTTCTGGCTCAAGCTGGCATTCAGCACAACTGCATCACAGCCAAACTTCCCTAATAACAGTGGTAGAACGGCACCCGACACCGCGTAGGCATAGTCAATTACAACTTTCGAGCTGCTATGCCGAATCGCATCTAAACTCAGGTGTTGCTCAAAGCCCCGGCTGTAAATATCCAGCACTTGATTCGACAGGGCTACATTGCCAATCTCATTGATCTGCGCCCGCCGAAAGTCTTCTTTGAAGAAAGCCCCTTCAATCTTTTTCTCACGTGCTTTTGAGAGGTTGATGCCCTTGGGGTCAAAGAATTCAATCAACAGGTGATCAAAGCGATCCGGGTGAACCCGCACGTGGATTCCGCCGGCAACACCTAAAGTCGGCACCACCGATCGCGCCACCGGAATCGCCGTCGCCTCCAGGTTTTGCACATTCACACCAACCGACATCAAGCCTGCAATGAGCGATCGCGACACCATCCGCGAAATGTTGCGCTGATCTCGCGAAACTGTGACCGTTGCGCCTGTTTTGAGGGTTGAGCCATAGGCCGCCCCCAACTTAACGGCAAACTCAGGGGTGATATCCACATTGGCTAAGCCGGACACGCCCCGTTGCCCAAACAGGTTGCGCATCGCTGCATGGCCCCAAATCAAGTTGATATTGAGGGTCGCACCTGGCTCAACCCGTTTGCTTGGCCAAATTCTCACTTCAGGACTGACCTGCGCTTCTTCACCAATTGTCGTGAGCGGCCCGACGATCGCCCCTTCCATAATGTGAGCGCGGCGATCGACCCTGGCTCCCCGCGCAACGACGCAGGCAATCAGATGTGTTTCTTCGCCCAAGATGCTGCCATTCCAAATAATTGGGCGTTTAAGTTCGGCATCGGCTCCAACCGTCACGTTATCACCGACAACAGAGCCGGAGCTAATCTGCACCCGCGGCCCAATCCGGCAATTGCTGCCAATCACACTGGGCGCTTCGATGTGGGCGGTTGGGTCGATAAACGTGTTTTGCCCAATCCAAATACCGGGCGATCTCTCCTCATAGGAAAAGTTCAACTTTACACGCCGTTGTAAGGCAGCATACTGAGCCTCACGGTACGCATCTAAATGCCCAACGTCGCACCAATAGCCTTCGGCAACGTAACCGTAGATTGGCTCACCCATATCTAGCAGTTTGGGAAACAAGTCTTTTGAGAAGTCAGACTCAAAGTTGATCGGTAAATAGTCCAGGACTTCAGGTTCGAGAATGTAAATGCCCGTGTTGACCGTATCTGAAAAAACCTCGCTGGTAGAAGGTTTCTCTAAAAAGCGGTTGATGCGACCATCCTTATCGGTGATGACCAGACCAAACTCCATTGGGTTAGGCACTCGTGTCAGCACCAGCGTCGCTTTTGACTGGCGATCGCGATGAAATCGAATCGCAGCACTTAAATCTAAATCAGTGATGCAATCGCCACTAATGACCAAAAAAGTGTCATCGAGCAATTCCTCAATATTCTTCACACAACCAGCGGTACCCAGGGGCTGGTCTTCCTCAACCGCGTAGGTCATCTGCACCCCAAAATCGGCTCCATCTTGGAAGTAATCGCGCAAAATGTCGGGCAGGTAATGCAACGTTGCAATCACTTCGGTGATGCGATGGCGTTTCAGAAGATTGATGATGTGTTCTGCGATTGGGCGATTTAAAACAGGCACCATCGGTTTTGGCAAATCACAGGTGAGAGGGCGTAGCCGTGTACCCGACCCGCCTGCCATTAAAACCGCTCGCATACTCCCTCCTGGTTTACTAAAAGCTGGTGAAAAGAAATTGGTTGTGGCTGGTTGTAGCTGCTTGTAGGGAACGATAGTCTGTCATTCACGCTGAGGCAAATCGCTCCTACTTCAGCCGCAACCTACTGTAGAGTGTGCTTATCTGATCGTCATCTCTCGCGGTAGCCATTCACATTTCCTATTCTCTAGTGTCATACGCAAATCAAAATTCGGGTATCCCCAAAATAAATAGGAAGATTTCTAGATTACTCATCACACCTGGGTCAATCGTCCTGCACGATAGGATATGACTGTGCCTAAGCTACTGTGGTTTTTTAAGTGGATTTAGTCTGCTATCGAACACTTATCCGCCTTTTCAGATTACGCTTTGTATCGTTTGCGTTTCCTAAAAAGAGAAGGCTTCACCTGTAGCTTTAGACAGTGAACTCAAATAATTGCTTGAGAGGAGCTATGGAAACTTTAGTCGTGATGGTGTTAGGCGGCATCTACGCTGGCGGAATTTGGAAGTTTCTGAGTGGGTTTAAGCGCACCAACTTCACCCAGAATAAGTTGATTCTGGCGTTGTTATGGCCCGTGTTGCTGGTCAACCGTTCGTATCGCCAAAACTTTACAAAGGCGCTCAAAGGTTAAGAAGCATTGCTGAGCCGTTAGTGAATAGATGCACTGCGCGATCGCGGTTGCTAAGATTTGAGTTCCTACTTTGCAACTTCATCGCATGGCTAAACGAGAACAGCAAGATACATTTGTCTCCGCCTCGAACAGCTACCTTGGCAGCTTGCCCAAAGCGCAAGATTGGCAACCACAAATTGCCGCGATCGCACAACGCTTTAACCGCGAGTATCGCGGCGAGAAGGTAAACTTGCCCGATGAAGTGATGGCGATGCCAGTGGCGCAGGAGTATGCGAGCGGCTTGCTGCAATCGAAACTGGCTTCTCCCTTCTGGCAACTGGCAAAACCGCAAAAAAACCAGCGCTGGCTCGATTTAGGCTGCGGTGTCAGCTTTATGATCTATCCCTGGCGCGATTGGGATGCCATTTTTTATGGGCAAGACATCAGCACTGTCGCCCGTGACCTGGTGAACTCGCGTGGTTCTCAGCTCAACTCGAAGTTATTCAAAGGGGTAAAACTTGCCGCTGCCCATGAACTCGAGTACGAGCCAAACTTTTTTGATGGGGCGATCTCCACTGGGGTGAGTTGCTACTACCCCATCGCTTACTGGGCAGATGTTTTGAGCGCTGTGAAAAAAGTGCTGAAACCGGGTGGCGTGTTTGTTTTTGACATTGCCGATGCTGAACAACCCCTGGCTGAAAACTGGGCGATTTTAGAAACCTATCTGGATGCCGAAGTCTTTTTAGAACCGATGAGCGACTGGAAAAAGGCGATCGCGGCGGCAGGTGGCAAAATCGTCAAAACCCTGCCCGGTGAAATTTTGACCCTGGTGAAGGTGCAGTTTAGTTAAGTCAAGCAAACGGTGCTGCTGCGGTGGAGCGATCGCCTTCAAATGATCATGGCTCTGAGCAAAACAACCGATAAGATAGAGCTAACAAAGGCATTTAGCAGCTCTTTCCATGAATTCAACCTCTAGCTTGCTCACTCGCATTACACAAACCCCTGGTCAATGTGGAGGGCGTCCCTGCATTCGCGGGATGCGGATTCGTGTAACCGATATTTTAGAAATGCTTGCCGAAAATGTTAGCGTCGCTGAAATCTTAGAAGATTTTCCCGATTTAGAACTTGCTGATATCCAAGCTTGCCTGTTTTTTGCAGCACGACGCACCGATTTTCCTAGACTGACCGCATGAGAGTTTGGGTTGACGCTCAACTACCTCCAGCCTTAGCAAGTTGGCTATCAGTCACGTTTGGTTTAGAAGCATCGGCATTACGCGACTTGTCACTTCGAGACGCTAAACATCTTGAAATTTTTGAAGCAGCACGGGTTGAAAGCGCTGTGATTCCCACACATAACTTTTCCGAAGTCAATTAGAAGCATAAGAGCTCTGTGACGGAAAAGTTATGGTTCACCCGACAAAAAGCTTCTCGACAAACACCTACGACCTAATTTGCACTGTTATATGTATCTAAATCGCTATAACTACCACTAGAAAGGACTTCTACTTTGTAGACATGTCCATATAGAAGCTAAATCTTTTGGGTTTCTTTGGAAAAGAAAAATCTTGTTAATGGTTTCAATTACAACCTTTTAATATACGAGAAGGAAAAATGCACATTAGCTGTTAAGTCAAATTCAAAGAGGCGTAGTTTCAGTACCGATGACACAAGGGCAACATCCTGTAGAGCGAATGGATTACCATCTCGATGGGATCACCGAAGCAGAACTTTTGGTGTTAAAGACTCACCTGCTTATAGAGAAAGCTCTATTTACTGCTGTTCAAAGGAGACTGCCAAACCCTTATTTCCTACAGAAGGCAAAACCTGGATTTGCTCAATTACTCAGCCTTGCAAAAGCTTTCTTCTATAAAGAGGGTCAAGAAGAAATATGGGAAGCGATACAAGCACTTAACGCTATTCGTAACCGCCTTGCACATGAGTTAGAGCCTGGTGACATGAAATCTGAATTAAGAAAAATGAGTTGCGTTACACATTTACCAGATGATTTTTCACTTGAGCATCCATCAGCATTGTCTGTACTCAACCATGTGGCAGGGTTCTTGATTGGCTTTGCATCCTCACTCAGTACTTAAGCTAGGTGCTCCAACAAGCAAGCAGATTTACTCTGTTTCTTAAACGGCAACATGACGACATTAAGGAGAGTTATCTCTGCAACTAGGGTAAACGCACATGATTCTTCATGGTTTGGTATTAGTCTGAGCATAATTGGTCAAGACCCTACACAAATATTGGTCATCCCATCCCGCTCGCATTCGCTTTGCCCGAGTGCCTGCCTTGAGCGATTTCTCTTGGTTA
>DVDV01000062.1 GCA_015296075.1 Leptolyngbyaceae cyanobacterium M33_DOE_097 | reverse complement strand
TGCTGACGGTAACCACTTCTTTGCGTGCCCAAAATCGCTCGGTGTTGGAGTATTTAGTGCAAGCGTGTCGTGCCTCTCGCCAAGGTCTACCAGCACCCTCTTTGCTACCGATTCAAGACTGCACCCCCTGAACGGTTACATTTATTGAGGTGTAGCTCCGCAAAGCCCGATTCAAATTTCAGCGACTGGCTAATTGAGCGGAAGGAAGCTGTAGAAATGGATAGGGCTTTGCCGAGTCGATTGGCAGTCTAATTTCCCAACTCAGGTGAAATTTTAATAAACTTTTGGGAGAGCTTTCCAAGCTGAGGAGAATGTTATTTATAGGTTTGTTAGGGTGAGTCATACTGTTATTTGAGGGACGATGAGTAACTTTACTTTTGCATTTATTACCCCTAGCTATGCACCAGACTTTCAAAGGTGCAAGTTGTTGTGTTGGAGTATTAAGCAGTTTGTTTCTCATCCAGTCAAGCACTACATTGTTGTAGAAAACAAAGACCTGAATCTCTTTCAACAGCTAGCAGATGCCAATACGATTATTTTGACTAAAGAAAATATTCTGCCAAAGTGGATTAAGCGAATTCCTTTTTTTGACAGGAAAAATATTTGGATCAATTTTAAGGGCTACAAATCGGGTAATTGGCTATTAAAGGGCTGGTTAATTCAACAAATTGTGAAGCTGGCGGCGGCTCAATATGTAGAAGAAGAGGTTTTGATATTTGTAGACTCTGATGTTGCTTTTATAGAAGCTTTTGATGTCTATTCACTGATCAATCAAGATAAAGTTCGGCTGTTTAGAGTCGAACACTCGACAGATAAAGATAGCGATCGCGGCAGAAAATGGAAAGAGATTGCTAAGCAACTGCTTAAACTACCACAAGAAAATAACTATTATGACTACTATGTGAGCCAAGTTGTGACGTGGAGGCGTAGCAATTTAGTTCAGATGTATGAAAATATTGAAGCAAACTTCAATCAAAATTGGTTGGAGGTTGTGGCTGGTGCAAAAGATCTTTCTGAATATGTTTTGTATGGTATTTTTGTGAGTTATGTAATAAATGGAAAAGGGCATTACGATAATCATCTACAGCCAATTTGTTTCTGCTACTGGAAAGATGAAGCAATGTCCCACGAAGAATTGAAAGAATTCTTTCACCAGGCTCGCTCCTCTGGAAATAAGGCTGTCATGATATCTGCGAAGAGTCCCATTGAGTTGTCAATTCAACAGCTCCAAAACTACCTTACTTTAACGTAGTGCAACTTTCTAGGAAAACATCAAACCCTACTGATTGCGTATGTCACGCGCGATCGCATTTTCTCTCAGTTCATGCTTGTCACCTTAGATTGTTGGAAGAGAGTGGTGTTTTAAAGTAGCGTCCGTCAAAAGCAATGTCGAAGTTATACCAATTCTTCAAAACTAGGCTACAGATGATTGTCTGTAAGAGTGGTATTTCCTTCGGAAACGCTACGCGAACGCGAACCACCCCTATGAGGAGCTATAAATGGGATTGAGAGAATTGGAATTATTTAATTCTCATTCCCTAGAGACAACGTCCTTACAGGGAGTTAACCCCATTTTTAGTACAAAACTCTCTCTTCTAATAGTTATCCAAGCGGGGATCAAACAAAATAGACTGTCACCCTTCTTTTTTCAATCAGTACAGAAAGCCCTCTCAAACAAGAGCAGTAGAATAAAAAAGTAAGCTTTTGAGGGATCCTCTCTTCTTCTTATCATCCTTTGATATTTACGTTCTAATAGATGCTTTAGCGACTGAAGGAGCCATTTCAGTTCCCCTCCTGGCAGAATCAGCCAGGATAGAATTGTTGCGAGAAGCAAAAAGCTTTTGGTATGAGCCGGAAGTCAAAACGCTTGGCAAGGGAGACCAGATTGTTAGAACTGAATACACCGCTTGCAACAACGTGCCACAGACGGGGCTATACGGCGACTTTAAACAAGCCTTTCAGACTTTAATGGATGAGGCCTGCGATCGCCTGAAAGTTTACCCATTCAGCGTTCCATTAAATTTCAATCAGTTGGTCATTCAGCAGTATCAACCGGGTCAATTGGGCATTACACCTCATCGTGATAGTTTAAGAGCGATCAACCTGATTGCCCTGGTCAACCTCTGTGGAGAAGCCGAATTTTACCGATGCGATGATCGGCAAGGCACGAATTCTGTTCGGCTAGATACAACACCCGGAAATATTATTTTTCTCCGCGCTCCCGGTTTTCTGAATAGGCGCGATCGCCCATTCCATCTACTGAGTAACATTCGCTCTACTCGCTATAGTTTGGGTCTGCGTCAACGCATAGAATGCCCGATTCACCCTCTCTAAGTCCACCTGAGTATCTACTCAAATCAGTTAGTATTAGATGTGATTGCGTCAATTTTGATGTCGTCTAAATCATCAACTGAAAGAAGAAGACTGTCAGACCTAGCATGAGGAATAAATGTGGAATGTTGTTCCACACAGGTCGCTGCGTAATCCGTAACAGGGGATAAGGGCTAAAGACAAGTGCCGACAACAGTGTCACGCCTTGCAGAAATTGTGCGACATCGAAACTCCAGACTAGCGTTGGTAAGCTACTGCCACTAAAGCCAAAGGTTTTGGCAGTAACAGGCAAAATTTGCCCCGCTTCTGTAATAGCTGCCGGAATGTAATGTGCCAGATTAGCAGCTAGAGCTAAAGGAAGATAAGCGTAGATAATGGTGAGATAGTTGGGTTGTTTAGAATCCAATAGACGAGCGATCGCATGTGTTGCATAGGTCAACCCGGCTGGAATACTGAGCAAAGCCAGGGCGATCGGCACGCTCATCAAAAGATGATCCGCATCCAACGGTAAAGCCCCCAACCCTAGCCAACCAAGAATCGTTTGGGCATGGTGCATAAAAACGCCTCCTAAAAGCAGCAGCAGTAGCGCCACTTCGGCCCAAAAACTGAGGTGGACCCAATCGACTAGACAGAAATCAGAGAAAGCTAAGCTACGAACCTCTTCCTAAGAGCTAAAGCTCTTAAGACTTTTTTAGCATCAATTTACTATGTCTATAAATTTCATTTGGTGTTT
>DVDV01000202.1 GCA_015296075.1 Leptolyngbyaceae cyanobacterium M33_DOE_097 | reverse complement strand
TGCTGACGGTAACCACTTCTTTGCGTGCCCAAAATCGCTCGGTGTTGGAGTATTTAGTGCAAGCGTGTCGTGCCTCTCGCCAAGGTCTACCAGCACCCTCTTTGCTACCGATTCAAGACTGCACCCCCTGAACGGTTACGATTCTTAAGTGCTGTCTTGTAATACCAATCACAGTACTGCTCAAATTCCTGGCGATGAGCGACCTCTCGATAAAAATTACGCGTAAACTCAAACGTAATAATCACCTCTGGTGGCTCAGAGTTTGGTTGTGGAACCCAACGAGGATGGCTGAACATAGGAAAGTAAAAAAGGCTTGCCTCCCATGATAGCGATCGATCTCAAACCCGTCGATCTGCGATTCAGCAACGACAAGGAACTGTGAGATGAAACGATACTTATTAGCTGCGTTACTCGCGATCGCGGCAACCCTCAGCACTAGCACCCAAAGCTTCAGGGTACAAGCGGCATTCGCCCAGCAAACCTCAGCCCCCACCGGAGAGCAACTGCTTGAGCAGGCGATACAGCGCTACCAGGCGCAGCAATTCGAGGCGGCCATTCCCCTTTTAAAGCAGGCGCAACAAGCATTTCAAAAAGAAAAAAACATCCAGGGTGAAAGCACCGCAACGCTGACCCTGGGTAGCCTCTTTTTACAAGTAGAGCAATATCGAGATGCCATTACCGTCTTAGAAGCCTACTTACCCATCGCCCGATCGCTCCACAATCAAGTTAGTGAAGCCCAGGCTCTTGGCAACTTAGGAATCGCCTACAAAAACATTGGCATCTACAGCCGCTCAATTGCCGTGTTACGTCAGTCAGGCAAACACTTTTTAGAGCTAGGCGATCGCCCCAGTTTAGGACAAGCCCTGCTCAATCTTGGCAACACCTTTGAAGCCCTTGGAGACTACAAAAACGCCGCGATCGCCTATCAGCAAAGCCTCAAGATCGCTCAAACAACCAGGAACCAGCGCAGCGCAGCCATTACTCTCAATAATTTAGGCCAGGTTTATGCCAACCAAGCAAAGTATCAAGAAGCAACTCGCCTCACCCAGCAAAGCTTAGAAGTAAGCCGCGCAGCTCAAGATGCAACAACCGAAGCGAGTGCCCTCCTCAACTTAGGCTCCATCTACCACGCCCAACAACAGCGATCGCTCGCCCAGCAAAACTATACAGCCGCCCTCAAGTTAGCCCAGAAAACAGCCAATCGTCGCTTAGAAGCCCAAGCACTTGGCAGCTTAGGGTTAATCGAAGAAGACACTCGCAATTACTCAAAAGCGATTGCCTACCTACAACAAAGCCTCGCGATCGCGCGACAAATCAACCAGCCCCAACTGATTGGCATGACCCTTAACAACTTAGGCCATGCATTTTACAGTGCAAAACAATTAGCAAAAGCCGAAGCAACCCTACGCGAAGCAATTCATTTACTAGATAGATTGCGACCAGATCTAAGCGACAAATACAACGTCTCTCTCTTTGACACCCAGATCCATTCCTATAACCTACTCCAGCAAATCTTAATTGCAGCCAATCAACCCGAAGCCGCCCTGATCGCAACCGAACAAGGCCGCGCACGTGCCTTCGTCGAGCTATTGTCACGTCGGCTAAAGCATACAACCTCAAAATCAGCACCCTCTCCAGCCCTCACCCTCAAGCAAATTAAACAAGTTGCCAAAGACCAGAATGCAACCATCGTCGAGTATTCCATCGTTCCCGACGATGATTTTAAATTTCGGGGTAAGCAAAAAGCGCGTGAATCAGAGCTATTCATCTGGGTCGTCACCCCAAGCGGCGACATTCACTTTCGTCGAGTAGACCTCAAACCCCTGTGGCAACAAAACCTTAACCTGACCGATGTCGTTCGAGTCGCTCGCTGCTTTACCCCAACCGGCCAATGTGTGACTAATGCCTCCGCTTTACGGGGCATCGGCGTCGTAGAGCAACCAACATCGACTAAACCGCAAAAATTACCGTTTAACGTGCTTGGCTTACGAAAATTATATGAGCTACTAATTACTCCGATCGCCGACGTACTGCCCTCCGATCCCAGCGATCGTGTCATTTTCATTCCTCAAGACACCCTATTTCTCGTCCCTTTTGCCGCTCTCCAAGCCCCAAACGGACGTTACCTGATCGATGCTCATACCCTATTGACCGCTCCCGCCATTCAAGTGCTTGACCTCGCTCGTCAACACGAAAAGCACAACACATCACAGTCCCAAGCCCTGATTGTCGGCAATCCAATCATGCCAAAAGTTTCCCTTGAGCCTGGTAGCCCCCCGATCGCCCTGGCTCCCCTACCTGGCTCCGAGCAAGAAGCGATCGCCATCGCCGATCTACTCAAGACTCAGGCTCTCACAGGTGCAGCCGCCACAAAAACAAAAGTTATGCAAATGCTACCCACCGCTAATCAAATTCACCTAGCAACACATGGCTTGCTAGAGTACAGCGGCGTATCCCTCGACGGCTTAGGCATCCCAGGCGCGATCGCCCTTGCCCCCAGCCAAAGCGATCGCGATCGCTCTGACAGTGGGTTGCTAACTGCCAGTGAAATTATAGAAATGAAACTCAGCGCAAATCTGGTAGTGCTAAGTGCCTGCGATACAGGTCAGGGAAGAATTACAGGCGATGGTGTCATTGGCTTGTCTCGATCATTCATTGCAGCCGGAGTACCCAGCGTCGTAGTGTCATTGTGGAGCGTGCCCGATGCGCCCACCGCACGCCTGATGGTCAGCTTTTACCAGCACCTCCAAAACCAGCCAGACTACGCCAAAGCTCTCAGACTTGCTATGTTAGAAACCAAACAAGATTTTCCTCGCCCAGTCGATTGGGCCGCTTTTACGCTCGTTGGTCTAGCAGAATAGTTCCTATCAAAGTAGCCACCTTCACGCTTCTAACTAGAATGTGGACTAATTAAGAAATGCATCACATCTAGAACGGCTGTTCGCTCTTACATATAGTGGGAAATAGGCTTTAGTCTAAAGTTCAATTCTAAGGAATAGAACTTAAATCAGTTCGCTCTTTGATAGGGGCGGGATGTGCCATTCAACCCATTCCAGGGCGTCGATCTGTCTGCTAAACCCACCCAGCAATTCTCAGTATGAGAATAATTCTCACAAAAATATTCATTTTGAACAGCTATCAATGGCTGGAATACCCATTCTGCCGTTCATAAAATTGAGCGCACAAGCCTTTAGAGGCTCTGACTTCAGTACAAATGTTTC
>DVDV01000160.1 GCA_015296075.1 Leptolyngbyaceae cyanobacterium M33_DOE_097 | reverse complement strand
TGCTGACGGTAACCACTTCTTTGCGTGCCCAAAATCGCTCGGTGTTGGAGTATTTAGTGCAAGCGTGTCGTGCCTCTCGCCAAGGTCTACCAGCACCCTCTTTGCTACCGATTCAAGACTGCACCCCCTGAACGGTTACTTTTAGGGTTAGCACCAATGTATCGCACGTAGTCGCCTTGCTCTAAAAGAGATGTTTCAGGCTGCTGAGGTGAAGAACAAATTACCATAGACTTAGACTGGGTTTGACGGTGGTCTATTGAACAGCGCTTAAGCATTCACAAGCACTCGTAATTGAGCGCAGGGAACTCGAACTGCTAATGTTAAACCTGTTGAGGTTGGAGTGTAAACGTCAAAAGAAGATTCTAATGTGGAGTAGAACAATATTTGTTCTCCTGGAAAGATAACTTTTTCAAAGCGTTTAGATATTGATTGATCAACTCGAACAATTTGAATTTGGCTGGTCACATTTCGGTAGTAAAACAGTTCAGTTTTTGCTGGTTGGGCTGCAAGAGTGGGTGACGAAGTCTGCATCATAAGGCATCTCCTTGCTCTGGCTGAATTTTACTCGCCGCTGTTAGTCATCTCTAGGTTTAGATGCGAGAGCAGCGGTTGATCAATTAACTCAATGGCTTGGCTGTGTTGATATACTGCGCGATCGAATTTTCTAGGGCATTTTGTTCACCCGGAAATAACAGAGAAAAATTGAGTTTCCCGCGTAAGAAACCTGTTAACGACAACCGCACACATTCTAAATCTGCTCGTAATCGTGCTGCACTTAGGGCTTGCTCAAATGTTGCGTAATACTGAGCGTCGGTCACACTCAATTGATGTTCTGCAATCCAACACTGAAAAGCGTAGCCTGCTTGCTGCCGAGTGATACAAATTGTCCAACCGTGATAAAACTCTTCGTGAACTTCTGCCATGCTGTTTCAAGACATCTGTAACAACTGATACACAGTGGAAGAGCTACACGATACATCTACTTTTAGAATGAATCAAGTCTCTGTCCAAGGGAAGAGTACCAAAAGATAGTGGAGCTTTTGTGCAGAAAAAATGCAGAAATAGTGCAGATGAGGATGCATACGGCTGAGATACTTCTAAATTTCTGTTTTTTACAGCTATTTCAGTCGGTAGCCTAACCCGTGAACGGTTTCAATAAAATCATCTGGAGCGCCGAGTGCTTTTAATTTATGGCGCAGACCACGGATATGAGAGTTGACTGTTTCAGCAACAGGCGTATCATCAGCAGCCCACAACTGTTCGATGATGCCCGAACGACTCAAAATTCGTCTGCCACTGGCAACTAATAACTCTAGCAAAGCATACTCTTTGGGGGTTAGGGTTAAGAGTTGCCCCTGATAAGAAGCTTCATGGGCACTGGGGTTGAGTTGCAGTTGCCCCCAATGCAGATTAAACTCACTTGTCGAAAGTCCCCGTCGGAGTAAAGCTCGAACACGAGCCATTAGTTCTTCTAAATCAAAGGGCTTGGTCACATAGTCATCAGCCCCTGCATCAAGACCAACAATTTTGTCGGCAACTGTATCACGTGCTGTCAGCATCAGAATGGGAGTTGCACTCCTTAACTGCTTCAGGTTTTGAGCTTCTGCGCTGCGTAACTGGTGGCAAAACTGAAGGCCATTCAACCGGGGTAGGGTAACATCTAAAACAATTAAGTCATAGGCGATCGCTTCGACTAAATTCCAGGCGGCGGCCCCATCGTGTGCTACATCAACGACATGTTGCCGACGAGTCAACGCTTCTGTGAGTACCTCCGACAATTGAATATCGTCTTCAACAATCAAAATCCGCATAAGCTATGCCACGATTGAAAAGTCATGTTATGCCACAGTCCGTTTATGAGATGGTCGCTTGAGGAAAAGGTAATTGCCAGTAGTTTAGGAGCGATTCTACTCCTGCTGGGCCTAGTTAACCTAATGTCTCCTAAAAATACAACAGAGTTAGTAGAAAATGCGAATCGGGTTCAATCGACCTATGACATACTCGGTAGCCTGACTGATTTTTATGCGGCAATGAGTGTAGCAGAATCAGGGCGGCGCGGCTATATTTTTTCGGGACGCGTGGAAGAACTCGGACGGCATCAGGCCGCTGTGCTACAAATGACAGTGAAGTTAAATGAGCTTCAACACCATAACGATTTTGACTCGTCTCAAAAACAGCGGGTGCAGCAGTTAAATAAGCTTGCAACCCAACGGTTGAGATTGTTTCAGCAGTCTCTTGATCTCTATCAGCGCGATCGCTCAACGGCCGCACTACAAACCCAAAACTCAATTACTGACTATAGCGTGCAATTAAGAGAGCAAATTCAAAGCTTATTAGCAGATATAAAAAATGCAGAAAATCAGCAATTGCAAGATTCATTAGAGCAAACACGCACAAATATTCAATATCGAGCATCCATTGAACGTACTGGCATATTGCTCAGTTTCGTTGTTGCTGGAGGTATGATTACTGTATTTCTTTTAGCTCAAAAACGCCGCCAAAAGCTTCAGATACTTGAGCAAACACTAGCTCAAGAACAAGAAATCAACCAGTTGAAACTACGTTTGTTTTCAATGATTTCGCATGAATTTCGGACTCCGCTGAGTGTAATTCTCGCTTCTTCTCAACTCCTGGCTGAAATTTTAGAATCAAAAATCGAGCCAAGCCAACTCAAAAATCTATATCGCATCCAAACCTCAGCAAAGTTAATGAATCGGCTCATCACCGATATTTTGACACTAACAAGAGCGGAAGCTGGCAAGCTTGAATGCAAACCGGAATGGCTCGACATTGAAGCCTTTTGTCTGAACTTACTAGATGATGTTCAATCGTCTAACCCACTGAAACATAGGCTCCACTTCAGCAGCGAAGGTCGGTGTGGGCGAGTTTTTTTAGATGAAAAATTACTCTACTTGATTCTGAGTAATTTATTACAGAATGCAATTAAGTATTCATCTCCAGGTAGCCAAATTGACCTCAAGTTGTATTGCGGTTCACAACAAGTTGAGTTTGAAGTGCAAGATCAAGGAATCGGAATTTTAGAGCGCGATCGCGAAGATATCTTTACTCCCTTTTATCGCGGCCAGAATGTAGAATCATTGAGCGGAAGTGGCTTAGGGCTTGCCGTCGTGCAAAAGTGTCTGGAACTTCAAGATGGCAGAATTCATATTGAGAACCCAGTTGAAGGAGGTACAAAATTTATTGTGATGCTTCCTTGTCATAGCAAGGGCGGTGAGAATTCTTAAAAGCAGTTCCAGGCGATCGCGGTTTGCAACATCCAAAGTGTGAAACAGATTGATTTGGAGGCCAATTTAATCTTCGGCTTGAAACTTTTGGTCGTTACCAACTTAAGCATGTTTCTTTATAGTGTTAATAGCATTTCATGTTTAGAACAATGGCTAGCCGACGACCAAAGCAAGAAATAGGAACCTACATTGGCGTGATCTCAGACACCCACGGCTTACTAAGACCGGAGGCGGTTGACGCGTTGGCGGGTTCTCACTTGATTTTGCACGCTGGTGATATTGGCAAACCAGAGGTGTTACAGGGGTTAGCAGCGATCGCGCCGACGATTGCAGTGCGGGGAAATAACGATAAGGATACCTGGGCAAAGACTATTCCTGACCAGGAAACCGTTGAAATCGCAGGCGTTTCCATCCATCTTCTACATATTCTGCAAGAGTTAGCCTTTGACCCTAAAGAAAAAGGCGTGCGAGTCGTGATTACGGGCCATTCTCACAAACCGTCGATTGAAGAGCAGGATGGTGTTTTGTTTTTGAATCCCGGTAGTGCAGGCCCACGCCGATTTAAGCTGCCGATTGCAATCGCTCAATTGCGGTTGAATGGCACTTCAGTGGATGCAAAGATAGTTGAGCTTGAAGTTTAGGCGATTGAATGCGCGATCGCTCTAAATCAGCGAACGTTCGAAGCTTGATTCCAGAGCGCTTGGCGTGTCGTTGTCACCACATCAGCCGGTCGTTCCATATTGCCAAACCAAACTAATCGGTTGTCTTGCGGTCGGAGCCGCACATTCCGATCGCAGGCGACTCGGCTGGCTACTTCCATCCATGTTGCCTGAAATGGAGACCACGGTGAGGCTTCAGGGACTCGGTTTGTTGTGCCGTTCCATAGGAGGGCATATCCATCAACCAGACGAATCTGTTTCTTTTTGCATTGGAACTGAAAGGTCAGCAACACATGGTCATGCGAAACGCGCTCATGCGGGTTATGGGTTTCAAAAGCTGTGACGATGTCCATCTCAACAATGTTTTTATCGCTGGTTGGCTGACGAGTCATAACGTCAGCAAAGAAAAGCTTGCGGTACGGTGTTACCCCTGAGCCCCAAAAGGCATACCAGCAACGTGCGCTTCCTGGTTGGCAGCTACCCCTACCGATGCCATTAACCTCTCGAATGTCAGCATACCAGTTATTTTCTGGTACCGGAGCTTTCTGACTTGGGGGTGGGGCGGGTTGTCGTCTAGGTCTGCGGGGTGGAGTTGTCGCAGGTGGAGTGGCACTTCCAGGAATCGGAACACAGTTCGTCCAACCAGGCCCTTGTTCTTGAAAATATCCCGGAGGACATGCCCCTTGAGGACCTGTTTGGGCGATCGCGGGGAAGTCAATCAGCAGTGCCTGAGCAAGCAAAGCTGAACTCACGAACCAGAGCGATGCTCTTAACCCAGACCGATGCTGCGCCTGAGCGAAATCAGGGAAAGATGCTGATGACAATTTTTTCACAGAACGAGGATAAAACCTTGACATACTCTTAAGTGGTTATTATTTACCGGGGGCTACTGTAATTAGCTTTTGGGCTGACTATGATAAACCTATTAGACTCTAAATCAGCTGAAGGTTTTTTGTTTGTTTAAACAAAGGCTGAATACAGCCATTCAGTCAAACTAGACTGACCATCCGCCTCATGCTGTGTGACGCTACCCGAATAGGTATACAGTTTCAATGTGCAACTTTCCGGAGTTCGGTTCGCTTCAAACGATCACGCTGTTCCCAGAACCGAATCTTAAAGGTCAGCATTTCTAACCTTGTCCAACTGATCTTGAACCGCTAAAATCATCGCAATTATCAATCATGAGCGATTTCAAATACTCAATCTGCCTATATGATTGATAAGATTCTCATTGATGAATTAGTCTTCTAACTCATCTGATTCACCTTACCCTAGCTGGATATTGATTCATGCCACAAACTCGTAATCGGGGAGCGCGAGGCTCCATTGTGAAGAATGACACTGTTGGACAAGTTGCTGGTTTCCTCGGTGATCTGCCTGCTAAAGCCAAAGATCAGATTTCTCTCAAAGAAGCGATCGTCCATCTAGCCGAACCGATCCAATCTGTTTTAGTGAAAGGTTATAGCTATGAGGAGATTGCCACTATGCTCAGTGAGCATGGCGTTCCAATTAGTCCGCATACCCTCAAGAGTTACGTTCCACGAGGTAAGCAGCGCTCTGCTGGTAAAAAAGTAGGTAGCACCAAGCGATCGGCGAAGTCAAAAGCAGCAGATGCAACGATCCAGCCTACGCAACCTGCGACTCCGACTGTTCAAGAGCCTGTGCAGCCTGAAGCAGAACCTGCCACTCCTAAACGGAAGACGACAAGAGCAACTTCAAAGAGTAGCACCGCGCAGAAACCTACCCGCAAGACTGCTGCCAAAGCAGCACCGATTGCTAAAACGACAACGGCACGCAAGGCAACGGGTACGACGACTCGTCAGCGCAAAACAAGCTAACTAGACTGGCTGTAAGCAGCAGACTCATCGGAGATGTCATTTTTAAGGTCAAGTAAAATGACATCTCTTTTAGGCACTGGAATCTGCCAATTGCCTCAGTTATGCCTCCGATGAGTTACAGAGGCGATCGCTGCTCTCTCCAACAGCGATCGCCCTCATTATTTGGGGTTACACAGGTTTTGCAACCTCCAATCAGCACGCCCAAGATTGGGGCAGGTGTGATGCTTAGAAGCCCCTTGCAGAGCTTTTCGCTAAGACTGCACGGAGGTCATAGCGGTCAAGGTTCATCACCTTGTTCCATGCCGCCACAAAGTCATTCACGAATTTTGGTTGCGAGTCCACACTGCCGTAAACCTCCGCCAGAGCGCGAAGCTGAGAGTTAGAACCAAAGATGAGATCGACGCGGGTAGCTGTCCACTTGAGTTCGCCAGTTTTGCGATCGCGCCCCTCAAACTCGTATTCCTCTTCCGAGGTTGCCTTCCAGGTTGTGCCCAGGTCGAGCAAGTTCACGAAGAAGTCGTTGGTCAACGCCTCTGACCGATGGGTAAAGACACCATGATTAGACCCGCCAAAGTTCGCGCCCAAGACTCGTAAGCCACCCAGGAGTACCGTCATCTGTGGGGCAGATAGAGACAGCAATTGCGCCCGATCGACCAACAGTTCCTCCAGCGATTCAGTGTGTTTGCCGCTCGTGTAGTTGCGGAATCCGTCAGCCCTCGGCTCCAACACCGCAAAAGACTCGACATCTGTCTTCTCTTGCGATGCATCCGTACGTCCCGGATGGAAGGGAACCGTCACATCATGGCCTGCGTTCTTCGCCGCCTGTTCGATACCTGCGCAACCGCCTAGCACGATCAGGTCAGCCAGCGAAACTCGCTTTCCACCCGACTGTGAGCTGTTGAACTCCTGTTGAATCCCTTCCAGGGTTTGCAGCACCGTCGCCAATTGCTCTGGCTGGTTGACTTGCCAATCCTTCTGCGGCGCGAGCCGAATGCGTCCCCCGTTTGCACCACCGCGCATGTCAGAGCAGCGAAACGTTGACGCTGATGCCCAGGCAGTTGAAACCAGTTGGGAAACAGACAGTCCCGCAGCGAGGATCTTAGCCTTGAGGGCAGCGATATCCGGCTCATCGATCAATTCATGATCAACTGCGGGAATCGGATCTTGCCACAGAAACTCCTCTTGAGGCACTTCTGGGCCAAGATAGCGCGATCGCGGCCCCATATCGCGGTGCGTCAGCTTAAACCAGGCTTTAGCGAACGCTTCGGCAAACTCATCGGGGTGATCGTGGTAATGCCGCGCAATCTGGTTGTAGACGGGGTCCATCTTCATCGCCATATCTGCGGTCGTCATCATTGGGGCGTGCCGTTTTGATGGATCATGGGCATCGGGCACCGTATCCGCACCTGCGTCGCCTTTTGGCTTCCACTGCCACGCCCCAGCCGGACTCTTCGTCAGCTCCCAGTCATACTTGAATAGCGTTTCGAGGTAGCTGTTGTCCCACTGAGTCGGTGTGGGAGTCCATGCGCCTTCGATCCCGCTAGTGATCGCATCGACACCGACTCCTGTGTTAAAAGTACTCTTCCATCCGAGGCCCTGGTCTACAATGGTCGCACCTCCAGGTTCAGGACCAATGTGTGTCGCTTCAGCCGCTCCGTGACATTTCCCAAAGGTATGCCCACCAGCCGTAAGCGCAACCGTTTCGGCATCGTTCATCGCCATTCGACCGAAAGTTTCACGAATATCGCGCCCGGAGCCAACCGGATCAGGTTCACCGTCTGGCCCTTCTGGGTTGACGTAGATCAGACCCATCTGAACAGCAGCGAGAGGATTTAGCAGGACGCGATCGCCTTCGTAACGCTCATTGCCAAGCCAGGTTTTCTCAGAACCCCAGTAAATATCTTCCTCTGGCTGCCAAACATCCACACGCCCGCCAGCAAAGCCCAAGGTCTTGAAGCCCATCGACTCCAGGGCACAATTGCCCGCGAAGACCATCAGGTCAGCCCAGGAGATTTTCTTGCCGTATTTCTGTTTAATTGGCCAGAGCAACATACGCGCTTTATCGAGGTTGGCATTGTCAGGCCAACTGTTAAGCGGCTCAAATCGCTGACTACCAGAGCCTGCGCCACCGCGACCGTCACCAATCCGATAGGTGCCTGCACTGTGCCAAGCCATTCGGATGAAGAGCGGCCCATAGTGACCATAGTCGGCTGGCCACCAGTCCTGAGAGGTGGTCATCAGCTCGAAAATATCAGCTCTCAAGGCCGCCAAGTCAAGAGCTTTAAACTCCTCAGCATAGTTGAATTCCTCACCCATCGGGTTCCCCTGCGGCGAGTGCTGATGGAGAATGCTCAGATTCAAATGATGTGGCCACCACTCTCGATTCGTCGGCACATGACGAGGCTGAGAATTCTGACCGTGTCCCGCAAATGGGCATCCGCTTCCGCTGCTCATAATATTTTCCTACCAGGTGTCGTAATGTGCTTTTTGATGTACTGCGAATACCGTACTTAGATAGCACAAGCGTAATTACTGGGATAATCGATGAGAAATATAATCGATGAGAAATATAAACAACGTTATAATTTGAAACAATAGATTTGCGATTTGAAACAATTAGTTATATTGATCGCTGAAAAGCAAACTCGCACGTGCATACATCCCTTTATAGAGGCTAATCTTAAACTGTAAGTTTGCATTGAACTTAGAGTATTTCCTCCAATATTGCAGAATAGTTTATTTACTCAAAATTATCCCCTATCGAAAGTTGGTAAAAATTGCTGAACCAGACTACAAAGTTATTTCTTCCCCGATTAGCAAAGCGTTATACAGCAGATATAAATTCAATGGTTCTCCCTAAAATGACTTCTGAATGACAATTCAGGAAAGATACAGAAAAAGCGTGTATCTCTACTTGATGTCAATCAAATTATGCACCCCCCACCACTAATCTTACTTTATGCGTACTTTGGCACAAGTTCTATCTGAAGTCTTGTCTGTTTCTATCTGGTCTTTAAGCATTGGATTAGTTGTCGGGGGTGTGATTGGTTTGATTATCGGAATCGTAAAACACCGCATCAAATTTACGCTATTTCCTGCCATTTTAGGTTCGTTTTTGGGGACGTTAGCGATCGCCTTTGTGCCCCTCTTTTCAATACCTGGGTTAGTCAATGGAGGTGCCTACGCTGGCGTTTTTGTCCTGGCCATGCTGATTGTTTTAGTTCCAGTGGGGTCAGTTGGGGGAGCGATTCTCGGCGGCTTCCGTGGTTCCCATCTGCCACCGTTGCCGACACGCACGCTCTGGATCTCGATTCTTGTGGCTTACCTGCTTTTGGTTGCAGGAATTTTGGTGCGGATCGTCCTATTTCGGGCACGCTAAACCTCGTGTGAACTAAGCCTTGAGGAGATAAAAGGGCAAGGAGGGGTACGTTTTTATAGAATGGAATTCTTTTTCTTCCCCACTGTCTGATTGGCTTTCATTCCTCTCCCCTGTTTCTGCGCAATCATCTATGCTGCAACCTGGACTGATTCTTCAAAACCGTTATCAACTCGATCGCCCTTTGGGTAAAACAACCGGACGACAAACCTGGCTGGCTCAAGATCTGTCCCTGCGATCGCCAGAACCGGTTGTGGTTAAACTTCTGGCTCTAGGCGACAGCATGGAGTGGGATGACCTGAAATTGTTTGAACGCGAAGCCCTCGTGTTGCAACAACTCAATCATCCTCAAATTCCCAAATACCGAGATTCTTTTACAGTTGAAGACCGTCTGTTTTGGTTTGGCTTAGTCCAAGACTATTTGCCTGGAGAATCGCTCAAGCAACTGTTGCAGCAAGGAAGACACTTCAGCGAGGATGAAGTGCGCCAGATCGCAACCAGTCTGCTAGAGCTTTTGAGCTACTTACATGAACTGAGTCCGCCTGTTCTACACCGCGACATCAAGCCCAGTAATGTCCTTTTAGGGGAGGATAGCCACCTGTATCTTGTTGATTTTGGGGCAGTGCAGAACCGGGCAGCGGCAGAGGGTACTACTTTTACAGTCGTTGGAACTTATGGTTACGCACCAATGGAACAATTTGGCGGCCGGGCTGTTCCTGCGTCTGACCTGTATGGACTGGGTGCAACCCTCATTCATCTGGTGACAGGTCTACCGCCCAACGAGTTGCCTCAGAAGGAGCTGCGAATTCAGTTTGCCGATCGCGTCAGCCTTGAACCAGGCTTTGAGCAGTGGATCAGCCGATTGGTCGAACCCGATGTGGGAGATCGCTTCCAGACGGCAAGAGAAGCACTGGTCGCCTTACAATATCAACCACCCAAACCTGTGTACCGGACTGAACCAGCACCATCCCGAACATCACCACCCGTCCAGTCCGTAGTTGAAACCCGATCCTTTGTTGCACCGACTGGAGCCGATATTCAGGTGCAGCAAAGTCCTGACCATCTGCTGATTCGCTTGCCGGGAGCCGGACTCTGGCAACTGTTGTTTTTCATTCCGATTGCGATTGTCCTGATTATCTTCGGACAGCAGTTCAGTTCTATTCTGCCTGCTTTCCTCGCAAGTTTTCCAGCGGCTCCGTTGGTTGTCTTATTGGTCGTCGTGCTGCTGACTGCAATGACTTACTGGGAATTTCTGCCCACTTTTGCCGAATTTGATCGGGGGCGATATTACATCTACAAGCGTCCTTTTGGTTGGCTCATTTCTATCGATACAGGCCCGACCTCGGCGATTGAAGATGTGTTTCAGACGCTGAAAACTTTCGGTAGTGGCAAAAGTCGTTACAGAGCTAGAGTGGTTGTTTTACAAACAGGGCAAGTGGAGGTATGTTTGGGGAAAGGCTTAAACGAGGAGAATTGTCGCTGGCTGGTACGGGTAATCCAAACCTGGCTAAGACTGAAATAGCTTCTAACAGGACTAAACGCGATCGCAGATTTTCGCAGAGGGACTTTGAATCGTTCCAGGTCTTTATGCTCTGCCTGGAGCAAAGAAATTCTAACAGGACTAAACGCGATCGCAGATTTTCGCAGAGGGACTTTGAATCGTTCCAGGTCTTTATGCTCTGCCTGGAGCAAAGAAATTAAAGACGCGCGGATGAATTTGAAGCTGTTCTCTGGCAAAAAGTGAGAGTGAAACCATCTTATAACGAACGGGCGATCGCGAAGATAACAGCGCAGACCAAACTTAGGATTGCCATCAAACCAGCAGGCATGAACTTATTCGTTTTACGAAAGCGAATTGCAAACACAATCAAGAGAGCGATCGCAAGAATTGTGGCAAGGGTCATTCCCACGTTGTAACTTTGAAACGTGATCACCCCTGCAATCAGCAAGGCGACCCCACTAATTAAACCGGAGATCAGGGAAGGTTTACTCTGGGCTTTCACATAACCCATCACACCCCCCGCCATCACTACTACTGCGTAGAGCAACAATAACCAGGGTGCGATCGCCACAAAAGGAAAGGTCATATCAGCAAATTAGCAACAGCTTGACTCATCAAACACGTTGCAATTCACCCGTACCAGCGATTAAGAATTATTCGCTAAGCTAATTCAATCGCAAGTAGGGGCGGTTACTGGTTGAAGAGCAAGACTAATTTACTCTATAACTTGCCATCCATCAACACAGCCGTTAGCAGACTTTAGAAAAATGCTCCTCAATGAGTTAAACAATGCGCTCAGTCATCTGCTGATGTACATCCGTTTGAGGCGGAATCACTCTAATCTCGTTGCGTATCTCGCCGGACTTGAGCGGACGCTTTACCTGTGAAACCATCGGCCATACTCCCGCTGCGCTGATAGGCTTCAAAGGTGAAGGCATCAACTTGAATGGCATCATTGCGAGCCAGTTCTGCCTCACGCACCAAAGTTTTTTCTGCCTGATCAATCACCCCTCGCTCATAGGCAAGCTCCAAAAGTGTTTCTGGTTTTTCTGCGGGGAGATGTCCATCCTGACTGGCTTGTTTGATCTTTTTCAAAATGCCTGAAGCCTGATAAACCAGTTTGAACGTAGTTTCTAAACGGCCAAGACTTTGGTTGGGATCACCAGGAATATGAATGCCGGATGTGAGGCGATCGCGCCCTGCTCCTGGGGTTTGTAAGCTCGCTGCGACCCGACTGCCAAGCTGATCAGACGGGAGTTGACTAATCGGATTGAGCCGCAGTAGGGGCAGCCCGATCCAGCGCAGCACTTGCCCCAGGACTGGAACATGCAGATTTTCCAAAATACCCTCAAACGCGGGGTTGAGTTGAGCCAATGCATGTTGCAAGCTCCAGTGAACCAAGGGCAAATCCTCGGCTTGTTGGCCTTCTGCCTCGAATCGTCGCAGGGTCGCGATCGCTAGATATTGCCAGGAAAGCAGGTCAGCAAAGCGTCCCGTCAATTTTTCTTGACGTTTGAGACTGCCTCCATAACTCAGTAACGCCACATCACTCAAAAACGCGAAGAGACTGGATGCCCAGGTCAATTTGCGGTAGTACTGAGCTGTTTCACCTTTTACAGGGGCTTTCCCAAAAGCTCCATGTGTCAAGGTTAAAAAGAAGCTGCGCAAACCATTGCTGAGCATGGCCCCCAGGTGTGACCAGAGGAGCCGATCAAAGGCTACCAGGTCGCCTGTTTGCAAAGCTTGAATTTCGTCATACACATAGGGATGGCAGCGAATCGCACCCTGACCAAAAATCATCAGACTGCGCGTGAGAATATTCGCGCCTTCAACCGTAATCGCGATCGGCATGGCGGTATAAACGTTAGCAAGCAAGTTGCGTGGTCCCCGACAGATGCCAGCCCCACCCAAAATATCCATCCCATCCAAAACGATGCGGCGAGCCAATTCGGTTGTAGTGTACTTGGCGATCGCCGACACAACGGCAGGCTGTTCCCCATCATCTACTGCGCCTACGGTGTAGAGCCGTACAGCATCAAGCATGTAGCTCAGCCCAGCAATCCGGGCGAGGGGTTCTTCGATGCCACCAAAGCGCCCAATCGCGAGGCCAAATTGCTGCCGAATCACAGTGTAATCCCCTGTAATTCTTGCCACCAGCTTACCCACCCCGGTACAGCTAGCCGGGAAGCTAACACCCCGACCTGATGCTAACGTCTGCATCAGCATGCGCCATCCTTGCCCAGCTTGCGATCGCCCCCCGATAATGGCGTCAATGGGCAAGATTACGTCGTGCCCTTCGGTTGGTGAATTGTAGAAAGGAACGCCCATTGGGTCATGGCGATGGTCAATCACAACACCAGGAGTGTTGGTCGGCACTAAAGCACAGGTGATGCCAACATCCACCCCCTGCCCCAGCAAGTTGTCAGAGTCACGCAGGCGAAAGGCCAGGCCCAGTAAGGTGGCAATGCTGCCCAGAGTGATGTAACGCTTCTTCCAGTTCAGCCTCAAATAGAGTTGGCCATCCTCACCCTGAAAGACTTCTCCATGAGAAACAAGACTCGCCGCATCTGAACCCGCTTGTGGCTCGGTCAGGGCAAAACAGGGAATTTCTTCACCGATCGCCAGTCGTGGGAGATACCTCGCTTTTTGCTCAGGCGTGCCATAGCGCAGCAGTAGCTTGGCTGGCCCCAGAGAGTTTGTGACTCCAACCGTTGCCACATGGGTAAACGAACGAGAAGCCAACTTGACCATCACAGCACTATAAGCCCGGTTGGAAAAGCCCAACCCGCCAAACTCCTGCGGAATCATCATGCCAAAGAACCGCTCATGTTTGAGAAACTTCCACAGCTCAGGTGGGAGATCCTTACGCTGGTAGATTTCCCAGTCCGTCGCCATCTGGCAAGCTTGCTCTACTGGACCATCCACAAATGCTTGCTCCTCCGGTGAGAGTTCGGGATAGGAAGCAGCTAGCATCCGCTGAAAATTGGGTTTCCCAGTAAAAAATTCTTGCTCAACCCAGGCATTGCCTGCCTCGATCGCAGCTCGCTCTGTGTCAGAAATTTTGGGAAGCAGTTTAAAGCGTGAGATCGCTCTCACAATCCAGACGGTAATGAGATTGCGCCGCAGAATGGGTAATGTCAGCACCAAAATGACTAAGAACAGAGTAGCGATGAGGAGAATGAGAGAAGTCGTTAGCATGGTAATTTCTCAGATAATTTGGATGGAAATTAGAAGCAATTCATTGTGTTTTCAGCTCAGATGACTAAAAGATTTCCATTCAGCCCATTTTGCTTGCCATCACTGAGTTACATCCTCAAGTTCTCAAACACTCCGGCAGCACCCATACCGCCACCCACACACATTGTCACCAAACCATACCGCACACCCCGGCGCTTCATTTCATGGAGTAGAGTTGCCGTGAGTTTTGCGCCTGAGCAACCGAGCGGATGCCCCAGCGCGATCGCGCCCCCATTCACATTTACAATCTCCTGATTTAGACCGAGTTCGCGAATCACCGCGAGAGACTGGGCTGCAAAGGCTTCGTTGAGTTCAATTAAGCCAATGTCAGCCAGGGTTAACCCAACCTGATCCAGCACTTTGGGAACTGCTGCGATCGGTCCAATGCCCATCACTTCTGGCGCAACACCCGTGACCGCATAACCCAGCAAGCGCCCCAGGGGTTGAATCCCCAGTTCTCGCATCCGCGTCTCGCTGATCAGCAGAGTAGCCGCAGAACCATCTGACATTTGGGAAGAAGTCCCAGCTGTGACTGTGCCATCCAGCCGAAAAACAGGCTTCAGTTGGCCCAAGGCTTCCAGGTTCGTATCCGATCGCGGCCCCTCGTCCGTATCAAACCGAATTTCTTCAACAGCGGATTTGCCATCCACGTAATGCGTGCGACGAACAGTTAATGGAATAATTTCATCCTTGAAGCGTCCGGCAGCGATCGCGGCTAAAGCTCGCTGGTGCGATCGCAACGCAAACGCATCTTGGTCAGCCCGGTCAATCTGGAATTGCTCGGCTACTTTCTCAGCGGTCAACCCCATCGGCAGGTAACTTGCAGGCATATCCGTCCATAGTTGCGGATCAGGCAAGAAGTGGTAGCCCCCCATTGGAATCAGGCTCATCGACTCGGTGCCACCTGCGAGCATGACATCCGCCTGCCCCCAGGCGATCGCTTGAGTTGCCATCGCGATCGCCTGCAACCCAGAAGCGCAGAGACGATTGACGGTACAACCAGAAACGTGGTCAGGCAGTCCTGCCCGTAAGGCGGCCAGTCGTCCCAGGTTAAAGCCCTGTTCGGCTTCTGGCATGGCGCAACCCATGACAACATCTTCCACATCGTTAGCAGTCAACTCTGGAACTTGTTCAAGCGCACCCCGCAAAACAGCCGCCGCCATATCTTCTGGACGAGTCGTGTTCAACGTACCGCGAGGAGCTTTACCAACGGCTGTGCGGACGCTGCTGACAATGTAAGCAGTTTGATTTACCTCTTTCATGGCTTAGTTCCTCAGTGGCTTTTTGGTCTTCAACATGTGCAAAATGCGTTCTTTTGTTTTGGGTTTGTCAACTAGCGGCAAGAAGCCCTCCCGTTCTAAACCCAGCAAATAATCCTCATCGACTGTGGTGAAGGAATCGAGATCGCCACCAGTCAGGACGTAAGCCAACCGATCCGCCAGGGCACGGTCATAGGCGGTAGCGTAGTGACCTTCCTCCATGACATAGGCCATGTGTTCCAGCGTGGCTCGTGCCATTGCGCCCAAAACAGGGATTGGTTCGCGGGCGGGGGGGCGATAACCAAGTCGAGCCAGACATAACACTTCTTGCTTGGCAGCATAGAGACGGCGATCGCTGTTCAGATTGACCTTAGTGTCATGGGGCAAAAAGCCGAGTTCAACACCTTCATCGGCACTTCCAGAAACTTTTGCCATCCCAATCGTGGTAAAGACCTGCTTTAAGTAGGGCAGAATGTCGCCAGGTGTCTCCGTTAGAGCTTGTTTTGCTGCCCACCGCGCCAATCGCATCAATCCGCCCCCCGCCGGAATCAGGCCAACGCCCAACTCCACTAGACCGATATAGGTTTCAGCATCGGCAACGACATGGGGGCAAGCCATCGCCAGCTCACAGCCACCGCCTAAGACACGACCATGAACGGCTGCCACAATCGGCTTATGGAAGTAGTAAATACGCTGCACCAATGCCTGGAATTTATTGAGCAGACGAGCGATACCACTGTGGTGGTGGTCGAAGGGATTCAGATTCTCAAACTGGGCCATCTTGCCAACTTCAGCCAGATTAATGCCGACACAGAAGTTCGGGCCTTCGTTACCAATCACCATGCCGTGATAATCATCATGGGTTTCCAGCCAGTCCATCACTTCCACTAAGCCCTCAATCACCTTGGTGCTGAGGGTGTTAGCCTTCGAGCGGAACTCGTACAGCACAACGCCATCGCCCAAGTCCAGCAGGGTAGCTTCAGCATTTTGCCAGAGAGTCGCTTTGGGATTTGTCTTGAGGGTTTCGAGATGAATTTCATCGCTGGGTAGAGGATGAGGCGCATAGGTGCGATCGCCCGGATGATAGACGCTGTGCGACTGCTCATAAAATCCTGTTGCGCCTGCCTGCTTCATCATTTTGACCCAATCTGGCAGCTGGAAACCTGCCGCCTCCAGATCCGCCAAAACGGTTGTAAATCCAAGCACATCCCAAATTTCAAACGGCCCCAGTTCCCAACCAAAACCCCAGCGCAAGGCTTGATCGATCGCAATGGGTGTGTCCGCAATTTCAGGAATGCGGTTGGCACTATAGGCCAGCGTTGCCAGGATCAATTTTCGGAAAAACTCACCCGCACGACTGCGATCGCCATACAACTTCCGCAACCGTTCAGGCAACATTGGGAGCTTCTTAATCGCATCCAAATTGCCCAGTTTCAGCGGTTTAGGTGATTCATAGGTAAAAGTTACAGGATTGAGCGACAAAATCTCGCCCTTCACCTTCTTGTAAAAGCCCTGTCCGCTCTTGGCTCCCAACGTACCTGTTTCGACCAGGGTTCGCATCAACTGCGGGACTTGAAACACTTCCCGTTGCTCATCTTGAGGAATCGCAGGAGACAGATTATCCGCGACGTACAGCAATGTATCTAACCCGACCAGATCCGCTGTGCGAAACGTTGCCGATTTGGGACGTCCGACAAGCGGGCCTGTTAAGGCATCAATTTCTTCAATCGTGTAATCCCCTTCTGTAAAAGCTTTGATGCCGACCATTGAGACAAAGACACCGATCCGGTTCGCAATGAAGTTGGGGGTATCCTTGGCAATTACAATGCCTTTGCCCAGCCGCATTCGGCCAAATTCCGCCATGTGCGCTAATACCTCCGGGTCAGTATCAGCCGTTGGAATCAGTTCCAGCAGTTTTAGATAGCGAGGTGGATTGAAGAAGTGGGTGCCCAAAAAGCGTTTGCGGAAACTCTGAGAACGACCCTGGGCGATCGCGGCGACCGATAAGCCGCTGGTGTTTGTAGAAATCACAGTGTCCTTGCCCACCACCCGTTCGACTCGCGCCATCAGGTCTTGCTTAATCGCTAGATTTTCGACCACCGCTTCAATCACCCAATCAACTTTGGCGAGGCGATCAAAATGCTCGTCATAGTTACCCAGGGTGACCCGTTGCACCATTTTGGAACTGTAGAAAATAGGCGGTGACAGCTTGAGTGCTTTTTTGAAAGCGTCTTCGACCCCAGCATTCTTGTTACCGTCGTGAGCAGGCAAGTCCAGCAGGTGAACCGAAAGTCCAGCATTGGCGAGATGGGCTGCAATTTGGCTACCCATGATTCCGGCTCCAAGAACGGCGACAGTCTGAAAAGGTTTTTGCATGATGGATTCCTCGTATGAAGTGGAGTCTGAGGTGATCGAGAGAATGCAGTAATGGGGAAGATTGAGTGGTCGCGAAGTATTCAAACAGGGACTAATTTGAGGGAAGAAAAATATTTTTAGTTGAATGTCTTACTGCAAGATAGATGGATGAATTTTTAACAACAATTCAGATTTTTATATTCACTCTCAATGATTTAGCAGAGATTTAGCATTGATAGGGCATGTGGCAGTTAGAGTAACGTTAGAGGATAAAGCTTCTAAATCGGCGATCGCCAATTGAGTAAGGGAATCACTATAAAGAGCCTGAATCTCCGCTGCGTACTGTTCTGTCACCCAGGTTCGATTGATCTGCCCATTTGGTAAACGTCCGCCATTCTCTAAAGTTGGTTGGGGGTTGTGCGTTGAATCAAGCAGTTGAAACTGGCGCACGGTTGACCAGTAGGGGAGGTGACAGTTTGCCGCATCAATGGCTAACTGGTAGTACATCAGCAGGGCAGGATGCTGCCACCAGTCAGGGGCTTCGGTGCTGAGTCCAGCCGTTTTGGCGATCGCCGCTAATGCTTCCAAATTTGGAAAGATCAGCATGCCGCAGAACTTATGATTGGCACCAACGGCGATCGCGGCTTTTACCAGGTGGGATTCCATTACTGCTGCTTCCAAAGGCTGGGATGAAACATATTTTCCGGTTGACAATTTGAATAGAGATTTCTTTACCCCGGTAATGGTCAAGAAACCGTCGGCATCAATGGAACCCAGGTCGCCTGTGTGGAACCATCCATCTGCATCAAATGCCGTCTGAGTTGCCTCTGAATCCTGAAAATAACCTTGCATCACAAAGGGCGCTCGAATCAGGATTTCGTGATCCTGAGCGAGGGCAAATTCTACCCCGGCAATCGGCCACCCAACTGTCCCCGCGCGATTGGCAACACCTCGGTTGTAGCAGACAACACCACCCGTCTCGGTCAGCCCATACCCCTGAAGCACAGGCAAACCTGCGGCTGTAAACAGGTTGACAAGTTCTGGGCGCAGAGCGGCTCCGCCAGAAATCAGAGCTTTGAGGCGATCGCCAAAACTGGCTCGCCACTTAGAAAAAACGAGGCGATCTGCGAGTTGCAATTGCAGGGCATATAATCTGGAAATTGGTTGCCCGACCTTATATCGCTGAGCAAGACTGAGTGCCCAATCGAAGACTTGACGATCAACCCCCTTCAAATGAGAACCGCTTTCTAGCACGCGCTCATACACCTTTTCAAGCAAACGCGGCACCGTAATCATGAACGTGGGTTGCACCTGCCGCAGGTGTTTCAATAAATGATTGGGGTCTGATAGATAGACTGTGTGACCATAGGCTAAGTGTCCATAGAGAAACACCCGCGCGAAGATATGGGTCAAGGGCAAAAATAATAATGCGACTTCCTCTGCCCCTGTTTTCAAGTTGGGATAGCTGCTAAACGCAGTCAACGCATTCGCAGAGATATTTTCATGGCTCAACATCACCCCCTTTGGTCGTTGCGTTTCGCTGGCGATGTAAATGATCGTAGCGAGATCGGTGGGAGCGATCGCCGCTCGTAATGCAGCCACCGTTTCAACATTCCACCCAGGTTGGCCTCGTCTTTGCACTTCTGCCAAAGTCACAAGCTGAATGCAAGGTGGCACCATGTGAGCCGGATGGCGATCGCTGTGACCTTCACGCAGGAATTGGGGAATATGCAAACATTCCCACGCTGTCGGCACTTCCTGGGCGAACTCTGTAACAGTCGGAGCCTCAGCTTGTCGCATCAGGGTAGTCCGCCGATCTGCCCAGTCTGACGGCACTTCAGCTACAATAATGTGCTGTAAGGTTGAGGCTTCCCACAGGTAAGGAACTAGCTGCTCCAACAGATCAAGGTTAGCAACCACCATGACCTTCGCTTGCGTGTGGTTAAGAATAAATAGGATATTTTCGATTGTCTGAGTCAAGTCAATCGGCACATCCACTAACCCGGCTAGTAAGCACCCCAGGTCTACCCGACAAAAATCGACATTGCTGTGCATCACGAGTGGAATGCGATCGCCCTTTTTGCAACCCAGTGCTAACAACCCTAGAGCAATTTCCTCCGCATCTTGCCGTAAAGTTTGGGTTGAAAGCGATTGCCACTGATGATTTCGCCACTCATTCAATGCCTGATGATTGAGTGCGGGGGCATATTCCATATCTAATAAGTCAGGTAATGTATGCCCTAATAAAAGTTGGCCTCGATCAACATTTGAAAGTGAGTGTCGAGCAGACTGAGGTTTAAGCTTCGAAAACTTCAGCGATCGCTGACCATTCTTCAACAGTTGCAAACCAGCCAGAAAGGGTGAACCATTCATTTTTAGAAGAAGCGCAAATCTCGCTTCCATTAAATAAATGAAACGAATTGCTGCTATGACTGAAACATAGAGACAGCACTTGAGGTATGTCAGTGAAGCATTGGAATGCACTCTAGAAAAGGAGCGGCGTAAGTAGAATCCTTACTAATATCCTGCACCTTTTTGATATATGAAAGTAATACGAGTGAATTGAAATCAGACCCTAAAAAAATCTGAAAAAATCAGAATTAGAGCCTGAATGTAGGGGCTTTAGCCAATCTCTTTTGAGGAGGGCAAGAGATTGAATTATTTGTTGAATACAGGACGCGATCGTAATCCATGAAATTAGTATAGCTTTACAGATTTAGAGTCAACAGTTAACTGAGGATTTTAAGCCAGAAGTGAAAAGAATCTTATCTTTTCTTTAGATAAAGTTTGATTAAAATTGTTTGAATCTCTAGATTTAGAGGGTTAAAGCAGCCTTATCGCCTTTAAACAGCTTGGGATCAAGTTTTCCACTTATCAAACTCCAAGTTTGAAAGCATTTGATTTGAAAAAGTAAAGTAAATTAATACCTGACTCATCTCGCTGCTATTCCTTTAGTAGAAACAAATTATAGCGTTTTTCACTCTAGTGAGGCACAGTAACAACAATGAGAGAACCAATTTCTTAGGTCACTTAGTGACACTTGGGAGAACGCTTCATCAATGGCTTTGGCAAGTTCTGGATAACTGCGTGCCCCAATCGAACGCA
>DVDV01000159.1 GCA_015296075.1 Leptolyngbyaceae cyanobacterium M33_DOE_097 | reverse complement strand
TGAAACATTTGTACTGTAGCCAGAGTGTCTAAAGACTTGTGCACTCAATGTTATAAACGGCAGAATGCGGGTTTCAGCCATTCATAAACGTTAAAACCGGACGTTTTTATGAGAATCATTCTCATATCGAGAATTGCTGCCATTTTCCAATCGATCTAGCGTAGTTTCGCGATCGCTGCTTGTTCGACTAGGAGCTTGTTAGTCAGCAAATCACGTACCGTCGCAATCAACACGCGATCGCGATTTACCTCGAAGTCAACGGTGATGCGATCGATGCCAACTTGTCCGGGTGGGTCGAGGTGAGCCACACAAACGGTTTCACCATTGCTGTTCAGTGAACGAAAGTCTTCCAGGCGATTGAGTTCGCTGCTGGTCATGCGCCCCAGCTTGTCATACACGACCTCCGCTTGCAGAGTTTCGGCAACTTCGCCAATATCTAATCGAATCTCGCACTGCCCTTCACTAGCCACTTGCAGGGTCAACGGTTCACTGCCTTTACAGGGATAAACGCTGCCCTTTTCAAACAACGGGTAGAAGGAATAAGTCTGACTGAACGGCTCCCAGAGACGAATTGCGTAGCTGTGATGCAGGTAGTCATCCACCTCACTCAGTTGGGTCAGAGCTAACGCACCGTGGGCGATCGCCTCAAACGGCTTGTGCAACTTGACCCGTTGTTTGCCGAAATAGGACAGCAAGATCTGTTGCACCGCTGGAATCAGACAACTGCCACCAACGAGCAGGACTAAGTCAATCTGAGTTTTGCTAATGCCCTTGCCGAGCGAGATCGCCAGCACCTCATCCAAAGCTTGTCGCACTTGCTCAAGGAGCTGGTGTTCCTCCAATAACGTTTCTAGCTGATCACGGGTCAGGCTTAGTTCGTGAGCAATAAAGCGTTCATCATCAAACCAGCTTTCTTTGGCGATCGTCGCACTTGATAGGCGAATCTTCAGCTTTTCAGCAATTTCTAGTAAGTTTTGCCAGCCCAGCTCACCCACGCTGCTGCGCGAATGCCCCGCCTGCCGCAAGTAAGCCTCAACAATCCAAATATCTACATCTACGCCACCCACATAGGCATCCGATTTCGCCAGTACCTCTGCCTTTAGGATCGATTTTTGGGCATCGGCTTTGGCTGTCCGCACCAGGCTCAGATCAAGCGTGCCGCCGCCAAAATCAACGACTAGAGCCAGCGAACCGGGTCGTTTTGCCGCATAGCCCAAGGCTGCCGCTGTTGATTCATCGACCAACTGCACTTTTGGAAAGTCCAACCGGATCGAA
Source organism: Leptolyngbyaceae cyanobacterium M33_DOE_097 (assembly GCA_015296075.1). Taxonomy (GTDB): domain Bacteria; phylum Cyanobacteriota; class Cyanobacteriia; order Leptolyngbyales; family Leptolyngbyaceae; genus DSRU01. The sequence goes on along the minus strand of DVDV01000159.1, from coordinate 9,546 downwards.
ACATCACGAAACCAATCCAAATATTTTTCAAACGCGCCGACAGGGACGCTCAAAATCACCTGACTCGGCTGCACCTGCTGCTGAATCTGCTGCCAGATGATTTGCAAAAACTGTTCCGCGATCGCCTCTGCTGTATACGTTTGCCCATCCACTAAGCGGGGTGGCGGTTGAAAGTCAGCCACAATATCTCGCTTAAAGTTTTGAAAGAAACGAGCAGGCTGTGCAAAACCAAGTCGTTGAGTTCGCACGCGATCGCCAATTGACACTTCACCGGATTGATCTAGAAAGATCAGCGTAGGGATGACCGCGACATGCTGATTGCCCAGCTCAAACCGACGCGATAAGCTATCAAAGGTCAGCGTACGAGGCTTTTGAGTCGCAGGGTCAAGAATGCAAACGACCGTATTACTGGTGCCAAAGTCGATCGCAACGGCTGTCATGGAACTTGCGGCAGACAAAATAAAATTAGATTTTAGTCATTCACCAGCGTCGGCAGCGATCGGCTCACTTTCGCCGGACACAGGATTCTATCCCCACTACGATAGCCAATAAACCGGACGTAGACTGGCTCCTCTGGATGAATATCTTCACTGTCGGCCTGATGCCATTGGGGATTGTAAGGTACTTGCTCCCAGACGGAACCGATCGCCTGCCAGCCCCAATCATCCGCTAGATGCTCTAACGGAGTAAACAGCGCTGTGAGATTTTGTGCGGGCAGGTCAGGCTTGAGTTGAGCAATTTTTTGAGCGCTGGGATAGTTTGTCAACAGCGTTTGTAGCTTACTAAATGTGTTGTATTGCCATTCTGCATGCAAGTGAGCTTGTTGCTGGTCGAGGTCGCGCCGTAACCGCAAACACTCTTGCCGCAAGGACTCGTTGACGGGCGGCTGCAAAGAGGCGTTTTGCAACTGCTCAACCAGGGCTTTTTGCTCGGCTAACTCTTGTTGTAACTGCTCATAAGCGTGTTGGAGGGCTTCATAGCGCCGCCGCTCGGTTTGTAGATCATCCACTCGCTCCGCTGGCTTCACAACTGCAGATCGAGCGGAATGGGGCGATCGCTGTGTTCCAGAGGGGTGTGACCTCTGTTCCTTATCTGCCACGGCGGCAATGTGCAGTAACGCCAGCGATATCAGTACAAACAGAACGAAGCCAAACAGCATCGGTTTAGATTCTCGCTTTAAGATTGGGTTGATTGAATGTTATCGATCTCAAGGTAAGACTCATCCATTGAGTAACTGGGCAACAACTCTCGGCTTTCGATCTCGCCTAATGCCTGCTCAATTCCTTGAGTTGCGGTTGTGCAACTGGTGCCATTTCCATCGATAACCGTCTCAACAATTTTGCCATCTTTGCCAATGCGATATTCAATGCGTTGATACTCTGCCACAAAACCTCCAGAGGGGATGAGCTAAAACAAGGGGACGATCGCGATCGCCCCCAGTCTAGAACTTTATGCGCCTTCCAGTTCGCTTAATGCTTTGGCGACGGTTTGCACATCTTTATCACCACGGCCAGAGCAGTTAATAATGATGCGGGGGTTGCCTTCGAGTTGAGGGCACAGCGTTTCAAGGTAGGCGATCGCGTGCGCGGTTTCCAGAGCCGGAATGATTCCCTCTAGCTGAGACAAGCGTTGCAAGCCTGCCAGAGCCTCTTGATCGCTAACCGCATAGTATTCGGCTCGCCCAATCTCTTTTAAGTAGCTATGCTCAGGCCCCACACCGGGATAGTCTAATCCAGCACTGATCGAGTGTGGCTCAATCACCTGGCCTTCTTCATCTTGCAGCAGATAGCTCATTGCGCCGTGCAACACCCCAACTCGACCCAGCGTTAAGGTTGCCGCGTGCTTATCGGTATCGATGCCAAAGCCACCTGCTTCGACCCCAATTAAGCGCACTGTTGGTTCTTCAACAAACTCGTGGAACAAGCCCATCGCGTTAGAGCCACCGCCCACACACGCCATCAAAATGTCGGGCAACCCATTCCACTTCTCAAGGCACTGGGCGCGAGTCTCTTCACCAATTACCGCATGAAAGTCACGCACTAGCATCGGGTAAGGATGAGGCCCCGCAACAGAACCCAAAATGTAGTGAGTCGTCTCAACATTTGTCACCCAATCACGAATCGCCTCTGAGGTTGCGTCTTTGAGCGTCCCCGTACCCGCTGAAACGGGAGAAACTTCAGCACCCATCAAGCGCATCCGAAACACGTTGAGGGCTTGCCGCTCCATGTCGTGCACACCCATGTAGATCACGCATTTCAAGCCAAATCGGGCACAAACGGTTGCGGTCGCGACGCCATGTTGTCCGGCTCCAGTCTCAGCGATGATCCGCTGTTTGCCCATGCGCTTTGCCAGCAAGACCTGTCCCAACGCGTTATTGATTTTGTGTGCCCCGGTATGGTTCAAATCTTCTCGCTTTAAGTAGATTTGAGGGCCAGAACCATCTGGACGCGCGTAGTGAGCGGTCAATCGCTCTGCAAAGTAGAGTGGGCTAGGGCGACCAACATAATCATGCAATAGCTGGTTTAGCTCTGCTTGAAAGTCGGGGTCTTCTTTAAAGCGATAAAAGGCCTGTTCTAACTCGGCTAGAGCAGGCATTAACGTTTCAGGAACATACTTACCGCCAAATTGACCAAAGCGTCCCTGGCTGTCAGGGCGAGCGTTTGCCGCAGTAGATTGTGGGTTGGAGCGAATGGGTGTCGTAGTCACAAGCGTCTTATCTAAGCAAATAGCTTAATTATAAGTCGGCAACCCATCCTCACAAGTGGGAATCACCGCTTCTACTTACTAAAATCAAAACTCTCTTGTTGAAAAAATGATTGAGGCTAGCATCAGCAAAACCAGGATGTAGAGCAGTCCATACCCGGCATTGCCGAACAACAGATCGATCGCGGGTAATTTGCTGTAAACCGCTTGATTCTTAAGGTCGAGCCGCGACAAATCCGGCAGCACAAGATATAAAGTTCGCGTGAAGGTTTCGATCGCCGGATTTTTGCTCTGCGCCCCCAAAGCAACCAGGTTGGCACTGAAGCTACCCATTAAAAACACGCCAAAAGTCAACAGAGTGGCTAAAAGAGAGCTAGTGAATACCCCAAACGCGATCGCCACAGCCGTGATCAGCGATAGTTGCATCCACAGAAAAAAGGAAGAGGCCAGGATATTTGGCAGCACGAAGGGCGCTTTAGCCAGAGAGGCGATCGCCAAAAACACGACCGTCATGACTGCGACTAAGACCGCTAAAACGGCTGACAGACCAAAATGCTTACCTACAATAAACTCCAGCCGACTGATCGGTTTCGCAATCATGACTAACACGGTGCGCTTTTCAATTTCCTTATTGACCAGCCCTGTGCCTACAAAAATGGCAATGACTAAGCCAATCAGTTGCATTGCAGCTAACCCTAAGTCCAGCAGAATTTTGGTCTCTGTCGCTGCCGAAATTTCAGGTAACAGCCGCCAGGCCATCACCATTAGCAATGCGTAAAGCCCTGCTAAGTAGAGAATGCGATCGCGAATCACTTCTCGAAAAACATTCGCTGTAATCGTCAAAATTCTCCCCAAGTTCATCATCGCCCCCATTCAGCCGTTTTTAGTAGGTTGCCCCCATCAATGAGAGATAAAAGGCTTAAACTCAACATTCAAATCAGCAGGGTATCACTCCTTTGCGTCCCAAAATCCACTTTTAAGCAGTCCTACATGATTTGTGAAACGAGAGAGAGGTGATGCCCAACGGATTAGAATCCAACCTACAATTTGCCGCTTGGTTGGATTACTTGACTCAAGAAGGCTATTATCATCGAATCATTCGGAAATTTATCAGGTCACTATTAAAAATAACGTGAGTTTCTTAACCAATACCTTCTTACTGGCTACCCCAGAAAGTGCAAGCCCCATTTTTGGGGATATGTGGATAGATCTTTTAGTGCTGATATTGATGCTGGCTCTATCCGCTTTTTTCTCTGGTTCTGAAACTGCCATTACTTCGCTCGATAATTTAAAGCTAAAGGCTTTAATCAAGGAAGAAGGCGACCCCAAACGCGTTTATACCCTCGTTCTCAACAAGCGACGACGATTTATTACAACCCTGCTGATTGGCAACACACTCGTGAATAACTTCTCTAGCATTTTGAGCGCGAGAATGTTCGAGATTTGGCTGGGGGGTGGGCAAGCCATTTTTGTGGCGACCTTTGTGATTACGTTTCTGACGCTGACCTTCGGGGAGATTGTGCCAAAGTCATTGGCGATTAACAATGCTTTGGCGATCTTTAAGGTTGTTGTTTCACCGATTTTTGTGCTTTCGCGTATTCTTTCGGCGTCAGGTATTATCTGGCTGTTTGAACACATTACCCAGTCAGCGATTCGGCTGTTTCAAGGTAATGTGACTCAACCGAGTGAGTCGGTCACTGATCTGCAATTAATGATTGATATTCTGGGTGGCAAGGGGCAACTTGATCACGATCGCCGCAATTTGCTTGATAAAGCCTTGATGCTTGACAAGCTCAGCGCCCGCGACGTTGTGAAACCACGGGTGGATATGCGCACGATTTCTCACGAAGCGACGTTACAAGACCTGGTAGACCTCTGTTTAGACACGGGCTACTCCCGCATCCCAGTGCAAGAAGAGTCAAAAGATGAAATCGTAGGGATTGTGCATCTCAAACGTGCTTTGCAAGAACTGAGCCACCTGAGACAGTCGGGGCAAACCAATGGCTCTGTGATGCTGGCAACCGATGCTCCCGTCTACGTCCCTGATACAAAGCGCTTGCCCGACCTCTTGAAAGAGATGCTGCAACAACGGTTACACATCGCGATCGTGGTGGATGAGTACGGCGGCACGGTTGGGCTAGTCACCCTGGAAGATATTTTGGAGGAGCTGGTGGGTGAAATTTATGATGAAAGCGATTTCCCCAGTCGGCTCGCACGCCTTAAGCAAAAACCATTGCCACCTCGGAGTCCATCGCGATTTATTTAGGTAAAGTACTCTGCTTGACCAAATGGCAGGTTGAGTTCGGTTTAGGCGAGGCGCAAACCGTTAGTAACCGGGCGATCGGGAATGGCTAACACAACTGCCCCATCGGCTTGAATAAATCCAGTGACTAAACACTCTGACATAAATGGCCCAATCTGCTTCGGTGGAAAGTTTGTCACAGCCAGCACTTGTTTACCCAGCAATTGAGCAGGGGTGTAGAGTGCGGTGATTTGAGCTGATGATTTTTTAAGGCCAAACTCACCAAAGTCAACTGTCAATTGGTAAGCAGGCTTCCTTGCTGCTGGAAATTCTTGCACATCTACAATCGTTCCGACTCTCAACTCAACTGCTTCAAAGTCTTGCCAGGAGATAGACATGCTGATTTGCCTCGATTAACCCTCGTTATCGACTACTAATACTAATTCTTCAAAACTATCCCTACGAGGATCTGTAAATGAGATTTAGAGAATTGGTATGACATCTTTACTGCATCAATTTCTATTCCTGCAAAAGTAGTATAAAAAAATACTCTTTTTCGGGTTACAAGCATTAGGATTTCAGCTATTCTCCAACTCATTCAGAAAATTTTTCTAATTGAGTTCTAGAGCTTGCCTGATGCTATGTGCAGATACTTTCATCTTTAAATATTGTTGATGCGCGATCGCACCAAATTAAAATCCCTTTTACCCCCTTTTTCGTTGTTCCTAATCAGCTTACTCAAACAAAAAAAAGGAGGCTTTCGCCCCCCTTTCATCAATTCGCTGAGGAATTAACTTGCCAGGTACTCGCGCACACGAGCTTTGCGGCGACGCAGGTGCTCTAAGGCTTGCCGCTCAAGCTGACGAACGCGCTCACGGCTAATGTTCATCCGCTCACCCACTTTGGCTAAAGAGAGAGGATGTCCATCTTCTAAGCCGTAGCGCAGAGTAATCACCTCACGTTGTTGAGGCGTTAAGTCAGCCAACAACGCTTCTAGGTCACGGCGCAGAGCATCTTGAATCATGTAGGTTTCAGGCGAAATGCCTTCATCCTCTAACAACTCTTGCAACTCAGTATCCTGATTGTCACCAACTCGCATGTCTAGCGAAACAGGCTGACGCGCCATCGTCAGATATTCACGAATTTCAGCGGGCTGTAACTCTAAGGCTTCAGCAATCTCGCTGGCATTAGGGCTACGACCCAATTGCTGCGCTAACTCACGCTGAACTCGCTTGATTTTGTTGAGCTTTTCGGTGATGTGGATGGGTAGACGAATCGTGCGTGCTTGTTGCGCGATCGCCCGAGTAATCGCCTGACGAATCCACCAGTAGGCGTAAGTCGAGAACTTATAACCACGAGTCGGGTCAAATTTCTCAACCCCGCGCTCAAGGCCCATCGTGCCTTCTTGAATCAGATCCAGGAACTCCAGATTACGTTTCTGATATTTCTTCGCGATCGAGACAACTAGACGCAAGTTTGCTTCGATCATCTTTTTCTTAGCCCGTTGACCGCGCTTCAAAACATCTTGTGTTTCAGACTCGGTCATTTGCACGTGGACTGCAAACTCTTGCTCAGTCGGCTCGCGATCAAGCTTTTTAGCCAATGTTTCCCGCTTTTCTAGCAGTTCCATCATCTGTTGCACCTGCTTACCGTAGATGATTTCCTGCTCGTGGGTCAACATCGGAACCCGACCAATTTCGTGCAGGTAGGTGCGAACCATGTCTGCCGTGAATGTCGGTTTTGCAGATTTGGCTTTAGCGGTTGCAGTGGTCATGGGGTGAAGTGACTCCGTAACGAGTAAAAGAAATGAAAAGCGTGACGCAAAAGAGCGTCGTTCAAACAACTATCTAGGTGAATCAACAAGTCTGAGACCGGAATGCTATGCCTTCACCCAGACAGATCTGATAAAAACCTGAGGAGAGAAATCCTTCTAACGGGTGAGTAGCGAGTACTATCAAGACATCTAAGTCGGAATCGTTACGATTTTGCTCTCCAATTGCGTAACAGAATTATAAACAAGAGACACGGAATATTGTTTCCTCCTACAGGGTGAGTCGATTGGATGATCTTGAAAGAAATCTGATAGCAATTTGTGTAAGCAAAGCTTAGTCGTAGAAGCGGGAAAAATAGGGATCACCAATCAACACATCACTATAGATATCGTGCCCTTTAGGGCTAGGAATTGCTATAGCAAGGCACGTGAGAAAACCGAACTCGATCGCCTGTAAAAAGGGTGGATATCCTAAATCAACGCCAAGGAACTTAATTCCGGAAATGGCATTAAATTATTTTGAAAAAAAGTCGAAAGGTCTGGCAGAACTTAAACATAGCAACCTCCAAAGCAGAGAAAAAACCTCTTTTCATTCAGCGCAGGGCTTGCAAAGGTAGAGCAAATCACAAGGCTAAAAATGCTGCTTTTAACCTTATTGATTAGTACGGACAACAATCCAAATCGGTTTACGTATTACATAATACTACAAGTGTCGTGGCCTGATTGAAAGTATTTTTAATTTCGTAGGTCTAAATTCCTATCATTTTGTAAACTTAAATTCCTAAGTCAGACCGAGCGGCTTTTGCAGCCTTTAAAACTGCAGCAGTCGGGGCGGCATCCCAATCGGGGGTGCCAATCTCGGCGTAGAAAGTTGCGTCATAGGGACGGGTACGTACTACAACAGGCATCGGGGTCGCATGTCCCAGAATCAAGGCTTGCTGCTTAGAGTCCAGCTTTGCCAACACCGATCGCAAACTTTGCGCCCCTGAAATGCCTGTAAAAATCGCATCAATATCCTTCTCGTCGTTCAGCAGGGCCGTAATCCGCGTGCCGATTTGAGACATCACCTCGTTATCAATCCCCGATGGGCGTTGGTCAACTACCAGTAGGGTGACAAAATACTTCCGCATTTCGCGCGCGATCACGCCAAAAATCGTTTGTCGCACGGTTGCCGGATCCAAAAAGCGGTGGGCTTCCTCAATTGTGATCACCAATTGACGGGGGCGATCGCTGACATTCTTGGTCTGCAAAAACTTCTCAGCCTTCAACACATAAGCCTGGTGAATCCGCCGCGCGATGATATTGGTCGCTAACATATAAGAGAGCAGGTTGGCTTGTGAACCAAACTCAATCACAATGTGCTGCCCCGCTTCTAAGACGGCTAAGAGTTCGCCAACATAGTTGCGGGTACTGGTCTGGCGAATGTATTTCAAGTCACACAGGCGCGTCAGCTTGCGTTGCAGCGCCATGATTGAGGACTTGCTGCCCATCTTGGTTTCGCAAAACTCTTGAATTTCTTCGTTCGTCATTGTCAACAGGCGTGAAATCCAGCTTTTGCCAAACTCATTCCGCAAAATAATCGCGTTCTCTAAACTAGCCTCCGACAAGTTGAGTTCGCCCCTGACCAGAGTTAAGTCTTCAACCTCAATCTGATCAAAACTGATGTAAAGCTCCTGGGCATCGCGTACACCTCGCCGCTTTGTCGAGTCGGGGTCGAGGGTGTAGATTTGCACCTCACCCGGAAACAGTTGGCGCAACCCTTTGACTGTGCTGAAATGCTTGCCCTCACGCGTCGCCTCCCAGCCATACTCAGAGTGCATGTCAAAAATTAAATTGACCGCCGCCTGCTTACGAATAATGCCCGACAACAGCAACCGTGTCAGGAAAGATTTGCCGGTACCCGACTTGCCAAAGATGCCATTGCTGCGCTCAACAAACCGATCTAGATCGAGACAAACAGGCACATTCATATCAATGGGTTGCCCGATCGCAAAGTTACGCCGCAACGGGTCATCTTCCCAACCAAAAACAGCACGAAAGTCTCGTTCACTCGCGTCATACACCTGACTAAAGTGCGCCGGAATTGTCTTCACCGGGAGTAACTCAATCTCAGCACTAGAGTTGGGTTGCATCCGCTCTGAGGCCAGCGATCGCCCTGCCTGCCCTGCCTGCTGAATCATTAACATAGGAGTCAGCGCGATCGTGCCGTAGGTGCCGGATCCGGCCAACACTTCTTGCAGAAACGTATTTGCTGGATCGGGGGGATTAGCCAGAATTCGCGTGCTGGCCGTACCAAGCGTCACATCCGTCAGCATACAAAAGAACCGCGATCGCACCCCTTCGACGACCAAAAACTTGCCGACTCGCATATCCTCAACCAGCACATCAGGGTGCAACCGCACCTCTAGTCCCTGGCTAAGAGAACCTTGAATCACAGAACCGAGGGGGTGCTCTGCGGTCATAATAAAGATCGCGTGTACTATCTCACCAGAATAGTGCTTTTGTATTGTTGTTGCAAGTTTTTCGTTAATGGGATATACCCGTTCGGCATCTGGTAGAGCAGTACCGGAAAAAGTTGGGACAGCGTGCAGGGGGCAACCCCTGGCGAAGGGCGCAACTCCCACATCCGCTTGTAGCAAACTTTGTGCGTAGCGCTATATAAGGTAGCAAAGCGGTGAAAGGCTGTTTTGGGGGCGCATCTAGCGGTTGGGGGAGTACAGAGTGGGAGACAGAGGGCGATCGCCAAACAAGGAATCGAACCTCCCATTTACCCAGGCGACCCGGAGATGCAGCAAATGATTGAAACCAGTTTCACTCCAGCGCATTCCAG
>DVDV01000427.1 GCA_015296075.1 Leptolyngbyaceae cyanobacterium M33_DOE_097 | reverse complement strand
TTGTTCCCTTCGATTATCTGGTTTCAGTTACTCAAACGCATCCAATCTCACGCTGATATTGCGGCTCATTTTGGGTTCGATATTGACCTCAAACCTCGCTTAGAATCGGCTTATTGAGAATGCTGCAAGATCTCAGCTAAACAAAAGCAGTACGGGTGAATCTGGACTTAGGGAATGAAAACAAGCTAAAGATCTCTAAGTATTCCCTAAGCAGATTGTGTGAGATCAGGGGTGGGAGATGCCAAAGCGGAGCAAAGCAGCACGACTGATTCAGGAACTCCAGGATTGGAGCGATGAAGAATTAGGGGATCTGGCTGAAATGATTCAGGGGCTATTGGAGTCACGCCGGGAGGAGGCAGAGGAGAAAACCCAGGAGACTCGTGAGGATGGCACACCGCTGGGGAAGCACGGGGGAAGCGGGCATATTGAGCTGAAGATGATTCCTGATTCTAAAACAGGGAAGACTTATGGACCTTACCGCTATCTGCGCTATTGGGGGGTGACGAAGAAAGGGACGAAGGGATTAAAGAGCGTGTATTTAGGGAAGTCTACAAAGTAACTAAGATTAGCATGGAGCCTTGCTTCTCTAAATATTTTCTGAGAACAATTGGCAGGTTCTGGAGTATTGATCACTACCGATCCATCCGTAGCAAATAATTGGTGCTGTTGCGTCTAATCGATGACCTAGGAAAAAAGCAAGATGGGCAGGACCAGCATAAAATAAATGAATTTTCTTACTTCGAGTTGCCAGCAAGCTTTGGACAACCAGGTTTTTGATGTTTTTGACAGCTCCATTGGCTTGCGCTGGTGAGGTGATCGGTTGTTCTCCTTTTATATCCAGTAGTGGTACACCTAATAGTCCAAGTTTTCCTAAATTTGCTTGCACCTCAATCAAGATATCTCGATGGATACCAATGCTTACGACAAGATGATCGCCCTTCTCTCCTAGTATCTGATGAGTCATAGGGTAGGCTGGAGTTTCGGCAGTAGGATGAGCGTCTGTTGCCCAAACTTCATCACGATAGCCCATTTCAATGGTGTAGCCCCGAACAGCAGAGAAGACAGAGCCGATCGCTAAACAAGTGGATAGTCGTCGATTTCCCAAAAGTATAATCCGCTTGGTGTTACGGTGGTTTTCAATCCAGTTTCGCGTGTCCTGAAGGTCAATCAGTAGTTGCCCCCACTGTTGAGGTGGTGCAATCGCACGAGCTTCGCCACCAGAAAACCGAGTCCAATCAAAACGTAGTCCTGGATGTGATGGGTTGTCTTTGGGTGCAGTGGCTGTGTAAATCAGAATTGGGCGAAGGGCAGGTATTTGGTTGGTTGGGATCTTCTCCCGGAGTTTAGTCTCTAACTCTTTACGTAAAATAGGGCGGTTTCGATTTTTCCGTATAAACGTACTCAAGTGATTGTAAATATCATCAAGAACTCTTCCTGATAAATCGCTGTATTCTTCTAGATAGTCAACTAACGTCTGCTTAAATACGGCTTCACCCTGGGATCTGACAGTATTCCAGGCTGTTTCAACCCTCACCTTCTCCATAAGGAAAAGTGCGTCTTTCTGCGTGCCGTTCTTGCTTTCAACCAGTCGAATGTATTCCTGAACAGAATTGCTTTTGACGGCATCTTGCTCTTCGTAAAAATCCTGAGAACCCTGAACTCGCTCTAAGCCGTTGAGCAGCGGTTGTAATTCTTTCGATGCACCTGCTCCAATCAGGGTAAAACGAATATACGTGCCGGGGCTTCCCACATCTATCTCCTGGAATCTCCTGACTTCTTTCCAGAACTCAGCAGGCTGGAGCATATGATCTTTAACCTCAATCAGGTCTTTGACGAAGCCCTGACCGGGGGCGAAGAATTTTGCCTCAACGTCGCCAGTTGCTTCCTTGACCAGTGCCGTAAAGCCTTCCTGAGCTAGCCATTCAGGAATACGGGCGAGGACGACATGATCCTGAAAGGAAAAACCACCTTCTGCTATGTCCCCACCACGCGATTGGGGTTCTAGGAGAGAAGGGGTTCGGTGGTCGCTTTTGGGTATATGCTTGCTCATAATTCAGCTAATTTCCTCGTTGTCTTCAGCAGGATTAGCGTATCCTCCTTGAAGATGACGATCCGCAGAATGGGAAGACGGACCTAGCCACTTTCCTGTATCAAGCCATAGTTCGTAGTAGTAGAGCCATAATGCTGTCCAGGGAAGGATAGTTGTGGCAATGAGCATATCTCGTTTCCAGGGGCTTTCTTTTGGGTAAAAGAGGCAGAGTGTTCCGTCACCCCAGAGATGTGGTGTTTTGGGTAGCAAAATGGGAGCAATAACTTTTACAGTAGGGCAGGAGCAGAGCTTATAGCTGACCGCCACGCGATATTTTTGGGAAAGTGGGCGAGGCTGAAGCGTTCCTCGCCACACCCCGGCTCCACGTTCACGCCTGTACGTAAATCCTGGAAACCGATACAAAATGTGCAGGTTTTGGATTGCCAGGTTTGCTGTCGGTCTCAGTTGGGAATATTCAAACTTGCTCAATCCCATGAAATTTAGTCGGTTGAGTTGTAGTGTACAAACCTGAAGCAGGCTGGCTTGGCAGAATTAGTCCAGTTGAACTGACGAGAGACTTGCCAGGACAGGCAGCATTGGCAAGGTTGGAAACCACTGTTTCTACCTCAGAGGGAAAGTATTCTTCCCCAAAAATTTTCTGCCAGTAAGTGATCGCCTCGTCACGATCACCCGCGTCCAGTGCCTCTGTTGCCCATTGCCTCCCCTCATCAATGCGACTCATAAATGTCTTAAAATGGGTGCGGCTCCAATTCCAGGAAATGTTGTGATTGAGTACTGGGTCGGGAATGTTCGGAGTGGCAGTATCACTTGTCCAAAGTAAGTGATCGTATTGATAGTGGATTTCATCCAGCAAATCACGGAATAGCACCCCTAAGCAGGCATCCATGTTTAGATTTCCTGTTTGAACGTGATATAGCAGTAGCGCACCAAGCCAGTAACTTTTAGGTTTCCGATTCTTCATCTGATGATTACGGAAGTGCTTCAACAGTTTGCCTAGTGGCTTTACTTTCTTGCCATATTTTTTGTTCAACTTGTTGAGCAGGGTAATGTAACCGATCGGATGAGAAGCGATCCATTCGTTGAAATCGCGATCAGGCACATACAGCAAATTCTTAAAACCGTCTGGGGCAATGCAGGGAACGAAATCCAAGTGAAAATCTTCGTCCTTAAAGTAGACGTGAATCGAGCGACGTGCTCGCTCAACCTCAATTTGGGTTTCGGCATAGCCTTCATAACCAAGATAGGCTGGTAAACCATCGAGTAAGCCCTTCAAATCTCGAATCAGTTGTTTTGCTTCGGGTTCATTTGTCTCTGGGTTACCCGAAACGCGAACCAGCGTGTCAACATCTTTAACCTCCCCAACCACCATGTTTTGGGCATAGGAGCCTGCAAGTCGGGTGTGAGGAGTGATTGTGAGAAAGGTCTGACTCGCCTTGATGTAGTCGCGAACTAATCGAGGTAACCGTTGAGCCGTTTTAATGCGAGCTACAGGAGGCTGAATATTCTTGAGAAGTTCCTCAAAGTGGGTATTCAGTGGGAAATTTGGAGCCATCTATTTATTGGGTTGAAGAATGCTTCAATCTAGTGTAGCTACTCATATCAAAATTGTGTTTGAGAAAAACTAAAAATTTTTATACGTTTCTAATACAAACGCTATAATGTTTGTATTAGAAACTGTTTTTATTACCAACATTTTGAGCAGGATGGCAGTCAATTTTCTACAACTCCACAAAAAACAACATGGCTGATAACCAGTCGTTTTATCAGGAACTAGGTCGGCGAATCAAAGATGCCCGAAAAAAAGGTCACTTAACTCAGGAAGCTTTAGCAACCAAGGTTTCGTTGACCCGAACCACTGTTACCAATATTGAAAAGGGAAGGCAACAACTTTTGGTTCATACACTGGTAGACATTGCTGACGCATTGAACGTAACCCCAGAATCCCTCCTGCCTACTCCTCAAACTCCATCGATCAGTAAATTGCTGATTGTAGAATCACCGCAAGTGCAAGAGTGGATTCAGAGGGCAATCGATATGGCAGATAGAGACTAACAATGGCAATTCGACGTAAGCATATCCGTAACTTAGCTGGGCACCTATTGGAAGCTCACAGAATTGAATCGGTTCCAATTCGGGTGGAAGAGATCGCTATAAAATTGGGCATTCAGGTTCAGTATGAACCTGCCGAAAATGAACTTTCAGGATTTCTTCTGAGGGATCTCAGCCGCCAGAAAACAATTATCGGAGTAAATAAAAATCATCCACCCAATCGGCAGCGGTTCACGATCGCTCACGAGGTGGGGCACTATTTTTTGCATGAACAGGAGCAACTGCACGTTGATCGGCAATTCCAAATTCAGTTGCGAAATGAAAACTCTAGTACGGGTGAAAGTGAGGAGGAAAAAGAGGCAAACTTATTTGCAGCAGAATTACTAATGCCGCCTCATTTCATTCACGAAGACTTGACATTAATTGACGCACTGGATTTGGAGGATGATTCACTAATTTCTGGGTTGGCAAAAAAGTATGAAGTAAGTACCCAGGCAATGACGTTTCGATTATCGTATTTAGGATATGTTCAGTTATAAGAAATTAGACAGTCGAATAGAAGACAAAATCTAAGATTCAAAAAGCTCTTGATGGACATAGGCAAACTTCGACAGATCAACCCCACTCGCAGGTCTCGCATACGTCGCCTGATTCCGAATCGCCTGCATCTGCTCAGATTCCCGTTCCATCGCTGGTGTGAACTGCTGTCGCTGCCCCAACAAATCCCCCAGTCCAATCTGCCCTGGTTTGCGCTTGTAAAACGCCTCCTCTGCACAACGCCGCACTGCATTCCCAATCTCAGCAGGGGTGCAAATTCGGTACTCTGTCAATAGCCTGCGCCATTGGTCTTCTGTCCAAGGCGATTGACTGTTCTCTCGAAATGCCGGGAAGTACTTTGCCAGATGCAGATTGAACACCTCATACCTGGCTCCCTCGTGGGGCAGATCGATAAAGAAAATGTCATCAAACCGACGTACCAGTTCGGGTGGTAGCATTCCCAGACGATTGACGGTCGCGATCGTGTAGATCGGCTCCTGGTGTTCCTGCATCCAGGTCAGTAGAGTTGCCGACAGACGACGGGCGATTCCGCCATCAACGTTAGAGTCCCAACCTGCAAAACCCTTGTCAAAGTCATCCCAGTAAAGGACACAGGGAGCCAGAGACGTGACCACCGCAATGAATTCCTTCAAAGCGCGATCGGGGTTTGGGCTACTCAAGAGAATGCCCCAATTTGCCGCCAGCAAAGGCAACCCCATCTTCTTAGCTGCCAGTTTGGCAGAGAGACTTTTGCCTGTGCCGGGTGGTCCCCACAGCACCATACCAGTGGGTAAGCTCAGCCCATATTGTTGAGCTTCGGGTCGAAGCAGAGAAGCGATCGCTTCCAACCGCCGCTCTAACAAATCCAATCCCGCAGCCGTAAGCACATCCGGCTCTGCTATGTACTCCAATCCCCGTCCGCGCAGCTTGTTAATTTTATGATCCAGAATCAATTGAATCAGTTGCTCCGAAGAATCCGCAAACGTCAGCAGTCTGCTCAGCACCATTTCAATCTCACCCACTGGCAACCCCTGACAGGCAGTGATCATCAGTTTCTGGTTTGCTGAATCATCCTTGCCAATCCAGGGATGCTGGCTACAGAACTGAGTCACGATCGCTTCTACCTGATGGCGATCGGGCATTGCATGAGACAGCACTGGAATAAAGGGTTGCAGTTCCAAAGGCAGTTGAACGTAGGTTTCCAGCAAGACCCAATAATGGGGCAACGGGTTCCACAGCGCTTGGTGGTAAGCATTTAAGAGTTGGTAGCAACGTTGCTGGCTGATCTCCGCCACAGTGCCATTCAAAACCCCTTCCAGAAGATAAATGCCTGATTTCGGGTGATCTAGCAAGGATTGGAGGATATCTTGCTCTATCATTTGCGTTGTGGGTTGCAGAATGAGGCTCCCGTGAGGTGCTACCAATTGCTGAAGCGCTGAGTAACCAGGGTTCCAGACATAAACCGGGAGCGGTTGCTTCGCAGTTCCCCGAAGGGGTAATCGCGCTTCACCCCAATGATAAAACTGGCTCAACACCGCCATCCGATCCGGAGTCTGATATTCCAGCGCCACGATCGGAGCGTTCTGCTCGATCAGTTTTATCCAATCCTGCAACTGTCGCATAATCTCAAACTGTAAGGGTTTCCACTGGTTGTAACGAAACAAAAACACTCCTTACCTCAGTCAAATGGACACTTTTGCCCAACACTGTTATGGAGTGCTATTAAAAACATTGTGGTGTTTGGAGATTGCTAAATGGAGCGCACTAAAATCCTTGAAGTTCCTGCTCCTAAGTTTGACCTCTATGAACTGGTAACTCTCTATTGGAATAACCGACAACAGCCCACCCGAATTGTCCAACGGTGGCTTAACATCGATGAATCCGACCAGGGAGGCTGGTGGTACAAGGTTGCAGAAGATGAGCAGCAGCTCTATCCAGAATCGGTACTCGCACCCCGTGATGATTGAATAATGGTCTTCAAATGGAGGGAAATGCCGCTAATGCGGCGAGGGAGGGAAATCCTTGAATTTGGGAGTTTATGAAATGGCGACGACTACAAAACCTCGCACCCCCAACGGCACTCGCAACGGTGCCACCTCCAAAACGGCTAAACCTAACGGTACAGCCTCAGCTACCAAAGCCAAAGCACCAACGGTTGATGGACCGCCGGAAACTAACGCATCAGCACTTCTAAAGGAACTGCGGAACTTGGTATTCAAGGAGTACGGCGTGAAGCTGCAACTCCGGGATGCTCGTGTCTCTACCAAAATTGGGCATGCGACTCGCGAAAAGCTTGGGCTTGACATTGCCGCTCAGGTGAAGAAGAAGGGTGGTAACAAAAAGTTCGACTGGCAGCGATGGAATACGAAGGTGTTCCCGCGACTGTTCGGACAACCCGATGCGCTGAAGTATGCGCCAGAAGTGGTGGCGATCCTTATGAGCCTGCTGTATGACACCATTCGTACTGATCCAGAGCAAGCTGTTGCAGACCTGGTGGAATTTAACCGGGCATCGCTGGAGCGCCGCAACTCTTTCCAAGCGGAGCAGGATGATGACTTGGATGATGAACTGGATGACGATCTCGATGATGACTTGAGTGATGAACTGGACGATGAAGCCAGTGATGAACTGGACGATGACTTGGATGACGAGTTAGATGAGGATCTAGACGAAGAAGAGGACGAATAACACGTTCAGCTTCGTTCACTGCCTGATTGCTTGCCCTGCATTAGTTTGACTGATGCAGGGTTCTTTTTTCCCGCCCACCTCCCTCGCACGCTGAAGCTAAAGGCAGTAACAACTGCGGAAGGAATGAAAGCTCGGACTGCACGAAGCAGGCATCTGTCGATGCGATCGCTGTGAGAAATCCAACTCATTCATAAAGGAGCAATTCTCATGGTTACTGCAACTGCAACACGCAAAGCTACAAAAAACACTGTACGCAAGGCACCGAAGCATACTCCCGCTTTGCAACGGGTGATTCCCTATCAGGAGAAAGTTCGACTGATGGTGATTGAAGTGCTACGGGAGGAGTCTGGACGAGAACTGGCAGCATCCGCTCGTTTCACCGGACAGGAGTTCGATTGGGAACAGCACAATGCCCAGTTTCGTAAGGACTATGCCGAAACCTTACTCCGGGATCTGTTGACTGAGATCTTGCACCAGTTTCAACAAGGGGTTGCCAAAGAAGGAAAAATCTGAAAGAAAGGGCGTAATCAAAATTTAACTGAACGGTTATGGAAACCATTGTTCAACACGCCCAAGGATTAGTGTATAGCCTGCT
>DVDV01000414.1 GCA_015296075.1 Leptolyngbyaceae cyanobacterium M33_DOE_097 | reverse complement strand
CTGGAATGCGCTGGAGTGAAACTGGTTTCAATCATTTGCTGCATCTCCGGGTCGCCTGGGTAAATGGGAGGTTCGATTCCTTGTTTGGCGATCGCCCTCTGTCTCCCACTCTGTACTCCCCCAACCGCTAGATGCGCCCCTATGCAGCTTAAGGAGGTAGAGAAACCTACTCCCAAAGAAAACGAGGTGCTAATTAAAATATATGCGACAACAGTAACGTCAGCAGACATACGCATCCGAAAGGCTGACCCATTCCCGATAAGATTTTTCTACGGTTTCACAAGACCTAAAAACAATACGATACTAGGGTCGGAGCTAGCCGGAGAAATTGAAGCAGTTGGTAAAAATGTAAAGCAATTCAAAGCAGGTGACACAGTATTTGCTGGTGCAGGAATCAGTCTTGGTGCAAATGCTGAGTACATTTGTTTGCCTGAAGAAGGAGCGGTTGCGATCAAGCCTATTAATATGACCTATGAGGAAGCTGCTGCCATTCCTTTTGGGGCAACAACCGCATTGATTTTCCTGAGAGATAAGGGAAAGATTCAGAGCGGGCAGGAAGTTTTGATCTATGGAGCTTCTGGAGCGGTAGGTATGGCTGCCGTGCAGCTTGCCAAATTCTTTGGCGCACAAGTGACCGGAGTATGTAGTACAGCGAAGTTGGAATTAGTGAAGTCTCTTGGATCTGATAACGTTATTGACTATACCAGAGAGGATTTCACTCAAAGCGGTAAGACCTACGATATTATTTTTGACACAAGTGGCAAAAGTCCATTTTCAGGTTGTCTAAGCTCACTAAAAAATAATGGAATCTATCTCAGAGCGGTTCACATAAACCTATCCCCAATACTTCGAGGGCTGTGGACTTCAATGACAAGCAGCAAGAAAGTAATAGGTGGGGTAGCAATCGAGCGTAAAGAAGATCTGATTTTTCTTAAAGAGTTAATTGAGATGGGGAGGATGAAGTCGGTCATAGACAGGCGTTATCCACTAGAACAGACTGCTGAGGCTCACAGGTATGTCGAACAAGGACACAAGAAAGGAAATGTCGTCATTACTGTGGAGCAAAGCAACAAAACCTAACAACGCGTTGCATCAGAATGTTCAATAGGGTCTATTGATTTGCAAAACTTGTCTGCGTCCGGTGAGCGCGACCGTTATGCTGCCTTCAGCTAGGTATGAAGGCTAGCCCTAAATTTATTGCTTATCTCGTAACCCCAGAGGTACAGAAAAACTCTTGATGACTGCTATTTCCAGAAACGGTTTTGATCTGGGTAAATCCCGCTCTACTCATCATCATTTCTACTTCAGTTACTTCATAGACGGCAAATCCATGTTGAGCCAGTTTTTGCTGCTCTAGATAGGTTTTGGATGTGTAGCCAATCACCAATGTACTGCCAGGAATTAGCACTCGGTGGCACTCAATCAACACCTGGGGTGCGTCTGACCAAAAGTAGAGCGTATTGACAGTACAAATCTGATTAAATGACTGATCGGAAAATGGTAACGCTGCCGCATCGGCTAAGTGGATCTCGATCATTCCCTGCTGAATCAGTCGTTGAAATCGATCTTGACAGACCTTGAGGGCATCGGGCGATCGCTCTACCCCGACAATCTGTGCGGGTAGCCCTGTTTTCACCAATTTGCTAATCAAATCGCCACCGCCAAACCCGATTTCCAGAATGCGGCTGCCAGCTTGTAGTTGGAGTTCTGACAACACCAAGTCGTTCATGAGAGCATTCTTGCGATTAAGCAAGCGCAGAAGTAGTTGTCCAAACCAACCAGATGGTAACCCCAATTGCTCTGCCAAGAAGGCACGAAAAGTTTTCATTGATCATTGACCCTCGGTAGATCGAACATGGCTTCTGGTTGAGCGATGAGTCGTTTTGGCGGAACGCGCAACAGAGAGATACCGATGATTAGCAACCAGACTTCCCAGAGGATAAACCCAATCGGGGTGGTTTCCAGGACGGGCATATGCGGAATTACCGTCGCCAGAAGTTCACTTTGCCCCAGGAGCAATAAGGGAGTTGTAAACAAGCCCCACCAAGCAACCCAGGATTTGAACAGGGTTGACGATCGCATTGCCCAGCCAACACTCAGCGTCCAGCCGATTAGCAATGTCTGCCCCAAATGTTCACCCATCATAACACCACCGTACTGATGCACTGCCTGATAGACTACGCTTACGGCTTCGCGGGTGGTGCTGCTGCTGTCTGGCTGAGTGTAGAGATTGGCGAGAATTGGGACAACAAACACCCAACGCATTAACCCAATTGCTTGCAGAATGCCAGACAATGCTCCCATCCAAGTGGCAATGGCAAGATGGAGAGAATCTCTGTGGTACCTGGGAAAGTTCATCACCGATTGCAGCAACACACTAGCGGGAATCAACAGCAACGCTGATAGCCCAAAGCCAAACCAGGTCAAAATCAGCCGCGATCCCCCTGCGTGAAACGTTGTTAGGACAATATCAACGGGTTCCCGCAGAATATCATCGTACCCAAAAGTCTGAATCAACAGGATATACGGAATATTCGACAGAATCACCATCAGGATAAACAAACTGCCCGTCGTGCGAGCGAGGCGTAAGCGGTGCATGAGAAAATCCCCCCCAGGATGATGAGTGCGGGCATTAGAAAAACGGTATCGTTCAGCTATGCTGCGCCGGAAGCGATCGCCCGATAGAACGCGTTTATTGTCCGTTTCTCTCCGTTGTGTGCCAGTACTTGAGCAGCGATGTTTCAACCTGGAACTGTTGACCGACCCGAACCAGGGTGTTGAGCAAGAGGTTGAAGAGTAGCAGAGGCACACCGACTGGAACCGTATCTGATAATTTCAATAGGACAGCTAGTTGTAACGGATTGGTGGGCATCCCGTTAGCGTTCACCTTGCCATCGATCGCCAAGCCATAAAGTCCGCGCAGAAACTGCTCAAATCCTGCGGCAGGTCGATTTTCTGTTGTGAACGTGACCCATTCGCCAGAAGAATTGCAAAAGCTATGGTGCATCCCTGCGGGCACTTGCAGGCTCTCTCCGGCTTGCAGTCTGCGGCGGTTGCCTTTTTGCCCCACTTCCATTTCCAGACAGCCACTTACTACCGTGAAGGTTTCATCCATTTTGGTGTGGTAGTGCAAAGGACTCCCTTTGGCCCCAGGAGGTAAATCAAAGCGAATTTTGGCGTACTGCCCTTGATGTCGGTAGGATGGCTGCATGAAGGTCATGCGATCGCCAGTAACCGGGTTCACAATGGTTTCCATTTCGGTCGTTTCTGAGCTTGCCATTTCCTGTATCGTTCGTAAAGTTGATTGGTTGGTTGAACAATTCAACGGTAAGGCTTTCTGCTAGGGTATGGATTGACGCGCTGCGCCAGAAAATTGACCCGTGATGCCAAGCTGAAGAATCCCGTATGCAAGAGGCAACTTTTTCAACCGCGATCGTCCGGGACATTGTGCAATATGCTGTAGCTCAAGGAGTTGCCGCCCCAGAGCTGTACCGCGCCGCCCAAATTGACCCAACCTGGTTGGATGACCCAGATCGTCAGGTTGGCGGAGAAATCCTTCAGAAGTTGTGGCGGGAAGCCGTTCTGCAAACGGGCGATCGCGATCTGGGCTTACACATTGGGGAAGCCTTCGATCTTGCGGCGATCGGCATCGTTGGTTATGTGTTGCTCAATTGCAAAACTTACGGGCAAGTGTTAGAAAAGCTCTCCCAATACACGCGCCTGTTTAGCCGAGGTGTGGCCATTCACCATCACGTTTCAGCGGGTTGGGTACACTGTGATTGCGATATTGTTGGCAATGTCAAGAATTATTTGCTGGATGAACCGCGCCACCCAATCGAAAGCACCTTTGCGGCCCTCATCACTGCGACCCAACAGTTGACCGGTAATCGCCTCAAAGCCGATGTTGTCTGGTTTCAACATCCCCGTCCCGAAGATGCCTCGGAGCATGAACGAATTTTTCAGACCACCGTTCAGTTTTCCCAGGCCGCAAACCGTATCATCTTTCCAGAAACCTGCTTGAACTGGTGTGTGCGATCGTCAAATCCAAGCTTGCTCTCCGTGTTTGAACTGCACGCCAACACGATGCTCCATACTCAAACCGAGACCCAGAGCTATCGCCAACAAGTGATTACCGCGATCGCCCATCGCTTACAGGGAGAAGTGCCACCGATTGAGGCGATCGCGCGTCACTTGATGCTCAGCGTGCGCCAGCTTCAACGAGAGTTGCAAACTGAGAACACCTCCTACCAACAGCTTCTCGATGAAACTCGTAAAGAACTTGCCCTGAGTCAATTAAATCTCCCCGGTACCTCCATTCATGATCTGGCATTTCTCTTAGGTTTCTCAGAACCGAGCGCTTTCCATCGTGCCTTCAAACGCTGGACAGGACAAACCCCTCGGAGCTACCGCTTGAATCAGTTGGAGCGGACTGATGAGAGATACTATTAGTATGCACAGGTTATCGACAACCGCTCAAACGTTATGCCGCAAGTCCTCGTGTGAATGGGCAAATGATTTGGCGCAATTAGCAAATGAATGGCATAAACCCCCGATCCTGTGCTAAGTAATCGTTTCAGATCCCAAGCGTAGGATGTTAATGTTTCTTGGCTTGATCTGTTTCAAATCTGAAAAGACTGAAATAATAGCGGTTTCAAAGGTTTAGACAGTAGACAGCTGATTTATTAATTGCGCAAGTTTTCCTGCTCAGTCACAGCTTTTTTGATGAAATTTGATGAAATTTTTTCACTTAAAAAAGTACTAATACCAATTCTTCAAAACTGGGCTACAGATGATTATCTGTAAGGGCGGTATTTCCTTCGGAAACGCTACACGAACGCGAACCACCCCTACGAGGATCTGTAAATGGGATTTAGAGAATTGGTATTAGCTGTGTAAATTTGCAGGGCGCAAACTTGACTAGAGCTAATTTGCGGCATGTAAACTTACGATGGGCAAATCTACGCCAGGCGAATCTTCAATGGGCAGATTTGAGAGGAGCCGATCTAAGCTGGGCAAACTTGGAAGGAGCCAATTTAACTAAACTCGCGGAATTCCCCTCTCGCCTATGCGGTGGGGATGGATAGCAACGGGGCGAAAGCCCCTATTTTTCAGGTCTTCCGCCTGATTGACTTTGAATATATTCCTTTACTGCCTCTAGTGGCGCACCTCCACAAGAAATGATGCACTTAGAATCGTGCCAGAGTTTTGCTTTTCCCCAGTAAACTTTGTCGATTTCTTCCTTGAATTGCTGGCGCAATATTCGGCTAGAGGCAGATTTTAGCGAAGCTACCAAATCAGAAATGTTGTTATCTGGATGCAAATCAATCAGCAAATGGACGTGATCTGATTCGCCGTTGAACTCTGCCAGAAAGCTTTGATTCACAGATAGCACCCGCTCTAAAACTGGCTTCATTGCTTCAATCATGGATTGGGTCAGCACTTTACGCCTGTATTTGGTAATAAATACAATATGCAAGTGAATCCTAAAAACAACGTGAGAGCCGCTTCTAAGTTGAGTCATACAGATTTCTAGTGAACCCTCAAAAACTGCGCTAAACTTATAGTAGCTCTAATTTCGAGTCAATCAAAAAGGTAAGACGATTAGTTGTGGTAACGAGAAGGCAAACATTTCGACTGTATCCAAACAAGGCTCAAGAGCGAGCTTTGTTTGATGCACGTCGTTTACATGCCTATCTCTACAATGCTTGCATCTCGCATCGACAGACCGAGTACAAGCACAACCACAAGTCAATCAGCTACTTTGACCAACAGAACCTTTTGCCAGCTTTCAAAGCTGAATGGGAAGAGTTTGCAGCCCTAAACTCTCAGGCATTGCAAGCAACCGTGAAGCGGGTTGACTTGGCTTACCAAGCTTTCTTTCAGAGGTTGCGCGGGAAGCCAAAGTTCAAATCGATTCGCAACTACTCAGGTTGGGGATACCCAGCAAAGTCTGGGTGGAAGGTTGACAGCACTGGCAAGCATGGAACGGTGACGCTCAATGACTTGGGTGTCACTGTCAAAATGCGAGGCAAGATGAGAAATCATGAGGAGGATTGGAGTTATCCAACCACACTCACGATTGTTTACAAGCCATCTAATCGCCAGTGGTTTGCGTCCTTCACGGTTGAGGTTGCTGAACCTAAGCCTAAGTTTGGGTCTGAGTCTAAGCTAAATTATGAGTCAATCGTGACTTATGACCTGGGGACTGAAACGGCTTTGACCTTGTTCGATGGAACTGAATTCGAGGAGATTGAAAATCCTCGGTTCACCCAGAAAAACGATGAAAAGGTTCGCAAAACTGCCAAACAGAAACGGCGGAAACGCGCCCCTAAAAAGGGTGTAAAAGCTTCCCGCCGTTGGAAGAAAGTGAACAAGCGAGAATCCAAGTTGAAAGCGAAGGTTGCCCGTCAACGTAAAGACTGGCAGCACAAAGTTACTTCAGACATTGCACGTCGTTATGACATCGGAGTAACTGAAAAGCTGAATACCAAGGGAATGACTCGCAAAGCTAAAAAGGGAAGTAAGCGCAAAGCGCAGAAAATAGGACTCAACCGCTCAATTCTGTCAGTCGGGTTTGGGACTCTGAACAAGATGATTTCTTACAAAATTGAGCGAAAAGGCGGTTTGATCCTGGAGCTTCCTACCAAGCAGATCAAGCCATCACAACGCTGTCCTAAATGTGGAGCCATCCATAAAGAATGGGCAGAACTTAGCAATCGGTATCATGTTTGCTCTGATTGCAAGTTTGAGGTGCCTAGAGATAGGGGGTCTGTAATGGTGATGTACAACGTTGCGACCAATCAGCAACCGGGGTTTGGAACGAACCTCGTAAGTCTTGGATGCCTTAGCTCTACTTCAAAGACCCGTAAGTATACTGGATCTATGAAGCAACTAGGGCAGAAGAAGAGACAGAAATCCAGCCAGGTAGATGTTGGGGTCTTAGAAACCCCAACCGTCTATACGGTGGGGTAGTTCATCTTTTCAGTGAAGAACATTTTTATAGGTGATCTCATGTGAATTTGACCAAGGAAAGACTATTTTTACCAGTGGATGCCCAGCACGCATTACGTTCTCCACTGATGGGAAGACGTTATAGGGGGTGTGCAAAAATTCCCAAGGTCTAGAACTACAAATCCCTCCAAATACCAGTTGAATGAATGAATTTCCAAAATGAGAACTGCTGGCATCGATAGGAGCATCAGTACCTCTTCTCGGCAATGTGTTAGGATGATGCTCTGCAACTTACTTCCGGTCTGTTGTTGCATATTGGATCTTGTTTGTTCAAGCCATTTATAGAAACAATCAACTTACTGCTCTTAGGCTGGTCCCAGTGCTGCATTGGGGATAGGGGCACAACTAGGAGCAATCTAATTCATGACATTTCAAACTCTCGGTCTTTCGACCGAACTGCTGCGTGCTGTTAACGACGAAGGCTACACTACAGCAACGCCAATTCAGCAGCAAGCTATTCCTGCGATTTTGCAGGGACACGATATTTTTGCGAGTGCCCAAACTGGAACTGGTAAGACTGCCGGTTTTACGCTGCCATTACTGCAATGCCTGAACCGCTCATCCTCCAGAAAAGGCTATCGCAATCCGCGTGCCTTGATTCTGACCCCAACTCGTGAACTCGCTGCTCAGGTCGGTGATAGCGTCAAAACCTATGGCAAATATCTGGCTCCTAAGTTAGCGGTGATTTATGGCGGTGTTGGCTTTGTGCCGCAAGTACAAGCGTTGAAACGGGGCGTAGATATTGTCGTCGCGACTCCCGGACGGTTACTGGACCACGTCACACAGAAGACCGTCGATCTGTCCCAAATTGAGATTTTGGTGCTAGATGAGTGTGATCGCATGTTAGACATGGGGTTCATCCACGACATTCGCAAACTATTGGTAAAACTGCCCGCCTCTCGGCAAACGTTAATGTTCTCTGCCACCTTTTCGCCCGCGATTCGGCAACTCGCTAGCAGCTTGCTCAAACAGCCTGTGCAAATTGAAGTGGCACCTCGTAATACAGCAGCTGAGCAAGTTGAACAAATCGTGCATCCTGTTGATCGCGCCCGCAAACGAGAATTGCTATCTTACCTCATTGGCTTCAATAACTGGAAACAGGTCCTGGTTTTTACCCGGACCAAACACGGGGCGAATCGTCTGGCTGAGCAATTGGCTCAAGATGGGCTGAAAACTGCTGCAATTCATGGGAATAAAAGCCAAGCTGCCCGGACTCGGGCCTTGGCTGACTTTAAGCAAGGGAAGGTGCGAGTTCTGGTTGCCACCGATGTTGCCTCACGAGGGTTAGACATTGATCAGCTTCCTCATGTCGTGAATTTTGAACTGCCCAATGTACCTGAGGACTATGTGCACCGGATTGGTCGAACGGGTCGTGCGGGACATGCAGGACGGGCAATTTCTCTAGTCTCGCAGGATGAGAACTCCCTGTTAAAGGGGATCGAGCAGCTATTAAACCGAAATCTAACAACAGACCTCATTTCGGGCTATGAACCGATGGCTTCTTCTCGGTTACAGCCAGAGGCGAAACCGGCTCAACCCCGATCGAAACAGCGCCGAGGTGGACAGCGCCAAACGCACGTTGCTCCATCCCCTTCCCGTGGAAAAAAATCTGATGCTACTGGAAGCCGGAAGGGCAAACAGCTTCGCGCGATTTAATTCTATTTTTTCTCGTTAGTCACTTACAAGGGCAGCAGGTTGATATTCACAGGTACGCTCTTGTAGGTCCGCTGCTGTGATTGAGCAAAATATATTGCACAGTTTGCGAATGAGTTGTGTAATCCTCACTTCTGCAACAGATAAAGGGGGTGAGTTAGACTAAGCTGGGCAGTCACCTACCCGACTTAGTCAACGCAATTCCCGGATAGCTTTCAAAAGCTTGATGAGAGGGAATTTGAGAAGATTAGCAGTGAAAGTTGTCTGAGGTTTGTCAGATAGAGATAAGTAGAGTTGTTGGGTAATAAGCTCAAAAAGCCTTGAAACCTGTGACTTAAACCATAAGTTGAGCAATTTTTTCACCTTATGCTTTCAAAGTAAGGGGGTAAACGCCTGGAAAATACGGCGGGCATCTGTTCTAGGCACAGAACAGACAGAACAGCAATGAAACCAATTTGGGGAGGTTCTTCTCAGTAAGCCAATGTCATTCTCAATTACAGAGTCGAAGGCAAAGGCGATCGTTGAATCTGCATCGACTTCTAGTGAAGCTACAGTCACATAAACACTAGATGTGCCGCTATTAGATTACTTTTCCCGGAGATCACCTCATCCCTAACTTTTGCTCATTTTATGCTTTCAAAACCGTACTTTTGCTCATTTTATGGTTTCAAACCTGTCTAGAAGTGAAGCAGCAAGTAACGGAATAATGAGCTTTTCAGGCTCTAAGTTGCTCACATTATGCTTTCAACTTTGCTCAACTTATGGTTGAAATCACAAAACCTTTGCCTAGCAAGCATTTTAGCGATTTTTTGCAAAAGCCTTGAAACCTAGTCTGTATAAGCATTTCAGCGATTTTTCTCGTTATTTCCCAACACGTCTAGTGAAATTATCTGAAATTCACTCAACTTTGGCGATCGACGATGTCTGACGCCTCTGCTGACTCTGTTTTGCGATTGTGATCGCACCCATTGAGGGCAGCACGAACCCCGGTTCAAAGCAGCTTCCTAGTCCGGTATTTCCTCGATGCTTTGCGGTTCCCTCTTGGGCGCTGGTTCATCTGATGATTGTAACGATTGGATGCCTCATAGACTTCCTTGCGTAAACGCTGAATCGATCCCAGCGGCTGATGCTCTGCAATAAGTGCTAGACGTTGAACGACAAGACGTCATCTACGTACACCTGCCAGACAGGACTGTATGCCTCCTGCATCCCAATTGTGAGCTTGGCGATCGCCTGGTCAGGACTTTCCTTCCAAAGATTGTGTTGCGAATGCTGGTTGAGGATAAAAGATTCAGTTTCTGAAGGTTGCAGGTTTACAAATTAGACGCTAATATTTGGTTGTACGACCAACCAGGAGTTTCATCTGAATCAAAAATCGACCGCCAAAAATCAAAACAACCGCGCTCACATTGTGGCGGCTGCCTATCGACTACTGGCTGAAAAGGGCTACGATTCAGCCACGATGAAAGAAATCGCAGGTGCGGCGGGTGTGGCTCCAGGCTTAATTCATTACTACTTCACTAGCAAAGATGAACTGCTGCGGGAAGTGTTGATGGAAGCTGGGGAGCGGTACGTTAAAACGGTTGAGCAGTGGTGTGCGGAATTGACTAGAGAACAGTTGCAGGCGGTGACGTTTACGGAGCCAAAAGAGCGCGTTACCCGCGAGCCAGAGTGGTTTCGGTTGCGCTGTGAATTGTTTGCCCTGGGCTTACGCAATTCTAACTTTCACGATGTCATCTCGCTGATGCTGTCAACCGGGCGGCAGTGTATTGCTCGTTTAGTGCAACAAGTTGGTGGAGATGCGATCGCCAATCCAGAGGCAGTCGCAGCGGTGTTACTGGCTTCGTTTGATGGCTTGGCACTGCAAAAGCTGGCAGATCCAACGTTTGATCTCGACAGCGCTTATCAAGTGCTGATGCAAATGTTTTTAGCTCAACTGGGTGATCACTAGCTTCTAAATTGGCAGATCCAAGCCAACTTTTTTTGTTTTTGTTGTTGGTTGGTTAACCAACTAAATTGCTAAATAGGAGAATGATCATGAATGTTCTTGTCACAGGTGCAACAGGTTATATCGGCAGTGCTGTTGCCGAAGCATTGCAAACGGCTGGACATCAAGTCATCGGGTTGGCTCGTTCCGATGACTCGGCTCACAAGCTAGAATCTCGCGGTATTCAAGTCAGGCGTGGAGATTTGCGTCATCCTGCAAGTCTTGCCGAAGCAATTCAGGACGTGGATGCGGTGATTCATACGGCATCCACAAACGATGCAGACATGGCACAGGCTGAGCGGTCAGCGGTAAAAACGATTTTGGCTGCTTTGAGTGGTACGGGTAAAACATTTATCTACACGACTGGAACCTGGCTGTTGGGCAATACTGGCGATCGGGTAGCGACAGAGGACAGTCCACTCGACCCCACACCGCTAATTGCCTGGAGAGCAGAGCTTGAAGAATTGGTTTTGAGTGGGCGCGATCATCACATTCGCACCATTGTCATTCGTCCCGCGTTAGTCTACGGACAAGGTGGGGGAATCGTGGCGATGATGGTGCAATCCGCCTCTCAGTATGGCGTGGTGCAGTATGTGGGAACAGGCGAAAATCGTTGGACGCTGATCCATGTGGAGGATTTATCCCGTTGCTACGTGGCAGCCTTAGAACATGCCCAATCTGGCTCATTATTTATCGCGGCGGATGATCAAGTGATCCGGTTGCGGGAGATTGCTCAACTTGTGAGTCAAGCCACAGGAATTCCCGGTCGGGTACAGCCCTGGCACTTAGATGAGGCAAGGGCAGCGATGGGGGCATTTGCTGACGCACTGGCATTGGATCAACAGGTCAACGGAGCCAAAGCTAAACAGGCATTGAACTGGCAGCTTCAAGCTCTTTCACTCGTTGATGAATTAACCGGAGGTTCCTATGTGGTCACTCGCTAACGGTCTACTTGTTTTGGCAATTTTGAATGTTGGAGTCGTTTACGGGGTGGATGTGTTTTTTGCTGTAATTGGACGTTCAGCATTAGCCCAGAGCAGTGAAGAGGCAATCGCGGACGTGATGGGACATCTGCACAAAGTTGCCGATGCTCGAATCCCAATCTTTGGCGGAGCAGGAATCCTTGCAACTTTGGCGTTTGCGATCGTGGCTCCATTTGGTACAACCGCCAGCTGGTTGGCATTGGTAGCGTTGGTTGGATTGCTGATTCAATTAACGCTGTATTTAACGGTTGCAAAGCCTATAAACAGCAAAATGACTCAGGCGATTCAACAAGGAAAAACATTGATTGGCATTCGCAACTTACAAAGTCGCTGGGACAGTGTCATTGTGGGTCGGGCGCTAGCAATGACTCTAGCCATTACCTGTCTAGTAGTAGCAGGGGTTTTGAAATAAACAGTTGCAACCAATGTAGGTTTGAGCGTCTGCGACAGTTGAGCCAACGGGGAAGCCGCAAACTGGGCTATCAATTCAAAGCACGGAAATTTAACTCTTTGGCACAGGGCTATATTCTAAGGCAGCACGATCCCAGTGTCCTGAATTCGCTGCTGCTTCGTAGGTGCTTTGCAAGAATGACAGCACCATTGCATCCGGGTCGCTTGCCTGTCTTACTGCTTCATAAGGCAAGACAAACTCTTGCATCTCTGGACTAAAAAATGCCTCTTGGGGTTGCACTGGGTAGTCTTTGAATCCTTCAGGGGTTGGATAGGCGTAGGCGTAAAATAACGCTTCGATGGCACCTTTGCCAAACCAGAACCCGCAACTGCTCACCTCATGAGAGTATGCCTCTCGCGTCACCCAGTCTGCCATACCGGGAACACCACCAGGATGTTCTGGTGCAGGTCGTCCAGAGAAGCGAGTTACTGCCAGGTCGAAGCTCCCCCAGAAGAAATGGACTGGGCTACACTTCCCGGCATAACGAGCACGGAAAATTGTGAGTAGGCGATCGCACTGCACGAGAATTCGCCAAAATCGTTGAGCGCACTCCTCATCATAGGCAGCATGTTGATGATCCTGCTCAAAGGGAATCGGATCAGTCACTTCCTGAGGTATCGTCCAAATTTTCACTTCAATGCCAATGTCTTTCAGGGTCGTCATCACTGCCTGATAAAAATCAGCGACGGAGCGAGGCATCAGTGCGATTGCTTTCGTTATTCCATCGCTGGTTTCGACAAGTAGTTGATGGTTGAGAAAATCAAAAGTGATTTGAAACGTTCGAGTTCCATAAGGAATGGCTGAAGTCGTGAGTCCTCGTGGTGTGACATAGAGAGTCGAATGCCACCAATGATTGACTTTAGGAGCGAGCGCTAATCGGATCTTGCCGATAATCTGAGTCCACAGATGGAGCGTTTCGTTTGTGTCTTGCCATTCTGCGACGGGTAGGGGTAACCACATCTGAGAGGATAAACTAGACGTGGAGTCAGCCATGACATCAATCTCTACTTTTGACTGGAGTAAGTTGTTTCAGGAGTGCAGGAGTTTCCTTGTTAATACCATAAATGTCATTGAGTTGAATCAATTGAGCAAGTTTTCCTGCTCAGTCACACCTGTCTATAAAAAGCTTGCATTTCATTCCAAGTATAAAAACTGCGCTATCCATGCAAGCTTTTTATGAATTAGTTACTAGAGCAAACCACTACCCCTTTTGGATCCGCCGTTTGGAACAAATGCACTTTCCGACAGCGCCAATATCAATCCCCAGTTCACGAAGTCGTCTCTCATCCAATCCCTTTGACTGCTGGAGACACCGCAAAAATCGGCAGAAACGATCTTCAGCAGAGGGACCTGGCAAGGGATTATCGCCTCCCTGCCAAACGACAGCGGATCGCAGCGCTTCTCGTGTCCAAGGAGACTGAAGCCGAGTAGTCCCACTCGCTAAAACATGGACTTGATACAAACCACTCATCGATGCATTAAATTGCACCTCAAACACGCCATCAATTCCCTCTACAGCCTCAAGGGACATTGAGGCACCATCAGGGCGTTTCACGATCGCTTTGACCTCTGCTCCCCGTACAGCAGGGTAGCCGTATTCTGTGAGCGTGACAGTTACTGTCACCAAAGCACCGGGTTCTAGGCTGCTCTGCACCAGGTTAACTTGCATTGCTAGTGTTGATCGGGCTTGAACAACGAAGGCATACCGTAACCCATGAGCAACGGCTCGGATATATTCCTCCTTTCGCTGCTCAAGCTTCTCAAGAACCCTCTGCCAGCGTTTGCGATTGAGCGTTAAGACGGCATGCCATGGGCGAGTTGGATCTTGATTACCAATTGCTGCAATTGGTAAGGCGAGACGGTAAAAAGCCGTTGCACCATCTATGACATACCGGGAACGAGGCTCTCCACCTAAAGCACCTGGATCGATAATTTGCCCATCCGGAGCTTCCAAGACATACTCAATCACTTCGGGAAAAGGAGTATGTAAAACTGCGTCTACTCGCCAATCGGTTTCATTGACGTAAAACGGTAATCGCAGTTTGGCTCCAGGCGCTAACCACCCATCTGGATCGACCACGATTTGAGTATTCGTTAAGCCTGCCAGAATCTGCTGGTAGTACTTTGTGAGCAAGAAGTAATCATCCGTCGTAACATTCCCCGTCATTAACAGATAGCCATCGTTATTGCTGGTCAATTGCGCGAGTGCCGCAGGTCGGATGTTTTCAGGAGTCCCCAGACCGATCGCAAAGACTCGATTGGTGATTGCACCAGCCGGTAATTCTGAAAGATAGAGACTTTCCGTTTCATTCCCATCGGTCAGCACTACCATTGCTTTCACGGCATAGTCCGAGGAAGCATCATTGAGCAACGACTGAGCCGCAACAACGGCATCTCCAATCGCTGTCATCCCCGTCGGGTCAGTGACGTGTGAACCAACATGAGAGCTAAGCGCGGCTCGACCGGCTCCGATTACCTCAAACCCTGCATCACCGACAGGTGTCGCATTCGCCAGATCTGCATCTGTATCCCACGAGACTGCGCCGAGTCCCGTATCTTCTTGAGCCAAAGCGGAGACGACAACCGCACTATCCCGCAGAATTTCGATCTTCAGTCTGCCATCCCCTGCCGAGTCATTCATACTACCCGAACTGTCAAGGGCAAGCACAACGGCTGCACGAGGACGCTCAATGGTGTTTGCGGTGAAAGTGATGGAAAATTCTTCTCCCGTTTCAATGCACTGCACGGTTGCAACCCCTTGTGCAATATCTCCCGCATTCGTGCCGACATACCGAACCCAAATCCGTGGATGGCTGGCTGTGCAAGTCCAGTTTCCAGTATGCGTAGCTGTATCCCCAGCATGCAAGACAAAGGAATTGGCAGGACCGAGGGTTGTGGTTGGACCATCCACAACCCGGAAAGTAAAGTTACGGAAACTTTGAACGGTGAAACTAATAGCTCGCAGGGTTGGTTCTTCTTCAGGCACATCTAGGAAGGAAACCGTTGGGGTATCTAACTGAATCAGGGTGCGGGCGACACACACAGCTTTTGCTGTATCAATTCGACCAAACCCATACCAGTTGCTGTAATCGGCAATACCATCACCGTTAGTATCGCGCCATTGCCCATTGGAGTCAGTGTTGCTGAAGTCAATCTTGATGGCTGTGTTATAGAAGATGTCGCGCACTTCAGACCAAGTTAGGGTAGGGTCCATACTCAGCAGAAGCGCAGCAACCCCAGCGGTTAGAGGAGTTGCAGAGGACGTTCCGCCAAAACCGTCCGTATAATCATTTCCTCCCCCAGTATGGCCAGCAAGGTCGCCCTGGCCGGGTCTGTCTGTGGTAACAATACTCCGCAATCCAGCAGCTGAATCACTGCTTGGGGCACACAGATCAATCCCGTCCCCAAAGTTGGAATACCCTGCCTTTGTGTCGTTTTCATTCGAGGCTGCAATGCCAAAGGTACGGGGGTGGTTTGCCCAGGGCCGCTGGGTCGCAAATTCGGAATTGGCATTTCCTGCCGAAAAGAACAAGAGCGTACCCCGTCCACCTCGCCCCTCGTCGGTTAAACGCTCAAAAGTTGCATCCATCAAATCAGACACCGGCCAAATGGCGGGGTTGTAGCCACCCGCACTATTGGTAATGACATCAGCCCCTTGAGCCAAAACGGGTGGGAAATTAGGCGTATCGCTTTCTGGATCCAGTCCTGCCATCCAGAGATAAATATCAGAGAATTCCGTTTCAGTGCCAGCACTGGGGACTTGAACCGCCAAAAGACGACAATTTGGAGCGGCGCCCGCTACCCCTTCTTCTTCACCTGCGACAGTAGAGGAGTTTTCAGCTCGCGCAGTAGCAACCCCAGCACACTGTGTGCCATGAGAACCGAGTGGAGTATCATTGTTCGCGACCATCCCTCCAAAGTCAAAGAAGCCCAGCATCTTAGGCTGACCGTTGGAGACATTTCCCTGAAATTCTGGGTGAGTCGGAGTCACATTACCTGAACCATCAGTTTGAGATTCAACCCCTTCATCAATCACCGCGATCGCAAGATTGGCACTGCCATAAGTCAAATCACCGGCTGAACCGGGAGTGACCCCAATGGGGTTGGCATCTCGTAAACGCTGCCATGCCTCAGGTAGCCGAATGTGTGGAATATGCCACTGTTCATCTACCAGTTCATCAGTCGGAGTAATGTCATCGGTCTCGACTGTGAACGCTAATTCGGGTTCTGCCGTCACAACAAGCGGAGAAGCAAAGAGGCGATCGCACTCTTCCAGTAAGGATAGATCCGTTTTTTCAGAAGCGAGAAGCCAAAAATCCTTGAGAGCGAGCTTCCGTCGAACGGTCAAACCCAACTCACGGGCCACTGCTTCTACCTGATCACGGTTTGTTTCGGGTACCGTTCGCAGAATGATATTTCCTGATAAAAAAGCGACCCCTTCTGAGGAGTAATGCACCACCGGACCAACTGCTTTTACTCCCGCCAAGCTACGCAGTTTGTACGCCAACTCAGAATTCTTAGCCGCTTCGCCCTGAATCACAATTAATCCGGGTTCGCGCTCTTTTTCGATAGAGATCTGTTGCTCAAGCAACCACCGCTCGAGTGCCTGCGTTTCTTTTTTTCCACGCACGGTTATCCCCAATTTCTCGATCGAGGGCCGGAAAGGGACTCGGACATTGCCTTTACGATAAGCAGGTAGACCTTTTTCAGCGAGAATAAAAAGCTCAATGTTTTGCCCAGGTCTGATTGAAACTTGCCGTTGCTCAGTTTCTAGTCCCTCCGCTTCTACAACAACTTCTATCGTCTTGTTTGCCAGTCCGTAAACGACAAAATTACCAGGGCTAGTTTGTTGTACATTCGAAGCCCCGCCAACTTTGACGTTAGCTCTTGCGATAGGGGAACGTTGTAAATCAAGAACTTGAATATGAAGAATTGAACGATTCATGAATCTTCCCTTGCGGCTAAGTCGGCAATGTAGTGATGCTTGCTGTCTTCACCCTAAACGTTCTATTTCTCAATCTGTAGTACCCTAAAGGGTGCTTTGTGAATAGCTATGATTGACTATTAAACCGACTGTCCCACTTGCCAGCGTTAAAGAAGATATCTGCATTTTGCAGCGCAAGCTCCCTTTTGGATAAGCAACCAATGGAGTTTGGGAACAACTGAGGACATTTGGGGCAACCGTATTAAACGACTATGTTGCTTGACAGACATCCTGAACTCAGTAGCTTTTTTGGATGGGCTAATCGATCGCTAGTCAATGGATTTTGATCATTCTGATCTGTTGGAAGAAGAGAACTGCTTGCTACTTGAACCCAAAGACACCAAGAAGCCACGCAAGTTTCAAATGTATGGTAAGGTGCACGGCTGATTTGCTAATTGCGCAAGTTTTCCTGCTCAGTCACAAGAGAGATCGCAGGTTTGATTCGTCATACGTTCCACATAGCTGATTTGATAGACTTGAAGCATTGGTTGGGCCAAGTTGACATATGAGTATTGTGTTCGATCATGCAATTCAACGGACACCACTAAGCTTTGACGAGTTTTTCGCTCGTTATGGTGGCGATAACCGCTATGAACTGATCGACGGAGAGGTATTCGATTTGGAACCAACAGGTGCACATGAAGAAGTTGCAGCCTTCATCACTGCCAAGATCTGTGTCCAGATTGACGCAATGGATTTACCTTGGTTTGTCCTCCAACGGGGGCTACTGCGCCCTTCTAACACTAGCATGACCGCATTTCGACCTGACGTTGCAGTCGTTGATCGAAATGAACTAACCGAAGAACCGCTTTGGTCTGAGCAATCAATCTTAACGCTAGGCCGTTCCATTAAATTTGTCGCAGAAGTGGTTAGTAACAACTGGCAAAATGATTATGCCCGTAAGGTGGAAGACTATGCTGTGTTGGGTATTCCCGAACACTGGATCGCAGATTATGCAGGACTTGGTGGTACTCGACACATTGGAAAGCCCAAACAACCGACACTCTCTGTTTGTACGTTAGTAGAGGAAGAGTATGAGATTCAGCAATTTCGGGGCAATCAAACTATTGTTTCTGCAAGCTTTCCAGATTTGAAGCTGACCGCTGGGCAGGTGTTGCAGGCTAATATGTAACACTTCTACCGTCCGGTTCGGTTTACTCTAGAGCTGTGACACGGTGATTGAACCAGTGGCAGAATCAAGGAATTTGAAGCGGTTTTGGGACTGTTTGGTTCTTTCGCTCACTGTAAAAAAAGGAACAATTCTGTATGATGAAACTTTTTGCCATGCAGAGTTGTTTTTGAAAATCAGGGTTTGCCACAATATTGCTCAAATTGTTTGAGCACATCGGAGATTTGATAGGGTATCAGTTGCAGATTGCCAAAAGCAGCATCCGCTTTTGCTTGATCGCCACGGTCTATTGCGCTTACATAGTCAACCATATTGTTATGGGCTGCGATGATACTATCTAGCGATCGCTGATGAAACGATTGAATCTTGGCATCGCTAAACGTTTGACTCTCCAACTGCTGAATCTCAGATTTGAGAACGACGATGAGACGCTCTACTAGCTCGCGTTGAGTATGACGATCGTTTTCTCGTGCCGTAAGATTTGCGTTAAATCGTGCCATTCCTGCTTCATATCGTTGGCATTGGGATTGTTTTGACTCTGGAGGTTGAGGTTGCGCACTGCTTGTCGTGATGTTGATTACGGATGAGATTACAATCATCGCTAAACCAAGCAAAGAATAACGGATTTTCATGGGTGTTTTTCGATCTAGGAAGTGTAAGAACGTCTTGAACAATGAACTATCCCACTGCAATTGATCGATTCGATAGTGAATCGCATCCTAGCGATTTGATGGAACTTGTAAGGATGGCGCTTGACCGGGAAGTAGGGGCTTGGTGCTTGGAACTGGGATAGAGCGCTGATTGGGAGGCGATACCAATCGGTCTGGAGCCGTAATTTTTGCACCCTGCGGCAATGTTCGCTCGATTTCCTCTGCTTTTCGGATTTGGTTGAGCGATCGATACATCTTGGCAACTTTCGTTAGCTGTTCCGTGCCCCAACTAGCAGACGGTTCAACCCAAGGAAGTTGACCTGGCTCTGAAGGGCGTGGCTGATAAGCCGCACGAATTGCAGTAACGGCTGAATCCAGCATTTGAATTGCAATGCCTCTATTACCGATCGCCTGGTATTGACTCGCGATCTCGATCAGCGTGATAGCCCGAAACGAAGCTGAATCAGACGGTTTGAGATCTTGAGCAACACGCTCTAATAATCTGATTCCTTGGGGTTTGCGGTCGTTCTGAATATTCAGCTTCGAGAGCGACAGTCGAAGATTGACCGGGTTTGGAAAGGTGCTTTCAGGGTTTGGAATCGCTGCGATGAGTGCCTCTAGTTGATCCAATGCCCGGGCTGCTTGAGTATGCGACAGTTTCAAATCTGAAGTCTTCAGTTCTTGCAAAATTGCTAGAAAGGTATCTGCCCGATGTCCACAGTCTTCGATTTCGTTTGCGATGACCCACGCGTTTAGGACGTTTCGATGCTTCACCCAACGCTCCGCCATGTTTGAGCGCACCATTGATCGGAGATAAGCATCCTGGACCATGCCTGCTACGGCTCTAGCTTGCGCGGGTTCAAAGGAAACTTCACGAGCTACATCTGTCCAAACGGACCATTTCTCGTTCTCGATGGGAAATAGCGACATCACCTCTGGAATTCGATTGATTTGATTCGTTGCCGTGAGCGCTCCTACGATCGGGATGATCGCATCACTTAAATAGTCCGACTTTTGGGGCAGATTGTTGAGCAGTGCGATCGCGGCTGAAAATTGATCGCGCTTTATGAGTTCAGATGCGATCGCACCCATCCCTGCAGCCCGATTCTGAGACTGGGGCGAAAATTGCTCAAGTACAAATTGAGCCGCACGAACCGTTTCATTCGCTTGCACCATTGCAGTTAGAAGTGGACGAATTGTCTCATCTTGCACCCACGTCGATCCTTTCTGGAACTCCTGGAGTGCTTGATCCCAACGTTTTGCCTGAATCAGCAACTGAATCTTTTTAACTTGAGCGACCTGCTCTGGAGCAACCCTGTAAGCGCTCGGAGAAAACCGCAAGGGTAAAACAGGAATCGCTGAGCTTGAAATCACCTTGCAAGTCGTTTGAATCTTGGGAGGCTCGACTTCTGCGGAATAGACAGAATGAATGCTGGAAGGAACAAACCAAATGGCTGTCAAAACTACTAACCAAGATTGAGAAACGGTCAAACGCATCGTAAAGTCAACTCTTGAATAACGAAACAATGAGTGTAATTAAGCAGCACGCGTCCACTTGAGGATAGCATCTCGCACTTTCAACAGGATGTAGCCGGAATTGACTATACTTGTTCTGTAAGATACAAGCTATGCGATGTTCGCTCCGGATGTAGAAACAGGGTAAACGCATCAAAAATCTGGTTAAGCGACGATACCTACGCAACAAACAATAGATTACCCTCAAAAAGAACGGGGGACTGCTGATCGAACGTTCCTACAAGCACAGGATTTGTTGGAAAGAGTCTTGAATCTCCATAAGGATTTGGAAAAACTTGGGACGGGGTGCCGTCGTAATAAGGAGCACCTGCTATTTGCAGCTCCAACACTTGAGGGTAACAAGGAGTAGAACCCTCGAAGGTAGGTGTCGGAGAATATTCAACAACAAAAAGCTTATCATTGATGTCATATTGAAATTCTTCGGTTCCACTCTGATTAGTATGTCCAATGTTCATTCCAGCAATTTTTGTGGATGCTCGGAAGGCATTGGATGGAAGATTGGGATTCATGTGAGATGTAAGCAACAGGCCATCTAGAACCCAAACAGAAGCCACCTTCTGATTTAAGTTGCGCCAGAGGATATCAGGCTTGTTATCACGAGTGAAATCTCCTAGTGCTACAGGCTCCCAACCTGTAGCAGCGGTGGGAGCCTTTGAAAAATTAGTGTTGGTATGCGATTGCACAACGGTTGTTCCATTCATTTCCCAAACATGGATTAATCCCAGCGTTTTGTGCCACCAAACTAAATCAACCTTGCCATCCTTGGTTAGATCAGCAGCGCCTACGACTTGCCAGTTTTGATCAGAAATAACTCCTAAACCGATTTTGGGATCTCCAAAGTATGAAACTTTGCTTGCCCCTGTTTCCCATGACCAAATTGGAGCCTTAACAGAACTCCACAGCATGTTTTCGCCCGTCTGTTGATTTCTCCAAACAATATCACTGATATAGTCCCCATCGAAATCAGCAAGCGCCATAGGTTTCCATGCTGTGCCTGAAAGAGAGGGGATTTCGACGCTACTATGGGCTGGACTGTGGATAGGGCCATGAGCGCCATCGATCAAAATTCCAGATTGGTTATTCATTGGCGCAATCCGTGCCATAAAATTCCGCCCTGTGCTTTCATTACGAATGAGCATGAAAGGCAGACTGTCGCGATCGGACAAAACCCCATCAAAACTATCTAGCTCAAATGATGCTTGGACTCGACCAACCTTAAATTCAAGCGTCCAGTTTCCGCCTTTATTTAGGCTTCCGGTGTCATCTGTACTGGCAGCAACATCCGCCTTCGTTAGCTCAGCTATCCGTTTCAACATTTGTTGAGCTTCTGGAGTGGCGGCGGCTGAACAGCCGTAAAAAATCAAATCGCCAGAGCCAGATAGTGACTTTCCCCAGTCCCTCAAGTTCTCTTCTAGCGAATCAATGGTTTGAGGATTGATTTGTGCAGTGCCCAGGTTAATAACGCCAGGAGAACCATGCGTAAGAAAATGGACGGCGCTTAAGGAGCGATTGTATTGAGAGAGAGTTGAGCCGATGGTTTCTAGGACGTGATTTGGAGAGCCGGAAAGCTCGACAACTTCGACCTTGCCTTTACGGGTATATCGATCAAATTGACTACGATCTAAAAGCCCGTCTGTGAAAACGACACTTGATCGATTCGATAGCATCAAGTCATTGAGTGATTTTTGGAAATCAGGGGTTTGAGGTTCTAAGCGAAGTGCATTAGAAAGTAATTTCATTGAGTCACCATTAACTAGTAGTTATATGGTGATGGTCAGTGAAACTATCCCCTGATTTCCCCTATCGTCTGGCTATTTTTCATGCACTGAGATTAGGCAGACGACATCAGCGCTTGTTTCTAGGATGAAGTTCTCGTGAACTTTACTCAAACATTCGCCAGTTTGGATCAATCGTAGATAACAGCTTTTCCGCTGCTGCCTCTGGAACTTGATACTCTCTCATGGTGGTTTTATTGATCCATCCACCCCCATAGGTAAGAATTTTCCAGCTTCCATTACTTTTGCGGAGTAAGGCTGTTCCGCCGACTTCTCCTCGACTCCATGTAGCCAATGAAAAGTTATCTGTGATTGCCACTTTTTCAACTTTTGGATTACCAGCCGCTGACGTTTGCTTTATCTTCGCGAGAAGCACTTTTTCAACGCTGGCTCGCTCAGATGATTGAGCAACAATGACAGAACGCGGGGGCTGTTGCGCGATCGCACCTTGATGAACGCCCACTAAGCACAAAGCTGACAGAACTCCGACTACTACCACAACAAATCTCCTGAGAGTCTTCATAGGTTTCTTCCTTTGATACACAATGATTCGAGCAATGCTCTGACAGATTACTTAGCCAAACGATAGACTTCCTCCAGCTTGGGCTGATTCGGAGAGGCATCATAGTAACCACCAAATTGAGCGTTTGACACCCATTTGAAAGACTGTTGCTTGCTGCTATTTGATAGCACCTGCGTACAGCCTTTATTTAGGCAGATGCCGATGTGTTCCTGCCCTTTTGCGATGATGATGTCTCCCGGCATTGCATTTTGCAATGAGATCTTTTGTCCTCTACCCTTGCAGAGCGAATCGACGAAAGAGGGGACATAATTGGGGTTCACTCCAACTGGAGCAAAGCCAGCTTGCACCAAAATCTTGTTAACCACCCAGGCGCAAGCCACTTTTCCACCCCCTGGCCCCATCTTTGTACTCATCCCTTTTAGTTGCATTGTGGCTTCGTAGATCCGCTGGGGGATGGACTTAGATGGAGTTGATGGAGTTGATGGAGTTGATGAGGCGGTTGGCTTAGCTGGATTCAATTCAGCGCCAGGGCTTGTGCTATTCCCAAGCGAGGCTGACGGCTGCGATACTTGAGACACTTTCCCACCATCTTTACCCAAGTCTTTTGTGTTACTAGATGGGTTTTGCTGCGTTGTTGGTGTTGGATCGGGGGGTTGTTGCCCTGGCGCTGCCGTCTGCGTTGTCGGTGTTGGGCACGTTGATCCACCGTCCGCATAAGCAGAAGCCACTTTACTGCCGTAGTTCTGAATCGAAAGTTTCCCTAAGGCATCGGTTGCTGTGCCGTCAATCTGAGCGTTCATTCCGCCGTAGTGCATTTGAGCCGCTCGTTCAAGCAGTCGGTTACCTGTAAAAGTTTGAGCAGTGGTTGGATCGATTTCAGTTTGCGCTTTTTCAATGTACTCCGTTAATGAATTGCGAAAGGCTAACTCCTGATCCATTGGCGGAAAATAAGTCATTACCTCATCTTGAGTTGGGGTATATCCGTTGCTGACCTGCTTCAGCCAATTGACTCCCCCTGGTCGGGCTTCAATCAGAGAAACAGCCTGCGGGTTATAACTCATAAACTGAAAAGCCCCTAAAGCCGTGCCGCAATTGCCTGCACCATCACAGGTCGGCACTCCGATCGCACCATAGCCCCCACTGCCTAAACTCTCAACACTGGCGATCGCCGTTGCAAAACCGTCCATGTCGATGATGTTTTCTCCGGCATTGGTCGGCTGAAAGCAGTTAAAACCAGGGATTTTTGATGCGGCGTTGAGGGATTGAAGTTCAGGATCAGAGTTAGTCGTATTGCTCGATGCCCCGGTCGGGATGGAACTTTTTTGGGTAGTTTTGGTATCTAATAGCCCGACGAGCATCAGGTCATTCACCTTCATTTTGATGAAGGGAATGGGGCCAATGAAATAAGGTGAGCAGTGCTTGACTCCGAAAGTTGACCAGCAAAAACGGGCAAAAAACGCAAAGGTAACGGTGTCTGTCTGTTCATCGGGTTCCCACAGCACCACCTTTAAGGGAAACGGCTCAATGAAACGCCCAACAGGTTCTTTACCACCGTTAATTGCTTTGCCGAAATTCCGCCCTTCCCCATCCACTTCTTGATATTTGCCAGAGTACCACCGCTGTCCTTCCGTTGCGCCTCTAGCACTTTTACCCACATTCTCAATGTCATCAAATTCGCCATAGGCGCAGTCATACTCCAAGCACGGCACCTTAAACCCATGCCGCTTTGAACCGCTCATGCTGAACTTTGGCGAGGATGATTGATCCGCTCCTTCTGCCTTGCTCCAGACCGCATCAATTCGCATCATCATGCCCCCCATCCCACTAAAGGGAAATCCAGGAGCCATTGGGATCGGGACTCCACTCAGTCCTGGCACTTGAGCAATCAGTTCATTTTCCCAACCCTCAAAGTTCTCTAACGGTGCTTCAGGTAAGCCCGGAATATCTTTAAGTCCAAATTTTGTTGGGTCGATCAACGTCTCTAACTTCAGTTCCTGGATCTCAGGAACTTTTGCCAGAGCCTCGCCAATTTTCAGATTAGAAATGGCCTCAAAAGACTGGCTGAGGAGGGTCTGATTCTCCTTGATTAGTTGGGCAATTGGAAGCACTTCGGACACATTAAAATCTTCAAGACCTGGAATTCCTTTCACCAGATCCGATAATGACTGCTTTCCAATCAAGGGAAGCTCTGGTAATTGAACCTGCTCTAGTTTCTGTTGCGTGATGGCTTCAATATCTTTGATATTGAGTTTTTGCAGCCCTAACTCATCAATGGAGCCAAGCGACAAAAACTCATCTGGAGTTTGCCCTGCTTGCCAGTCCAAACCCTTGAATTTTGCTTCCGGTATGGGTGGAATACTACCGCTTGATTCAATCGGAGGCAAATTTCCAAACGTGAGTTTTTCCCAGTTCGGCTCTAAAAGTTTGCTCCCTCCAGATGTCTGTTCTACAACTGGGATAGCGGCAGTTTGGGCGATCGCATCGTGAGGGAATCCGAGGTTGATGACCAGTAGCAGGCTGATCATCAAAACCCAGATAAATTTCGGCACTCTCATAGGACTTTCACCTTTTAGGAATATCTCTAAAAAGGCGCAAGTGGCTAGAAAAAATTTACTACCTTATGGCTGATAGCAAAAATACCTATCTATTTAGCCAGATTGTTCCTGAGTGCAAAGACCGCTGCCTGGGTGCGGTCGTTCACTTTCGCTTTTCCGAAGATACTACGAATGTGGCATTTCACCGTTCCTTCGGATATGAGGAGTGTAGTAGCGATCTGCGAGTTGTGATAGCCCTCCACGATCAATTGCAACACTTCTAGTTCGCGCTCAGAAAAATAGATGATGGGCGTTTTAGTCATTGGTGTCTCTTGAGGTTAGGGGCTATTTTGAAATGCTCTCTTGCATCTTCTGCATCTCTTTCAACCGCAGGTAGGCGGCATTTTCTAAGCTGAGGAAATTCCCCAGCTTTTTCATGATTCCCTTCAGTTCATGCACTTGCTTCTGTAGGGAGACTGGAGGGGAATGATCTAATCGATTTTCAATCCTCTCTAGACGCAGGTTTGTTTCCTGCAAAATTGCTCCGACCGAAGCAATAACTTCGACTTTGCCAATCGGAAGCCGACACGACAAAATTCTACGTCTGCTATATTCTTCAACTGTCAGAGAATAATAATCTGCTTTTTCAGCAACAACCTTTAAACACGAAAATGGCAGATAAACCGTTAATCCTACCTGCACGTCATCAGTTTGCTCGGTCATAGATCCCGTCCCTTAAGAGAAATATACGAAAAACTAAAGGCGAAAGGGTGTTAGGGGGTTTCGGGCGAATTTCGCAGGAAACAACTTTAACTTACTTTGCTTATCAAGAAAAAACAGCTCAAGTTTGTAAAACTTCAGGTTTTTTAAGACGTGAAATCAACAATTAGTAAAAACTCAAGAAGATTTTCGGAGAGATGCTGTTCCTGTAAAAACAAAATTTATGGAAACGAGGTAAACAAGCCAGCTTTTCTCTAAAATGCGCCCCCCAGTCCTTGGCCAGTTCTGTAAATCATTTTGTCGATAGAAGATTCTGATGGGGGCGAGACTTTATCGATTAGGGCCTCTACCTCAAGGTATCGTTTTAGTTCTGCATCAGAGAGTATTTCTACGACCGTGGAAGCGGATTTTCCGCGATCACTGACAATTGTAATTTGGTAAGCGGCTCCACGTTTCAAACGTGGGGTTTGGATCGATTGCTGTGTCGTCCGCGATCGCCAAATCAATTGCCGATCCTGGTAAACGATGACCGTATAGAATTCATCGCTTCCTTGCTACTGGATGAGCGGCTGATCGGTAAGGCTTAAGTAGGGGGATGTGACTATCAACTCGTCTGAATTACCTCCCTTGGGGCGAGGGCATTTTCGCTTCTGAGCTGTCCCATTGCAGGAGACTGCTTTTGCAAGTAAGGG
Organism: Leptolyngbyaceae cyanobacterium M33_DOE_097; assembly: GCA_015296075.1. Taxonomy (GTDB): domain Bacteria; phylum Cyanobacteriota; class Cyanobacteriia; order Leptolyngbyales; family Leptolyngbyaceae; genus DSRU01. The sequence continues at coordinate 4,620 of DVDV01000414.1, read as the reverse complement.
GACAGGGGCACAGGTATCAATCTGTGCAATTGGAATCACGGTTCCCGTGCTGTAGCAAAATATTCTTTCGTGAGCCTTAAAAAGACTTCTTCCAGCATCACCTATTTTTCCAGAGTCACATAGCTGAACTCCACTATTGACAACTCTCCCTATCGGTTTTTCGCAGGGTGGTAAGGACGATAAGGAGGCAGTTGGAAATGATAGAAAAACGCTATTGATTGTTAGGAAAGTAGAAATTAAGGATTTCATCTTGCCATCGTGCAATTTCTGGTATTTTACCTGTTTCTTTGTCCGAAATGAGACATCGTTTTAATACAGAAGTGTTTACCTTTTGCTTTCTATTCATATTAATTTTTGCTAGTAAACAGCTTGCCGCTTGAGTTTGAGCTAAGTTTAATGATTTTTGTATGAGTAATTCAGCACGGTTAAAATTTTCTAATCCTAATTCTGCCCAAGCTAAGTTTTTATCAAGTTGAGCGGCTACGAAAGTGGCATCTGCGAGGTCGCGTTTTTTCATTTCTTTTCGTGCATAGTTAATCAAACGTTTTGCCCCTTCATAGTTCCCTTCCAGGTTGGCAAGACGCGCTAGAGCCGAATAACTCTCAACAACTTGCGTTCCATTAAAACTAATTTCCCTCCGATAATAGTCGCGAGCCTGTGAATACTTTTGTAAGTCATCCAGCACGACGGCGACGTTGTAGTAAGTAACGTCTCCAACTTGATTGAGGTGGATATTGGCCGAGATCGCACAATTGTAATCACTCGCTTCTCGGCAAGCGACTGCTAGGTTATTCAACAGGTCGGCGTTATTCGGGTTGTACTCTAGTCCCTTTTGGTAAGCCTGAATTGCAGCAGCACTCTCTTCGGCTAATAAAAGCTGATCGCCTTGTGCCTTGAAGCTGTTCGCTTTCCACTGATTGACTAATTGAATTGCAAGGACGGCTAAGCAGCCAAAAAGGATACTTCCAGCGACTCTTACTCCTGGCAATTTGATAGTATGAGTTAGCCAACCGACCTGGCGAATGAATTTGCAACGTAACAGAATTTGCTCTCCAGTGGCCGGTCGGTCTTGCGGATTGAGAGCCTGTAACTGGTCAATTAAATTTGCAAACGGTTGACTGACCCCTCTGCGGCTTTGCCAGAGAATCAAACCGTTTTTTTGGGGGAGGTCTGATAGGGGAACGCCCGTCAGCAATCGGATCAGAGTACGCCCCAAGGCGAAGAAATCAGATTGGGGTAATGGCTGTCCGCGTATTTGTTCATCTGGGACATAGTAGGCGGACGCTACAATTTCTTGCTCACCTCCCCCTTCCCCGATCGCTAATCGTGCTAAATAGGTCTGTGAGATTTGCCGAACATTGCTGAAATCGATCAGGCTCAATCGACCAGAAGGAGAAATAATAATGTTTTCTGGCTTAACATCGCGGTGAATAAATTGATTTGTATGCAGCCGCGCTAAGACCGTTGCTAACTGTTCGAGAAAATCGAGGGCAACTTGCTCCGATATAGGTGAATGCTGCCGTGCCCAGGCTTCTAAGTCTTGCCCTTCGATCCAGTCCATTGTCAGGCAATGGTAAAACGTGCCTTGAAATTCAACTTTAAAGAAATCCTTGATGCTGCTACGAGGTGCGCCATTGCCCTTTAAAAGTCGTAAGGCAAGCGACTCCCTTACAAGAGCTTCAGCCTTTTCAGCAACTTTTAAGACCCTTTGCTCCCCCTGTTTGACAATACGAAATACAGCAATGTCGCTTTGAGCAGTGGGGTTTAGACGTGCATTTGCCACCCAACCATCCAACTGGAGCCGAGAGTGACAAAAGGGACACTCTGACGTTTGATCGGTCATTCGGGAACAAGTCGGGTTGATGCAGAATGGCACGGCCTTGATTGTTTAATATATTTTCTAATTGTTAATGGCAAATTTACTTTGCCTTGCTCATGTAATACAAGATCTCGCTTCTTTAAATCCATAAAACTTTGGTCAACTGATGAAAAAGAGGCTCCTTTTTCATGCAGTTGATTCCGCAATTGGGGATAACTGATAGAGTGATCATGCTCAATTTGGCATAAAAACTTTAAGATTTCCATCTGAAGCGCCGTTAATTCAGTGAAAATCTCGTTAAGGTAAGCAATTTGAGGTTCGGGTAATATCACCGTTTGAAGGAGCATCCATTCAGAGATTTTCCCTTCGTGTAAGGAAGCGATCAGCTCTCCAATTTCATGGAGCGCTTGCGGGTTCGCGCGATGAATCCGGATCAGTTCCCCCCAAAGGTTTTTGTCCTTTAGGTGATACTCTTGCAAGATTTGACTAGCTGCCTCAAAATCTAAGCCTTCTACTTTGTATTGAGTGATACTCATTTGAGCATCTTCAAACTCTTGGAGGTCTAGAAAAGGGCGTTGAGAGATTAGGATTAAGCAGTTTTGATGCGAGTACTCAATCCATTTCCAGAAAAAGTCACACCATTCACGGGTGCGGTCATTTTCTAACAAGGAGCGTGACTGGGTATTACGGAGTAGGGCTTCTGCTGACTCCATAATGATTAAATTTTTTCCCTTCGCTTCAAAAGGTGAAGTGACCCCCATTTTTTGAGACAAGATACTTAAACTGTCTTGTTGAGAAGGGTTTGTATAAAGCGAAAGACTGATAGTTTTCCATCCCATTGCCTGTGCGACTTGCCGCACTAAACTGGATTTCCCAATCCCAGCTGCTCCATAGACAACAATTAAATGTTTGGTCTTAACTAGTTCTGTTAAATCGGAAATTTCTTGTTTTCGACCGTAAAACCGTGCTCCCTTCTCTGCTTTTGCCAAAGCCACCAGGTCATAGCGCGACAGTACTTCACAGATGTTGTACTTGCTAATGCTCTCGCTCTCTTCGAGATCAAAGGTTTGCCTGAGAAAATTGATCAAGTTGAGCGGGTTTGCCACTTGGCGATAGGAGTAGGCTTGTCCAGAACGCTCCTCTTCCCGCGCGATCGCCTCTTTAATTGTGATTTTGTCCCACGAGGCTTCAAGAAAAATCCGTTCCTCTGGGGTCAGTGGTGCGCCACTGGTCGTTATCAGGAAGCTATTGACTTCCTCTATAAATGATTTAAAGTCTTTCATAAAATTAATCTACCCCGAACAGAAGAAATCCTGCCCAATAATAAGGGTGATTCATTTCATTGTCGCTATGGATCAATTGGATTTGTGCTGCCTGGAGCGCTACAGCGGGAGTCTTTCCCTGACGAAGTTGATTGTAAAATTCTGTCATGAATTTTGCTGTGGCTTCTGCGTCAACCTTCCAGAGCGATGCAACAAGGTTGCGGCTTTGGGCTTGCACGGCTGAACTGGCTAAACCAATAATCGCGCGTGGGTTAGCTCGGATCGTTTCACAGGCTGAGAAAACGAGCAAATTCAAGGGTGATCGCTGAAGCAGGGCTTGATTCAGTTCTGCGATCGGTACTTTTCGATCCCATGCGTAGAGATAGGGGTTACGACTGGTTGCGTCGAATACACCATGTGTTGAAACATGGAGCGTGTGAAACCCTTCCTTGGTTACCATTTCTAGAAATGAGTCTGCTTGAAAAGCCTTGTTTAGTAGAATGACAGATGTTTTAAACATCTGTTCTATGTTCTGTACTTCAGCCTCAATGCTGCTATCAATCCCATCCGGATAGCTAGGGGGCAACCCACTGCTGTCTGTAATAGCTGTTATCATGACGGGGCTAATGCCAGGAGAGGCTTCTGTTGTTTGTCCACCTAAGCTATTAAGAATCTGATAATTCTCAATCAGGTAGTTCCTTCCCGTCCACAGCACTGAGAAGGGTAAATCGTAAAAGTTTGGGTCAGACGTAATCAATAACTGGTTCCCCGGCTGAATTAGTTGCTTCTCCTCTAGTGGCTGAATTAGGGTCTGATAGAGTTCGTAGGATCTTTGATTGAGTTGGGCAACGGGCAACTCATAAAAGCTGCCCTGAAGCGAGATGCGGAATGATGACAACGCTTCCTTAACCGCTTGGCTGAGTGGGATGAGAACCGTTTGGGTCTGGTAAGCGTCTCGCACCAGCACCAGTAAGTTCTCGTCTAAGTCGATGAAAGAAATTTGGCGAGCATTGCTGTTTAGCTTAATCTTCGACAAATCAACTAGGTTCGTTGTTCGACATTGCAGAAAGTCTTCGACGAGCGATCGTTGTAGGGCTGATTCTTGTTGGAGTAGCGTTGCAAGGTTGAGTCGCTCGATTGGGCGTGTTGCAATCAGTGCCTTGAAGTATTTTCAGTAGCTGCTCTCTAGCGGTTCAAATACTCCAGCACTTCGACTATTTTCAAGATATCGGATGGCTGTTTCGTAGTGACCAATCGCCTTTTTGGGGAGTGTTTCCCAATCTCCTTGATAAAGGGCCGCTTTTGCCGCTAAGTTCCACAGGTTTCCTTGTACCGCAACCACTTCTGCTCGCCTGAAAGCTTGAATAGAATGATCGAGTTGCCCCTGAAGCAGCAACGCCAGCAATTCTCATTTTGAAACATTTGTACTGTAGCCAGAGTGTCTAAAGACTTGTGCACTCAATGTTATAAACGGCAGAATGCGGGTTTCAGCCATTCATAAACGTTAAAACCGGACGTTTTTATGAGAATCATTCTCAT
>DVDV01000229.1 GCA_015296075.1 Leptolyngbyaceae cyanobacterium M33_DOE_097 | reverse complement strand
TCAATGGTCTCGAAGTGCTGCTTCAGACTAGACAACGGCGATTGCTGGCTCATTGGAGTTCTCATCACCACGACCGCTAAATTCTACTGACCTCTTTTTCTCTTTTCACCTTTTGTTAAGAATCATGTGCGTTTACCCTAGTAGAAGAGTAAGCCTGATTCTTACTTAAATCGAGATTCATTTTGTTGAGCTTGTTGCCTAACAAATATTCAACACGTAGAGGCGGACTGAGCCAACGTCTAATACTTGGACTTTAGCCTAAATGCAATTTTCCACCATCCGTAAGGGCGAACAACCTCGCCTATCTAAATGTGGCGTATTCTTTGGATTAGTCCAAACTCCAGTAATACTAATTCTTCAAAACCACCCTTACAGATGATTATCTGTAAGGGTGGTTGGCGAACCGCCCCTACGAGGCTCTGTAAATGGGATTTAGAGAATTGGTATAACTGAAGCGGTAAAGGATAGACAAACTTATGCCGTAGCTTACTAAGCTACAAATTTCAGCTCGCTTTCAAGATCCACCTCTACATGCATTGGATAATATCCAAACCTTTCAAAAATAACGCATTGAGTATTTGTGTCAGATAGCAGAATCTAATCAAAGAAGATAATGATTATCACAAATCGGGATAGCGATCGCTCAAATCAGCTCAGCAAGGTCACACGCTAATCGTAAGCTGTTGAATAGTTTTTGCAAACCGTTGCAGAGTGGGTGCAATTTCGCCCCTGGCCTTTGGCAGCATAGAGAGCTTCGTCGGCGGCTGCAAGCAGTTCTACAGCAGTTTTTTCCAGGGTGGGGATGGTTGTAGCAACACCGATACTGATGGTCACACGTTGATGCGGGGATTGAATGTGGGGCAGCTTAAGACAAGCAATGTGTAGATGAATTCGCTCAGCCACATAGAATGCCCCCTCCAGCGAAGTATTTGGCAAAATGACTGCAAACTCTTCACCACCGTAGCGAGCCACTAAATCAGCAGGACGTTTGAGCGATCGCTGAATGGTTTGAGCGATATTTTGCAAGCATTCATCACCAGACTGGTGCCCATAAGTGTCGTTATAGCGTTTGAAAAAGTCTACATCACACAGCAATAGAGTGATTGGAACCTTTTCCCGCAGCGATCGCTTCCACTCATTCTCTAACGTTTGGTCAAACTGACGACGGTTAGCAATTTGGGTCAAACCATCGAGCATAGCAAGCCGATGCAATTCGAGATTTTTCTGTTGTAAAATCTCTGCCTGCTTACGCGTTGTGATGTCTTGTACGAAGCCTTCATAGCCTTTAAGAACCCCATCTTCAGTATAGATAGCTCGCACGTTTTTAGAGATCCAAATGGTGCTACCATCCCGCCGATAAACTTCTATCTCATACTGAGAAACCATGCCATACATCTCAAGTTGCTGTTGTAAGTGATACCAGCGACTCGGTTCAACACACAATTGTTCAGGATCATCTACCATTTGAGTAATCAACTCTTGCGGTGACTGATAACCAAAAATTGTGGCAAGGGCTGGATTCGCGCTGGTGTAGCGACCGCTCACATCCCGTTGGAAAACGCCTTCGATCGCATTCTCAAAAATACTTCGGTACTTCTCTTCAGCACGGGTCAAATTAGCGTAGAGACGAGCATTTGTTAGGGCGATCGCAGCCTGTGAAGCAAGTAAGGTAATCAGCTCAACGCGTTCTGTCGTGAAGGCACTCGTTAACAAATTATTTTCTAAATAAACTAATCCTGCCAGGTTCCCTTGATTCACTAATGGCAGACACAAAACTGATTTAGGACGATGTTCTAAAATGTATGGATCATTGGCAAATGTAAGATCTTGAGTTGCATCTTCCAGGACAACACTTTCTTTAACTCGTGCCACATAATTGACAATACTTCGAGGTAACAAATTATCATTCGCTGTTAGAGGGATACTTTGTAAGACTTGAGCAGGTTGGTTGACAATTCCCTCCGCTTCAATCCGTAAGGTTCCGTCTGATTCCCATAATAGATAACCTCTCTCAGCCCCAGCATTTTCAATCACAATGTGAATCAAGGTTGCCAGGAGATCTTCTAAAACAATCTCTCTCGATAAGGATTGGCAAGCTTTGATAACAGCTGTCAAATCTAAGCTAACTGAAGGATGGCTCGTTTCCCCTGCTTCAGGGTTTAATGAGCGATGACTACTGAGCGCGACATGGCCTCGTTTTGACTCAACTTGCAATAGTTGCGAATAGTGTTGCTCTAAATCTTTGGCTTTTGCAATTGCCCCCCACTGCAGATAAAAGTAGCGAGCCTCTTGCAAATAAACCTGAGCAAGACGCGTCCGATTTTGGCTGAGGCAAAACTTACCTGCCAACTCAGTTGCAAGTGCAACTTCTTGCGTGAATTGATGGGCTTGCGCTAGTGTAATCGCCTGATCATAGGCTGCGATCGCCAGATCAAATTGGTCTCCCAATCGATGCTCTTCTGCTTCAAGCAAAGCAACTTTATGCGCATAATTTTGAGGCGCAAACTTTGCCCACACTTGCAACTTTTTACGGTTTTCTTTCGCTTGTTTAATCAGTTGTTTCTGCTTCTCTCCCGATTGGGTTGCAGCTAGCGCTAATCGAGCTAACGCTTCGTAGAACTTAAACCAGCCGACAATAAATAGAGCAACCACTGACTCCAATTGAGGAACTGCTAAATCGGCCTGCTCAACGGCTTTTTCGTAGTTCCCAAACAAATAATTGAGTCCAAGATTATTTGCATGAGCATAAAAAATAGCAGTTCGATAGTTACTATTTTGATATTGAGTTAAAGCTTGCTCAATGTCATAAAAATTGCCCACTAAAGAACATGGGTCAGAGGTTTGCCCTTGCAGATTTGCCACAACCTGCTCATACAGTTGGTTCAGCGTCAAAATAGGCAATTTTTTAAAGCTCGCCATTGCATCACCATAGATTGCAAGGTCATGCGCCACTTCGGTTAAGACTTGTCCACAACAAAAGGCGTGGACTCCATGTTCGTGCGCACTCCAAGAGCCGTATTCGGTATCACCCATTTCACGACCCACTTGAAAGCCCTCAGCTAGCGGCTCCAACGTATCGCGTAAAGGGTCTCGCCAGTGTCGCACAAACGAGTTCACCACAAACAATGTTCGTGCCTTGAAAGCATTGGCTTGCAATCGCTCAAGTAATTGCAGCGCGAGTTCACCAAATGCATACCCCGTCGATAAATCTCCAACAACGCCGCACAAAATCAAACCATAGGTAGCATAGGCAAAAGCTGACTCCGGTGCATTGCCATAACGAATGGATAACACCACCTGCTTAAAAACCGTCAGAGGGAAAATATTTGGGAAAGCCAGGTAGGTTGCCGAAGCGATGCTAGAAAGCACACGAATCGTCGCTAAAGCAGTTGGTTGACTGAGATCTTGCACCAGTTTCAACAAGGGGTTGCCAAAGAAGGAAAAATCTGAAAGAAAGGGCGTAATCAAAATTTAACTGAACGGTTATGGAAACCATTGTTCAACACGCCCAAGGATTAGTGTATAGCCTGCT
>DVDV01000043.1 GCA_015296075.1 Leptolyngbyaceae cyanobacterium M33_DOE_097 | reverse complement strand
TTGAACGGTGTTTCAGTCGTCTGAAGCAATTCCGTCGCATTGCCACCCGTTATGAGAAAAAAGCTGAAAACTACCTTGCCATGCTGACTATCGCCTCTATCATGATGTGGTTGTAGTTTTAAAACAGACCCTAGAGAGTGGATTGAACGAAGCTGCAGCCCACTTACCCCTGCAAATATTTTATGACAGTTTCATCTGCTTCCCTCTGACTGCTCATATTCTGCGCTAAATCACAGTGGTTTTAGGAACTCATCCCAACAGAGTGAGGGAAAGCCGGGTATTGGAAGGTTCAGGGCAAACCATAGCGGGAAAAATCCGAGACAATAGAGCATGACCTGATTATTTTGTCTCTACTGTGCGATCGCTCACTTTCCTACGCCCCTTCTTGAAGCTCGTCGGTATCAATATCCTCTCTAATCTGCTAGTGCCGATCGCCGGATTGCTTGATCTGGCATTTCTAGGACATTTGACGGAAATTCGGCATCTAGCTGGCGTGGCGCTCGCGAATGTCTTGTTTAACTACTTGTACTGGACATTCGGTTTCCTCCGCATGAGCACAACTGGAATGACCGCTCAGGCAATGGGGCGAGACGACGAATCAGAAATGGTACTCATTGGACTGCGACACGGCATCCTGGCACTGTTACTGGGCGTGGGAATGATTATCCTGCACGTGCCGATTCGACACGTGGAGTTTGCCATTCTCGGTGGCACTCCAGAAGTAGAAGCCGCAGGCCAAGCATTCTACAATGCTCTAGTCTGGGGAGCGCCAGCAACACTGATCAATTTTGTAATCATCGGTTGGTTTTTGGGGCGATCGCAGAGCAGCTCTGTCTTAATTCTCACAGCAGTGAACAGTGTTGCAAATATTATGCTGGATTACTGGTTCGTCGTCCGTTTGGGGTGGGCCAGTATGGGCGCAGGGGCATCAACGGCTTTGAGCCAATACCTGATGCTGTTTACAGGGATATTGCTGCTCACACGCGCCATTCAACTTAAACAGATCACGGGGCATCTTGCCAATTTGTGGAACCCTGCAGCCCTCAAAACTTTGTTCACCCTCAATCGAGATCTCGTCATTCGCACCTTTGTGCTAATTTCAACCTTTGCCGTTTTTACAAATCTTGGGTCTGCTTTTGGCTCCATTCCATTATCTGCCAATGCAATTTTGCTGCAGGTAGTCACGTTAGCTGCCTACTTTATTGATGGGATTGCCTTTGCGACAGAAACGTTAGCGGGTCTGTTTCGAGGTCAGGGAAATGATAGCCAACTACGCCAATTAGTATGGGTGGCCGGAGGTATGAGTTTGCTGATTGGCATTTTGTTTGCGATCGCATTCATTGGCTACCCCGGTGTGTTGTTTAAACGACTTACCTCCCATACCCCAGTACTAATTTATTTAGAACAGTATGTTGTCTGGTTGTTGCCTGTTTTAGGTTTTGGGTCGATTGCCTACATGCTGGATGGTTATTTTTTGGGACTTACGCAAGGCAAAATTTTGCGGCAAGCCATGCTGCAATCCGTGTTGATTGGGTTTGTTCCATGTGCAGTAATTGCCTGGTCTTTACAGAGTAATCACTGGTTATGGTTGGCGCTATCGCTTTTTATGGCAATGCGATCGCTATCGCTAGGTTGGCGGTTTAGACACCCCATTAATTGATGAGAATTCAATAGCTTGAATTTATACGGGAACCCAACGCAACGTGAGAATGGTACACGCCTGTTCGACAAACCAGCGATGATAAATATTTTCACCCCAGATTATGAAATCACCGTGCCGTTGTAAGGTGTACCGCCGAGTTTGAGCTTCTGCAAACTGTTCATCTAGAGAAAACTCTAACTGAAATCTACCCGATTCGCTGACTAAAATCGAAATCGTTCGTCCTTCACTCGGAGGCTTTGCTATGCCGCGATCGTCCCCCGCAGGATGCAGCATCCATTTTGCATGAAGGGTGCGAGCCAGAGCATCTTGTGCCATATATCGAAGGTTTGGAGTCCCGACTGCATTTGTTCTTGTCCAATCGCTAAAGCCAATAAACCAACCAGTGTGCTTTGTATTTAGTTCGCCGACATTTCCAAACTCAATATCCATTTATTCCTCACATTAGATGAGCATTCAAATGTATAGATGAAATAGTTTAAAGCTCTCAAATGATTTCTATATCAGGGCTGCAGAAAGTTATGCCAGGGCAGAGGTAGAAACCCTGGTTAGTGGCGCAGTTCCCGGAGTCTCCTATACCAAACTTTATACGTAGCGCTCTATAAAACAGAGGGATTACGTCATAGAATCTAACTTAACCTTAAACAAATGCAAATGAAACTAATTTCACCAACAATGCCAATCAAGTTAATCAAGTTAATCTGTTACAGTCCGTACCATAGCTCTTTGAAAAGGCTTGCTCCACGCAGTTCATTAAGCAAGTGTCGCCTTTGATCTTTTGTTTTTAGGGTTGGCGTGACCATCTACTAATTGCTTCAGGCCAATGGTCGTTTGCGTTGAATATTTTATGAAAATTTTAATTGTAGAAGACGATCAATCCATCGCTCATACCTTAGAGCTTTTGCTGTCTAGCTGTAACTATCAGGTCAACGTCGCTGCTGATGGCGAAGCTGGTTTACAGATGGCTGGTGCTTGTAACTATGATCTGCTTCTACTAGATACCACTTTACCTAAACTGAGTGGAATTGATGTCTGTCAAACACTGCGATCTCAAGGGTTTCAAGCCCCAATTTTGTTATTCGTCGAGCCAGCCCAGAGAAAACAAATCGAGATCGCCCTGAGTGTTGCAGCGAATGACTATGTGGTTAAACCGTTTAACCGGGCGCATCTAGCGGTTGGGGGAGTACAGAGTGGGAGACAGAGGGCGATCGCCAAACAAGGAATCGAACCTCCCATTTACCCAGGCGACCCGGAGATGCAGCAAATGATTGAAACCAGTTTCACTCCAGCGCATTCCAG
>DVDV01000243.1 GCA_015296075.1 Leptolyngbyaceae cyanobacterium M33_DOE_097 | reverse complement strand
GCGTTAGCATAGATCTAGAACTTAATTGATTGGGGTGCACCCACTGGGTGCCCCTTTTTTGTATCCTCTTCTATTCTCGCTAATCCGCCCCGTACTCCCCCAACCTCCGGATGCGCCCAAGCCAATACCCTTTCAGTAACAGATGGTGCTTCTTTAAATAGTAGTACTTTAGGAGGTGGTCTTGGTGGCAAAATTATTATTGAGAAAGCAAATTTAGTCACTATAGATGGAATTGGTAAAACTGGTAGGCCCAGTAGCTTAATTGCAGATACCTTAAGTTCTAGTGATGCTGGAAGTATAGAAATCGATACTAAGCAACTGGAAATTAAGAATGGTGCTCGTGTGTCTGCTGAATCAACAACACCTACCGGGGGGCGAGCAGGTACGCTCGTAATTAAAAATGCAGAATTGGTTAGCGTTGACAGACCAGGTAGTATTCTTAATTTCAATACCAGGAGTGAGAAACAAACATCCGATGCTGGTAATTTGCAAATCTATACGAATCAGCTTCAGGTTTCTAATGGGGGACAGGTTTCAGCCAGAACAACCGGTTCTGGAGATGCCGGAACATTGAGAGTTATAGCAACTGAATTGGTGAAGGTTGATGGGTTTGGAAGCAAACTATCTTTTGATTCTGAAAGCTCAGGTAATGCTCAACCGGATGCCATTTTCATAGAAACTGATCAGCTAATTGTTCAAAATCAAGGGCTAATTACAGTTGATGGATCTGGCACTGGGGCAACAGGTGATTTAAACATCGCCTCTAATTCAATCCGTATGCTTTATCAAGGACAAATAACAGCAACGACTCAAACCGGAATTGGGGGAAATATTCGTATTAAAATTGGTTCTGGAAACTTAAAGATGGGTGGGCTAGATTCCAAAGGTAACTCGATTGCAGGTGGGAATGAGATCAGGGCCAGAGCCTTTGGGTCAGGTGATGGAGGAAATATCGTTATTGAGCCACTTTCAGATAAATCAGCAGGCGCTGTCATTTCAACTAGCACCTTAGCAGACAATGATATTTTGGCGATCGCAGATACAGGAAAAGGTGGTTTGGCAGATGCTCAGGGAGTTCTTGCAGTCATTGGGTTTGTCCCCCTTCAGAGTGTTGATACACCTTTGAGTGATTTTACAGCTGAATCAAGAGTCGGTTTTGATGGTAGAACCTTGCTTCCAGAAAACGATCCTGTAGAGGAGCCAGTTCCGCTTGATTTTTTGAGAGCTGAGATCGCTCAGGGGTGTCAAGCTCTACAGGCTCCCGTTGCTCAGAGTAAGTTCATCATCACTGGTCGGGGTGGCGTTGCGGCGAATCCGGGAAACGTTTTGAGTGGAGATGGGATCGCAGTTGATTTAGTCACTCGTAATGCTACTAACAATTCATCTAGTGACACAAACGCCGCACCGCCAACCGAGTCGAAAACAGCTCAACCCATTGTCGAAGCCCAAAACTGGGTGAAAAACCAAGATGGCACGATCTCACTGATTGCTCAAGTTCCAACGCAATTACCTTTCATAAAGTCTCTCAGCAACTGTGGAACGTCTTCTCCAAGCCAACACTAGCGCTGAATAATAGTATTTCTTGAGGAGAAGTTAAACAATGCATTGGATTCGAAAAATAATCAGTTTGATATTCGTGAAAAACTACTATTTTAAATGGATTATTTTAGGAGTTACTTTCTTTCTTCTGATCTTTTTATTATCTCCTGGCTCAGCGCAACAGATACCTGGCTCACACGCTACACAATTAGCTGCTTTAGAGCAACAGGCTAGACAAGCCTATGATACAGGCCGCTTTACTCAGGCAATTCAACTTTGGCAGGAACTAGCAATACATTTTCAAAAGGCTAATGATCAATCAGGCGAGGCAATGGCCCTCAGTAACTTGTCACTGACTTATCAGCAGTTAGGGCGATGGAAGGAGGCAAAAGATGCGATCGCCACAGGTCTAGCGCGATTACAAGCAGCCGACTCTAAAAACACAGAATGGATGACGATCTACGCCCAAGCGTTGGATGTGCAGGGTAAATTACAGTTTTCTCAGGGACAGGCCGAAGCCGCTTTAAACACTTGGGAGCAAGCGACAAAACAATATACTCAACTTCGCGATGAGCAAAGGCTAATTCGAAGTCTCATTAACCAGGCTCAAGCTCTGCAAACCCTGGGATACTACGAGCGGGCCAAAGATACAATTCAAAAGGCAAACCAAGCGTTACAAGCAGAGCCTGACTCCTTATTGAAGGCGATCGCTCTGCGTAGTTTGGGGAATATATTGCGGTTAACAGGGGATTTGCAGGAATCTCAAACGGTTTTGCAGCAGAGTTTAGCGATCGCGCAGATACTGAATAACGCTCAAGCGATGAGTGAAGCGTGGCTTAATTTAGGTAATACAGCCCGTGCAAGAGGTTTAAATCAAATTGCTGTGAGTAATCCAGAACAAGCTGAAAAAGACTTTCAAGCGGCGATAGAAGCCTACAAACAAGCAGCGGCGATCTCGACTGCTCCCTTACTTCGCCTCCAATCTCAGCTCAATCACTTTAGTTTATTGGTCGAACGTCAACAATTCCAAGCAGCGATCGCATTGCAATCCCAGTTGCAGCCACTATTTGAGGATTTGCCAGCTAACCGAGACGCCATCTATGCCCGAATTAACCATGCTCGTGCCCTCCTGAAACTGGTTGAGTATGACCAACAAAAGAATACCTCCTTGTTAGCTGAAGCTGAGCGAATTCTTGAAGTCGCTGTCCAGCAGGCGAATGTCTTGGGGGATTATCCTACAGAGGCATATGCGATCGGCACGTTGGGGCAAGTCTATCAGGCAAAAGGTGCATGGAGCGAAGCTCAGAATTTCACGCAGAAGGCACTGCTGCAAGCTCAGGTGATAGGAGCATCTGACAGTTTATATCAATGGCAGTGGCAGATGGGGCGGTTGCTGCGCCAGCAAGGAGCAACAGAACAAGCGATCACGGCTTACACCCAGGCTGTTGACACGCTTCAGTCCCTACGGGGTGACCTGGTTGCAATGAACCCAGAGGTGCAGTTTTCGTTTCGAGAAGATGTGGAACCTGTTTATCGAGAATTCATCGACTTACTTCTACAGGATAAAAACCCTAGTCAAGCCTATCTCAAACAAGCCCGGACAGTCACGGAACTACTTCAACTTGCGGAAGTAGAAAACTACCTGCGCCAAGCCTGTATTGTGCCAAAAGAGCCAGTTGATCAGATCCTCGATCAGCAGGATCAGCAAGCGGCGGCTATTTATCCAATCATTTTGCGCGATCGCGTAGAAGTTATTGTTAAACTTCCCCAACAAGCAGAACTTTTACGCTACTCAACCGCGATTTCTCAAACACAAGTCGAAGCTACACTAGCAAGTTTGCGGCATACGCTATTACAGCCTGAAACCTTTTATATTGAGGAGGCAAAAACATTATCAAAACAGGTCTATGACTGGTTGCTTCAACCATCTGTTGCTAAGCTTGAGCAAAGCGGTATTCAAACATTAGTGTTTATTTTAGATGGTTCGCTTCGCAATATTCCAATGGCGGCGTTGCATGACGGGCAACAATATTTGATTGAGAAATATAGCCTTGCACTGACTCCCGGTTTGCAGTTAACAGCCCCCACCCCACTCCAAAATCTTCCACTCAATACCCTTGCGGTTGGTATTAGCGAAGCTCGTTCAAGCTTTTCAGAACTAAAGAATGTTCCAATTGAGTTGAGTAATATTCAGGCGAAAGTACCCAGTCAAGTCTTACTCAATCAACAATTTACTGAACAAGCATTTCGACAACAGGTAAACTCTCAACCTTATTCAGTTGTTCACTTAGCCACTCATGGCCAATTTAGTTCTAATCTTGAAAACACATTTATTTTAGCTTGGGATAAAGTGATTCGAGTGAATGAATTGAGTGTTCTATTTCGTGAGAGAGAGTATAAGCAACCCAATGCAATTGAGCTGTTGGTTCTAAGTGCATGCCAAACAGCAACAGGAGATAATCGGGCGGCATTAGGAATTGCTGGAGTTGCGATTCGGGCTGGGGCACGTAGCACAGTTGCTTCTTTATGGAGTGTGCAGGATGAATCAACGGCATTGCTAATGACACAGTTTTACCAACAGCTTTCTTCACGAGAGGTTACAAAAGCAGAAGCCTTGCGTCAATCACAACTCTTTCTATTACGCCACTCCGATGAGAAGTATCAGCACCCTGCTATTTGGGCACCTTATATCCTGCTGGGCAATTGGCTTTAGGTTAGTCGGCCAGTTGACAACAATCGACTTGGGGTTCGTTTGCAAGATTTTCAAGGGCGATCGCTTTCAACAAATCCTGCCATGCGCGATCGGCGGGGTTAGTGCGACGTAGCTCAGCGGCACCTGTCAATGCGTCATACCAGATACCATTTTGGGCCAGGATTCGAACCCGCTCTGCTAGAGAGGCATTGGTTAGTTGTTGCTTGAGCGTTGCTGAGATTTCAGTACGTTGAATCCAACCACTGACCGTTTTTGGAAGACTGTATGGCCCACAATCAATTTTGAAGTACCAGCGGTAAGCCTGGTTAAGCGCTAGTTTAGGTGCAGTGGACGGTAAGGAAACGTGAATAATTCCTGATTCTCCGGGTAATATCATCTTTGTGGAATAGACCAACTTTTTATCATCTTCTGCTAGAGTCAAAGTTGCAGTCAGAGGAAGCTTCTCAGGAACATAGAATCCAAAAGACGGATGCTCGGCAATTGTCAAACCCCAAACATTTTGAGATTGCCCAGAGCGGTAAACAGGAACTAAAGCAATCAATTCTTTGTTAGGAGTGCAATCACCACGACTTGCACCCCCGCTACTAGACGAATTACCACTCGGTCTACCCGTTCCACCAGGTACTTTAGGAGTATTGAAGATCAGGGGTTGGAGTTGGTCATCTCGACCTTTTGCACCGCCAGCTCCGTTTGTTTTTCCCAGTTGCTTGGTTTTAAATGGTGAAACAGATGGATCAAACTCCTGCAATCCAGTTAGAGGGTAATTTCCAGCTATCAATGGAATTATCTTTTGAGCTTGAACCGAGTTTTTCGCTAAGAATGTGAAGTTAAAAGTAGAAATAAGGGAAATTGTTAGGAAAATACTTTTCATATTGAAGAAGCTAGTTACTTGGAGTGATTGATTATTTAAGTCGCGGATGTGTAGAGAAAAATGATTTTTTAGTCGATAAAAAAATTGATGTGAGAATTACAGCTAATAAAACTGGTATCAGTGGTATCCAATAACCCTGGATCAGGAGCAATAAACAGCTTACGAAAACACCTAAACAAATACCAGCGATCGCCATGATAAAAACAAACATTGCACGCGATCGCCAAGCTACAAAGCTTGCGATACCGGTCCAAAGCATTACCCAAATTACCTCACCCCAAATTGGTAGAACATTTAATAATGGACGTTTATCTTTAACAGCACTAATCAATTGACTGACCATTTGCGCCTGTACAATTACACCTGGCATGCGGTGAGCATAGTTGTAACCAGAGCTATAAGGCGTTGAGTGAAAGTCTTGAAAACTGGATGCTGTTGTTCCGATCAAGACAATTCGATCTTTCACAACTGTTTCAGATAGTTGACCTGCTAACACATCCTTTAACGTTACTATTGGAGCAATATTGAGTGACGAATGGTGTGAGCGGTAGTTTAGCAATATTTGGTATCCCCAAGCATCTACACCTTGATAACCACTCCAGTGCGATCTCAACCGCTTAAATACAACATCCCCGATTTGTAAATTTTGATCAGCATTAAACTGCGCTTTGATTCCTTCATTGGCTAAATAGTAGAAAGCCAGTTGGGTGCTAAGAGCATAGGGTGTGACACAAATTGATGTGGGATCTGGCTCCATGCCAATTAAATGACGGCGAATCACTCCATCTGCGTCTTTGAGAACGTTGCTAAATCCGTGACGTTCTAGCGCAACTTCAGGCGGCGGTGCCACTCCTGGATCATTGATATCGGCGCTGGATGATTTGCAGATTGAGAAGAAACGGGTTTCCGTCTTTAACTGCTTGGTTAAGTCGGGGAAGCGCGACTGTACCGGAAAATCGCGATAAATGTCGAGGGCGATCGCTCTAGGTTGATAAGGCAATAACTTTTTTAAGAGTTGCTCCAGAGCTTGATCAGACAGGGAGCCTTTGCGGTCTTTTTGCTCTGGAAGCTGTAAATCTTCTTCTGTCACCGCAACAATCAGCAAATGTTGATCCGGTGGTTCAGCTGGGCGCAGTCGCATGAACTGATCAAAGGCTTGTAACTCAAAGGGTTGCAACCAACCGAGCCAGCGTACTCCCATTACCAGCGCAGAAATCGTCACACTAATGATCAGTGGCAGGTAAAAGCGCTGCTGCCGTGGCACAGGTGTCGGCGTCAGTTCGACTCGTTCAACAGGAGCGTGCAACCACTCTTGCCAGGTTTGTGGCGCGATCGCAGGATTTTGGCAGATTACAGGTAACCAGGTTGCGCAAGGATACTGTGTTTCTAAACTTTGTAGCCGCTCGCGAGCTTCTCTAACCGATGTATACAGCGAATCTCCTCGCATAAAAGCGACTAGAAAATACTTGAGAAAAGTGTGAGCGACGGGATCGGGCACGGGTTCTCGCATCACGATTACTTGTGGAATGTTTAGATCTGCCAGTTGTTGGGCTAAACCTAAACCATCACATGAGTTGAAGATCGCGAGTTTTAATCCCTGTGAGATCGCGCGTTGTAACCCGTACCGTAACTGCTCTAGGGGCAGCTTTTCCCGACTATTCAGCCGTAAAACTCCGCGTTCTTGACTGGAGCTATGACCTGCAAAAAAGAGTAAATCGCATCCCTGCCATAATGCATCTTGCAACTGTTGCAACGAGGGTTCGACCAAACATTCAATTTCTGCCTGATTGGAATATTGCTCAAGTAACTGACGATCAATTTGGACATCAATTCCATCGCTATTGCCAAAAATGGCCAAAATTTTGACACGATCGCGCTGTTGGAGCAATAACGGCGGTGGATAGTGTTCAGCATGACATAACGCCATTTCCCCATTGCGGTAATCTGCCAAGAAATTCCAGAGATGCCAGGGAAACCGCTGCATTAAAGGATCATCCGTTTCAACCAAGAGTCGAAAAAACGCTTGGATATCTAAGCGTGTTCGTAGTTGTTGCTCGATTGGCTGAAATGACTCGGTATGTAACCAGGTATTGAATGATTGGGTAAACTGCTGACAAAGCTGCCCAAACTCCATTTCAGAAACATTTGTCACATCGGTGGGTTCAACTTCAATTCGATGATTGCCGCAAAGGCGATAGGAAAGGGCTTCATAGAGCAACTTCCAGACCCGATAAAGATCTCCCAAATCGGGTGCTGGAGGCAAGCTCCCAACAAACTTCATTGGGTATTGCCCCTCATGCTCCCAAATCTGAGCCGTTACCCGCGGAAACCCATCGTGCAAATTACCTGTACCAAGGCTCAAAACCACAGTGAATGACGCATCAAAAGGTGTCCCAACAGTGGGAATGTTGTCAGTCAATTGCCTGCCAGTTCTTCTATCCATCATGGCACTGGATTTTGAGATCAAATGATAAATGTTTCAGTCAGACTAGCATCTCCCAACGTTAACCGAATCTCAAATTTCTCTCCAGTGGTTCCATAAAACCGCTTAAGCTGAATGTAATTATCTTGATTACGCGATCGCACGGCTTGTAAGCTCTCTCTACTGTCTAAAAGCAGCTCTAAATCGAGATTTGGCGGAAGATACAGTAGCGGCCTCATGGGATGAACCTGTACAGAAATCATAGTTTTTTGCTCTGTTTCAGGCGTAATTGCAACCAACAAAATAATAGAGCATTGATCAATCTGCATAGCCAGATCAAATAACTTTGCTCGTTTTACCGTCATCTCGTTTCCGTGAGTGCTACTACGATAAGCAAGAGTAGAGAGTAAGTCGGGTTGAATGAACTCCTCTAGGGCTTTCCAGCTTGCATCAAATGTCCCTTGCAGCCATTGCACCAACTGCATAGGCTGTTTAACTGCTTGATCTTGGAGATGTGGAATCAGTGCATCGATTGGCTCTAAATCTGAGAGCAAAATAGAGCCTTGTTTAGCAGAGCGAGAAAACCCTAGTATGGTTGCCTGACGTAATGAGGCTTCAAATTGAACGGCAACATACGCGAGATGATCTTCCCACGCTTCTGGTGCTACCTCTATCTCCTTTGAGTCAGGTAAAACCGGACAGCATTCAATATCTCCTAGACCCGTTAAATGTAGCGTTGCACGATTCATCAAAGCTTGAACGATAGGATCTTGTGCTTTTTCTCGGTTAGTTTCTAACCCCATGCACTCAAAATAAAACTGTACAGCTGAGATCGCCAGAGTATTGAGATATATCTGTTTTGTTCTCACCGAATTGCCGACCTGCCGAGAAATTTTTTCTGCGATTCGATGATTGGTTGCACTCAATGGAACACTAACAACCATAGTTTGTCTTAAATCCTGCATTGTCTGTCTCCTGCTTATACCCTATGCTCCGAACAGTAAGCCCTAAGCGGATCTGAGAACTTTGCAATACACCGACAGTAAAAGCTACTGACAGTTGAAACTTTTAGTCCCAATTCATTCGCAATCTCCTTCCACGACTTCCCAGCCATTCGAGCCATGGCAAGAGCTTGAAAGTTAGCGGACGGATAATGCTCAATATGTTCTTTTTGAAACAAATTCATTGGGTCAGACTCAATGCACTCTTTCAATAGATCCGTTAAGCTCGGTGCCTTTTCGTCGCTGCGAATTTCTTCAATATCGCTAATTGACACTCGCTGATATTTAGGTTGACCTAAAACCTTTGGAATCGCTTCTCGAAAGAAACGCCGATCCAGTAAAACATTAACCCAGGCCATTACAGAACCCTTTTCAGGATTGTATTTTTCAATATTTTTGCAAATGTAAAGTAATAAGTCTTGAACGGCTTCATCATAAATATCCTCATAGAGACCAACAAACTGTCCTGATTGCGGGCGGCATAATCTTCCGGAGTGCAGGATCTTGTTGATTAGCTGTCTCAACGCACCTTGCTTCGCTTGGCTTACTTGAGGGTATTGCTGAGCTAGAAGGGCAAGCTGCTTCAACTCCTCATCCAGTACATTTAGTTGCGTTTTATCCATCGGGGGCCTCAACGGTAATTGAAGAATGCCAATCTTCACCTTATTCTCAGAGCACAATTGCCAATTTGCTGCAAAATCTAAAAAAATATTTCTTTAAATTTGCAATAGTTCGGACAGAATCAGACCGTAATCATGCTGTAGTTGCAGAGGTTTGCATAATTGGGGTAGTGGCACATGGAGGCAGAAAACAGCAAAGTTTTATTAAAAGCTCTGTCTAGTCACAGTTTTGGCGATCTCTTCTCTTGGCCCTAAAGCGTACAGTTTGATGAAAAAATTAGCCCTCTTAAACCTCAAGGATAGGGATTTGAAGCAGTTAAAAGAAAGTTATTTGTACGACTTTGCCATTTTGAGATGTTACATGCCCACCACCCCTGGTAGCACGATTTGATTTGAAATCACCTCAGCGATCTCTGGTCAAGTCGTGAGTAGAATTGTGGCCTGAATCATGCGATCGCTCACTCGCTTGCACAAAGGAAAAACGCTACTCGATTTGCACGACTGACTTCAGCTTCATCCTCCCCTTTGCCGAACCTGCACGAGCTGCAACTTTTGATCACCCTTTTGCGATCGCTCCACCGAAAGTACACCTGCGTCAAGCACCGCGATCCCGCTCGGGCGGGGGCAACCCCTCAACTCAGACTGACACACCGTTTCTTAAGTTGAACGCTGATACAGTTGCTGCACGAATGCTTGAATCGCTTGGGTCGCCTCTCGCTGCCACGCCGATTGCACCTGAAGGTACACCATAACGCCCACATCAAAAACGACTTGCGCTGAGATCAACAAATAAACCAGTCGCCGTTTCATACATGCACCACGATACATCGCATGTTTCGTTTTCCCTGCTGACAAAAAAGATCGCGATGCAGATCAGGTCACTTCCTCCATGATTCGATCGCTCAAGATCGTCCCCAAAATTTTAGCGCCACCTCTGAGATCACGCCCTTCAGACACAAGCACCGGAAAACCTGACGATCTCGCAATGACTGATAACAAAAGGTAGAGATAAAAATAGGTATACATAAAGCAGGTCAAGCAATTAGAAAAAGTTTTTATCCCGCCCTCGCGATCGCAGCCCAATCCCCTGCATCCTAGTCCGCTTCAAACTCAATCCCAAACTTGACCCCGAACACCCTCTCGATCTTCCGCAGGTTCTCAACCGATCACGTCCCGTTCCAAGTCATACCCATCCGTCCAACTTAATCTCACCTCCCCACACAACCCCTCTAATGCGGTAAAAAGGATTGAATCAAAGCCATTCAACTCTGACCCATCAAAGTCAAATAGCCTGATTCAATCACCCTCACCTGGAAAACTCATGTCCCCCCAGTACGACCCCTCCTCTACCTTCAACACCTTCTACAATCTCCTCAAAGAACTCAAAGGCTTGATTGATACCAGCCAACTCGAACTCTCCTTTAACGTTTAAAAACACGCCTTCCTCTCTGGTTTAGGCTTTAAAGTGCCACTCTCCGCAAACCCCGACCTCCATCGGGAAATGCGCAAAGAAATGCACCAAATCTTACTCAAGCACCTTCAGCCTTAACCCTTCTCCCCTGAGTTCCCTCTGGGAATGCTTCGGAACTTCACCCTTTTTCAAAGTTTTGAAAACTTTGTGCGATCGCGCCCTTTCCTTCCCACTTCTTTCCGAAATCCACTACCCTCGGTAAGTAGTCCTCATTAAACTCTCTCTAGATCAAATTTGATGAGCCTCCCCTCTGCGCCATACCCACAACGCATTGACCTCAAAACCGCGATCTCATCCCGCCTGCCCCTTCTTCAAGACTACGGGGAGCTACCTCAATACTTCATATGAAGTGTTTCTGCATGATTGAAATTTTTACCACGCAGAAATGTCTCATCCCTTCGCTTCAAAAGTGTATCCCGGCAACCTCTCACCAACGCTTGAAAGAGCCAGAGATCAGGATTGCTGCGGACACCCAAAAAGCGATCACGCTAAACCACTGCGATCGCTCATGATTTGCACTGGCAATCTCTGTTAAAAAACATGGGATTGGAACCAAGCTTACGATCTCGCAGGTGAAATAGCGAAGACAGGGAATTCGCTCAATACTCTCCATCAGAGCTTCAACCCCAACACCCACTCTCGCTTTTCTCCGTCTCATCGCTTGACTCTTGCTTCTCTCGCTTTTGGAGGCATTCTCTCAACAATCATCCTCTTAATTCCACTCCTAGTAACCCTTTCAGCCTCCCCTACTCAACCTCGTTGCGCATCCCGTAGGGTTAACGACACAGTTAATTTGTTAAGTGACAGCATCGCTCAAATGGAATCCACTTACCCAACAGTTATATCAACGATTGCAGCAACGTGGAAAACATGCAATGGCTGCGATGGGAGCAGTGATGCAAAAGTTGTTGCACCTGATTTATGGCGTCTTAAAATCAGGTAAGCCATTCACTCTAGACTACGGAAACCCTGGAACAATTATGCCTGCATCGAACTAAGCAATTAATAGGATAATTGCTGACCTTCCAATCCCGAATCATCTGACTGCTGAGGCAATTTTGTCCTCAGCCATTTTTGCCTGCTTGTCTTTATAAAGGATGTCTCTCGTCATTGTTCAGCCACGACATTTAGCTTCCTTGACTCTCAAGACAGTATCTGTACTTAGAGATTCCCGATATAGAACAGTGGAACACCCTTGGTAAACCCCTGCTGTGTTGTACTTGTGGGAAATCGTGATAAATCTTCTATAGTTTCAGATATGCCACATCATACCATCCAGAGAAACCGTATGATTACTTTACCTGGTATTGCTATTCAAGACAAAATTCACGAAAGTTCTGCATCTCTGGTATATCGGGGCATTAGAGACGCAGATGGTCGGGCACTCGTCATCAAACGGCTCAAGCGGGATTATCCTTCTTCTCGAGAATTAACCCGCTACAGGCAGGAATATGCCATTACCCGATTCCTGAACGTAGAAGGTGTAATCAGAGCATATAGCCAACAAGATTATCAACGGACGCTCGTCATTTTTCTAGAAGATTTTGGGGGAGAATCTCTGGAATACTGGATGCGACAACGTCCAGAAGACTTCTGTCCCATGCCCCTACCTGCTTTTTTGAGGCTAGCGATCGCTATTACCGAGATTCTAGGCAGAATTCACGCTGCGGGTGTGATTCACAAAGATATTAATCCTGGCAACATCGTCCTCAATCGAGATACTGGCGTTGTCAAAATCATTGACTTTGGGATTGCTACTCAATTCAGCCGCACCAATCCTACGTATAAAAGTCCGCATGTCTTAGAAGGCACCCTCGCTTATCTCTCTCCAGAGCAAACTGGACGGATGAATCGTTTGATCGATTACCGTACTGATTTTTACTCGCTCGGAGTGACATTCTACGAATTACTCACTGGACAAGTGCCATTTCCAATCACGGATGTCCTGGAACTCGTCCACTGTCACCTTGCCAAACTCCCCATACCACCATATGAACTGAATTCTAAGATTCCCAAGCCAGTTTCAGACATTATCTTGAAGCTGATGGCGAAGAATGCGGAGGATCGCTATCAAAGTGCTTGGGGCATCAAAGCAGATTTAGAGGATTGTGCTAATCAACTGAAAGCAAGTGGTCAAATTAATTTCTTTCAACTGGGCCTGCAAGACATTTCCGACCAATTTCAGATTCCTCAGAAGCTGTATGGACGAGATGTAGAGCTTGAAGCATTATTGGCAGCGTTTGACAGAGTAGCTGAAGAGAAAGATATCGACAAAGATGCCCAGGTAGAGAGCGTAGAAAAGCCGCAACTTAAAGTCGAGATGATGTTGGTCTCTGGTTACTCTGGGGTTGGTAAATCAGCCTTAGTGCAGGAGCTCTACAAGCCAATTACGGCAAATCGCGGTTATTTTATCTCTGGTAAGTTTGACCAGTTACAGCGCAATAATCCCTACAGTGCAATTGTGGATGCCTTACGAAAACTGGTGCAACAACTGCTGAGTGAGCCAGATGAGTGGTTACAACGGTGGCGATCTCGCCTTTTAGAAGCGTTAGGAAGTAACGGTCAACTGATTGTTGATGTGATTCCGGAGGTTGAGTTAATTACTGGCAAACAGCCATCCGTACCGGAAGTTGGGGCAGCAGAAGCGCAAAACCGCTTTAATCGAGTTTTTCAGCAGTTTATTCGGGTGTTTTGTGCGAAAGAGCATCCGCTGGTTATTTTCCTGGACGATTTGCAATGGATTGACTCTGCCACGCTCCAGTTAATTGAACTGATATTGCTCGATGAACAAACCCGATCGCTGTTTCTAATTGGAGCCTATCGAGATAACGAAGTCACTCCAACCCATCCACTAGCGTTGTCACTGGAAAACTTGCGAAAGCAAGGGGTAGTGCCTCAGAACATCGTCCTAACACCTCTGACACTGGAACCACTGAAGCAGCTGGTTGCCGAGACGCTACATCAGAATGTTGACACTGTTGCTTCCTTGGCTGAATTAGTGCTGCATAAAACTGAAGGTAATCCCTTTTTTGTGAGCGAATTTTTGCGATCGCTATACAGTGAAAATCTCTTGAGCTTTGATCCTAAACAGCGAAGCTGGCAGTGGGACATCGCTCAGATTGAGGCGAAGAATATCACCGACAATGTTGTGGAGTTGCTGCTGAGCAAGTTGAGAAAACTACCAGAAAACACTCAGCAACTGCTTCAATTAGCTGCCTGCATTGGAGCTGAGTTTGGTTTGGAGACATTGGCGATTGTTGGTAATCGCTCGCCCAAAACGGTCTTTCAGGATTTACTAGCAGCCATCCAAGCTGGACTTATTCAAACTCTCTCTGAGCTAGATGAGGATTTGTTAGTTCAAGAGTATAAGTTTTTGCACGATCGCGTCCAGCAAGCAGCTTATGCTCTGATCGATGAGTCGCAGAAACAAGGAGTACATCTGCAAATCGGTCGCAATTTACTCGAAAGGATTTTGCCAGAGCAGCGAACAGAACGATTGTTTGAAATTGTTGATCATCTGAATTATGGAACCGAGTTAATTACTGACCAATCTGAACGGAATGAGATTGTCAACCTGAATTTGCAAGCAGGTCAGAAAGCGTTGGCAGCGACGGCTTATGAAGCCGCTTTCAAGTATTTCAATACAGGACTTAAACTCCTTGAGGTTGAGAGCTGGCAGCGTGAGTATGACCTGACTTTGGCACTGCATTCAGAGGCAGCAGAGGCAGCATACCTCAGTGGTCACTTTGACGAAATGGAGCGGCTTGCAGAAGTAGTGCTCAACAGTGCGAAGACGGCACTCGATACAGTGGAAGTCTACGATAGCAGGATTCAAACATGGATGTCGCGGGGAGAACCGAAAGAAGCCCTTAAAACTAGCTTGGAAGTGCTGCAACTCTTAGGAATTCGTTTAGTGGAAGCTCCAAGTCAGTTAGATGTTCAAGCAGGATTAGAGGAAACCGCTTCACGATTAGCTAAGCGGGAAATCGAAGATTTGATTGATTTGCCAGAAATGACTGAACCTGTGCCACTGGCAGCCATCTACATTTTAGCCAGCACAGTGGGTGCGGCTTATATGTCGGCACCTGCTCTGCTGGTGCTGATTGTGTGCAAGATGGTGAATTTATCGATCGCCCATGGAAACGCTATCTTGTCACTGTTTGGTTATGCTGCCTATGGCATGATCCTATGTGGCATTGAACAAGACTTTGAACTGGGCTATCGATTTAGCAAATTATCCTTCAATTTAGCAGAACGATCGAATAACAAGAGAAGTAACTGCAAAGCATTGCTGCTGGCGAATTACCCCATTCCCTGGAAAAACCACCTCAAAGAGACGCTCCCTAGCTTAGCTGAAGCTTATCAAAGCGCTATAGAAAGTGGAGAGTTTGAATATGTGGGTTATTGTGCAATTATCGTATGTTATAACTCCTTTTTTGCAGGACACGAACTGACAGAACTGGAACAACAAACCGCGATTTATCGTAAAGCCACCCATCAAATTAGACGAGAGATTTCTGCCACTTATCTGGCAATGTTGCAACAAACGATCCTGAACTTGCGAGGTCAATCTGAAGATCCAAGTCGCTTAGTGGGTTGTATCTATGACGAAGAGCAAGAACTGTCATTGACGATCTCGGTCAAGGATGAAACTGGCCTTCACTGGTTTTACTCAAATAAGCTGATTTTATGCTACCTGTTCGAGGAGTATGAGCAAGCTGCAAAAATGGCTACTTTGGCAGAACCGTATTTAAGCGCAGGCACGGGATTAATATCTGTTGCTCTATTTCATTTCTATGACTCCCTAATCGTTCTGAGCATGTTGGCAAATGCTGCAAACTCTGAAAAAGAATCTTGGTTGAATCGTGTTAATGCCAATCAGGAAAAGATGCAGAAATGGGCATGCCACGCCCCCATGAATTTTTTGCATAAGTTCCAGTTAGTTGAAGCAGAGAAAGCGCGAGTTTTGGGTCAGTTTTTTGAGGCAGAGGAGTTTTACGAACAAGCCATTCAAGGTGCTAAAGAAAACGAGTATCTTCAAGAAGAAGCCTTGAGCTATGAGCTAGCTGCCAAACATTACTTGGCTCGTGGTCGAGTCAGGTTTGCTCAGCTCTATATGAAGGAAGCCCATTACTGCTATGAGCGGTGGGGAGCAACCGCAAAAGTCAAAGATTTAGAGACTCGCTATCCACAGTTCTTTCCTCAGTCGTCAGATGCAACTTACACGCCAATCCGCACCACTGCTGGAACTACTTCTAATACCCCATTTATTACTTTCGATTTAGCAGCGGTGATGAAAGCCTCTCAAGCAATTTCAAGTGAGATTGAACTAGAACAGTTACTTCGTTCTTTGATGCAGATTCTAATTGAAAATGCTGGGGCACAAACCGGATGTCTGCTGTTAAAAAATGCAGGAGAATGGACGATCGAAGCAGCCTGTGAACTGGTCGATGGTGAGCAAGTTTGCGCTACACAGGTGCTGCAATCCGCTCCAATAGAAAATCGCTTACCTGAGTCAATTATTCAGTATGTTATCCGAACTCGTGAATCAGTCATCCTCAATAACGCAACTCATGAAGGTAATTTCATCAATGACTCCTATATTCAACACCATCAAACTCAATCGGTCTTGTGTTTGCCGTTGCTGAATCAAAGCAAGCTTGTCGGTGTGTTGTATCTGGAAAATCGATTAGTAACTGAGGCATTCACAACAGAACGATCGCAACTTCTCAATCTACTATCGACTCAAGCCGCGATTGCAATCGAAAACGCCAAACTTTACTCAGAGCAACGCGCCAGCAAAAGTCAGATGGCTCAATTTCTAGAAGCAGTTCCCGTCGGAATTGGCATTGTCGATGCGGCAGGTCGTCCTTACTATGCCAATCAACGAGGTATTCAGCTTATGGGTAGAGGGATCGATCCCTCCGTACCACCCGATCAACTTGCTGAAGTTTATCAGTTCTATGTAACCGGAACGAATCAACTCTATCCAACAGAGAGGCTGCCAGTCATCCGGGCATTGAGCGGTGAACGTACCACGATTGATGATATAAATATTCGGCAGAACAATGTAACCACTCCCATTGAAGTATGGGGCACTCCTGTTTTTGATGAACAGGGCAATGTCGTTTATGGAATTGTTGCCTTTCAAGACATCACAGAGCGCAAACAAGCTGAGCAATTGTTAGCTGATTACAACCGCACATTAGAACAACAGGTTGCAGAACGGACAGCCGCTTTACAGCACAGCGAAACCGAATTACGAGAGCGAGAACAGGAACTACGACTGATCACAGACGCTCTACCAGTTTGTATCACCTATGTCGATTCCAGTCAACGTTACCGATTTGCCAACCGCACCTATGAAGAATGGTTTCACCGTAGCCCATCTGAGATTCTGGGCAAGTCCGTTCGCGAAAATGTGGGTGAAGCATCTTATGAAGTTCTGCAACCTTACATCAATCAAGCACTGGCAGGGCAAATTACAACCTATGAGGCAGAAATTCCTTGTGAGTTTGGCAAGAAATATATTAGCAATTACCTCCTCCCTGATTTCGATGCCAATGGTCAAGTGAAAGGATACTATGGTCTAATCACAGATATCAGCGATCGCAAACGTGCTGAGGAAGCTTCTATTTTGGAAGAACGCAACCGCATGGCACGAGAAATTCACGATACGTTAGCACAGTCCTTTACGGGCGTTTTGCTCCACGTCGGTTCCATAATACAAATGCTGACAGATGATTCGGGATCGACTCAGATCTATCTAGAAAGGTTGGAAAAGATTGATGAACTAGCTCGAACCGGACTTGCTGAAGCTCGTCGTTCCGTGACATCACTCCGTCCTCAACTATTAGAAGAGAGCACTTTACAGAGCGCTCTACAACGCCTCGTGCATCAAATGCAATCAGCAACTAAAACTACTTTAACTGAGATCTTGCACCAGTTTCAACAAGGGGTTGCCAAAGAAGGAAAAATCTGAAAGAAAGGGCGTAATCAAAATTTAACTGAACGGTTATGGAAACCATTGTTCAACACGCCCAAGGATTAGTGTATAGCCTGCT
>DVDV01000256.1 GCA_015296075.1 Leptolyngbyaceae cyanobacterium M33_DOE_097 | reverse complement strand
TGCGTTCGATTGGGGCACGCAGTTATCCAGAACTTGCCAAAGCCATTGATGAAGCGTTCTCCCAAGTGTCACTAAGTGACCTAAGAAATTGGTTCTCTCATTGTTGTTACTGTGCCTCACTAGAGTGAAAAACGCTATAATGCAAGCGGTAAGCAGCAATTTGGAAGGGAAGAAGTAGGCGATCGCGCAATCAGCTGCACTGGCTCAAACTGCGATGTAGAGTGTGATTTGAATCAGTTACAGCGTTGTCTCAAATCATCGATGACGGTGATAGCGCTGGGTGTAGAGAGATGACTTTGATCAGAGATATAAGTGCGGAGATTCACATCACAACGTGGGTTTGAGTCACCTGGTTTAGCGGAGGAAAACGGCATGATTAACTCATCAGGCAAACGCCACCCACCCAAACAGGAGACTGCCCCCATGACACTCAACTTCCTCGGCAAAACCTACGCAGCCAACCTTCCCGAAGTTGCCCAAGTCCCTACAAGCCAAACTGGCAAATATCGCGGCGCAACACTGACCTTTACCGCTGCTCGTGTCAGCCCTCGCTCCAATCTACAACTGAGCTACCGTGGCGTTCGCTACAGCTATTAATTCTGACCCGACTCGCCCCTCATCCACTCACCCACTCATTTAGGAGACTACCCCCATGATGCTCACATTTCTCGGTCAACCCTACGAAGCCAACCAACCAGGAGTTGCTCAAGTTCCGACCGCGCAAACTGGTAAGTATCGCGGAGCCGCCGTTCAGTTTTCTGCCGCGCATGTAGCACGCCGCACCAATGTGCAACTGACCTATCGGGGGCGTCACTACACCCACTAACGACTCTCATTCCTTCTCTAGAACTCATTGACAACGCCACCTCTCCTTTGAAAGCCGGGAGAGGTTTTTTCCTTTGTAGGCTGCAGGCGTATGTAGGATTGTATTGTTCTGCGCGTCTTCCGGCTTCTCACATTCCATAAAAAAGACTGCCAGAACTTCAGTCTGACAGTCTCATTAAAGTTAGCTAAGCTATATGCAAAACGAACGCGCGATCGCCGTTCCAAAGATCAATTGAACTAGCTAACCGATGCCGCTAATTTCGTCTCTTCTTCCTTCGATAAGACGCGTCCTTCATCCTCAAAACCTTCAACCTGATCGAAGTAGAGGTAGCGGTACAGGTCGCTTGCAAAGGGATCGATCTTCTTGGTGACAATGCTCATGTACTCTTCCACTGTGGGAATTTTACCCAGCAAGGCACACACGGCTGCCAACTCCGCCGAACCCAGGTAAACCTGAGCGCCTTTACCCATGCGGTTGTTGAAGTTGCGGGTTGAGGTCGAGAAGACGGTGACGCCATCAGCCACGCGTGCCTGGTTCCCCATGCAGAGCGAGCAACCGGGCATTTCCATGCGGGCACCTGCTGCTGCAAAAATGCCGTAGTAGCCTTCTTCGCGCAGTTTTTGCTCATCCATGCGGGTGGGCGGCGCGATCCAGAGACGTGCTTTGGCTGGGCCAGCCCCTTCCATCACCTTTGCTGCCGCGCGGTAGTGGCCGATGTTGGTCATGCAGGAACCGATGAAGACCTCATGGACAGGATCACCCGCACACTCTGACATGAGCTTGATGTTATCCGGATCATTCGGTGCTGCGACTAGAGGTTCGGTGATGCGATCGAGGTCAACCTCAATAATTTCGGCATACTCGGCATCCGGGTCAGCACTCATCAGAACTGGGTTCGCCAGCCACTCTTCCATCTTGCGCACCCGCCGCAGAATGGTACGAGCATCGCCATAACCCCGAGCCACCATATTTTTGAGCAGGGCAACATTAGAACGCAGGTACGTAGCGACCGTCTCTTCACTCAGTTTGATCGTGCAACCTGCTGCCGATCGCTCTGCCGTTGCATCTGTCAGCTCAAACGCCTGTTCTAGTTGCAGGTCAGGCAAGCCTTCCATTTCAATAATCTTGCCAGAGTAGACATTTTTCTTGTTCTCCTTGGCAACCGTCAACCTCCCATCTTGGATCGCCACATAGGGAATCGCGTTGACGATGTCGCGTAGCGTCACACCCGGTTGTAGTTTGCCCTTAAACCGCACCAGCACCGACTCTGGCATATCGAGTGGCATCACACCCAAAGCGGCGGCAAAAGCGACCAGTCCTGACCCGGCAGGGAACGAAATGCCCAGAGGGAAGCGCGTGTGCGAGTCCCCACCTGTGCCCACTGTGTCGGGCAGCAGCATCCGGTTGAGCCAGGAGTGAATGATGCCATCACCGGGACGTAAGGAAACGCCACCTCGCGAGTTCATAAAGTCTGGCAGATCTTTATGTGTCTTGATATCAACGGGCTTGGGATAGGCGGCTGTATGGCAGAAGCTTTGCATCACCAAGTCGGCACCAAAACCGAGACACGCTAACTCTTTCAACTCGTCGCGCGTCATTGGCCCGGTTGTATCTTGCGACCCCACCGTAGTCATTAACGGCTCGCAGTAAGTACCGGGACGCACTCCGGGTAGACCACACGCCTTACCCACCATCTTTTGAGCCAGCGTGAAGCCCTTGCCAGTGTCGGCTGGCATTTTAGGCCGCATAAAGACAGGGCTGGGTTCCAAGCCCATTGCCGATCGCACCTTATCGGTCAGCGTTCGCCCAATCAAAAGTGGAATTCGGCCACCCGCACGCACTTCATCCAAAATGGTGTCAGGCTTGAGTGTAAAGGTAGAAATGACTTCCCCGGCTGCATTCGTGATTTCACCCTTGTAGGGATAGATGGTAATCACATCGCCCGTTTCCATTTGCGTGACATCGCACTCAATCGGCAATGCCCCCGAATCTTCCATTGTGTTGAAGAAAATGGGTGCAATTTTGCCACCCAGACAATATCCACCCGTACGTTTGTTCGGTACGAATGGAATATCATCGCCCATGTGCCACAGCACTGAGTTGGTCGCTGATTTCCGCGAAGAACCTGTCCCAACAACATCCCCGACATACGCGACAGGATGCCCTTTCTGTTTGAGTTCGGCAATGGTTTCTAAGCTGCCAGGTAAACGCGATTCGAGCATCACCGTCGCGTGCAGCGGAATGTCGGGACGAGTGGTGGCGTGAGGGGCGGGTGACAGGTCATCAGTGTTGGTTTCACCCGGCACCTTAAAGACCGTGACAGTGATGGCTTCCGGCAACTCTGGACGGCTGGTAAACCATTCGGCATTGGCCCACGACTCCATCACTTGTTTCGCGTAGGCATTTCCGGCTTTGGCTAACTCATCAATATCGTGGAAGGCATCATACACCAGCAGCGTTTTGCTGAGAGCGGCGGTTGCAGTGCTAGCGAGAGCCACATCGGGTGACGTGAGCAGATCAATGAGCGAATGAACGTTGTAACCGCCCATCATGGTGCCGAGTAGCTCCACCGCATAATTGGGCGAAACGAGCGGACTGGTGATTTCACCTTTGGCGATCGCGGTTAAAAAGCATGCCTTGACATAAGCTGCCTGATCAACCCCAGGTGGCACGCGATCGCGCAACAGTGACAATAGAAAATCTTCTTCACCAGCCGGTGGATTTTTCAATAGTTCACACAACTCCGACGTTTGTTGGGCATCCAACGGTAAGGGTGGAATCCCTAGTTGTGCCCGTTCGGCAGCGTGT
The DNA here is from genome assembly GCA_015296075.1 of Leptolyngbyaceae cyanobacterium M33_DOE_097. GTDB lineage: Bacteria > Cyanobacteriota > Cyanobacteriia > Leptolyngbyales > Leptolyngbyaceae > DSRU01. Next base: position 5,670 of record DVDV01000256.1, on the reverse strand, counting down.
TGGCGATAGGCTTCAAGCATGGTGCAATCCTAAGGTAAAACAACAGATTTTGTCGGGGTCAATTTTTGCTTCAATCGTTAAGCGTACTTGCGTCATAACGCCCTTGCAGTTGGCAATGATACCTATCGGAGGCGACGTTTCGCCAGCGTAGATGACACAACTCATTCACAATAAGAGAAAAGCCTTAATTTTTAGTTTTCAGAAAAATTTTAGCGTTCTGCCTCTGGCAAAGGGCTTTCTCTCAATTAAGTTTCAGCGATCGGCTATCTCCAGTATGCCGCGCACCCCTGTAGAATGGCAGCGCACCCAGCTTGAAGGAGCAACCATGAGCATCTGGGAAGTAGATATTTATCGTCGTCCCCGGCAAGACGCCGCCGGGAACCCTCTCTGGGAACTTTTGGTCTGTGACTCAACTGGTGAGCTGCTACTTGAACGGTTAGAGCCTCAGAGCCAGGTAAACGCGGCCTGGGTGCAGGCTGAGCTGCAAAGGCTGGGTGAGACGGTTGGGCGACCGCAAGCGATTCACTGCTTTCGGCCCCAGAGCTGCAACTTGCTGGAGCTGGTTTGTCAGCAACTCAAGCTGCCCCTGGTTGCCACGCGGCACACCCCAGTCCTGAAAATCCTGCTGAAAGAACGCTGGCAGCCTGCGAATGGAGACTATGACCCGCTTGCCCTCGAACGTCCGGCTCCTGTACCGATGCCCGAAAATCTGTGGGGCGATCGCTGGCGGTTTGGGGCACTGGCCGCTGGCGATTTAGAAATCGCCTTTCGCGATCGCCCAATTCCAGTGCTGCACCTACCGGAAGCGTTGCTACCACTTGGGTTAGGCTTGGCGTCAACGCTGCTGATTCCGGGAGTCGTGATTGAGGGCGGCAGGCAGGCGATGAAGCTGGCGTTTTGGTTAGAGTCGGTGCAACCCAGTTCGCTGCACTTTATCCCCGGTGCGCCGGATGGCTTGATTCTCGAAGCGAGTTTGGTCGATCGCTGGGTGCTGGCGACGACTGAAGATAGTGAGGTGCGATCGGCGGGACAGACATTTGAGCAGCGCAAGCGGGCAAGCTTAGGGGTTCACTTTTTGTTGGTGCAACCGGATGAGTCGGGGATGACATTTAGTGGCTTTTGGTTGTTACGCGAGGGGTGAGGCGGAAGTAGTAGAGGGTTGACATGCCAGACCTCTACAAGGGCATCACATTTAGAGGGGCAACCAGTTGTGTGCCCTTATGTATAGTGGAAAATTGCGTTTAGTCTAAAGTCTAATTAGTTAGTGTGTTGGCTGTTGGTGCGCTGTAGTTCTTCGATCGCGGCTTCAGTGGAAACCTGATCAAACTCCACATAAAAGCGGCTCACGCTGTAGAAGGGGCTGGGGGTTCCCAGGATGAACAGGCGATCGCTGATCTTTTCGAGAAAGGGGATCAAATCGGGAGGCGCAACGGGCGAACAGAGCCAGACCTGGTTGGGGTGCTGCGATCGCACCGATTTGACCGCTGCGGCAATGGTCATGCCAGTGGCGATGCCGTCATCGACTAGCAGCACGTTTGCTCCGGCGATCTTGATGTCTCCACAGTACGGCGCAAAGTCTTGCCACTGAGTCTGGGCTTGAGTTTGGGCCTGGTGCAAAGCGCGATCGTAGGTGGCCGAGTCTGACTGAGATTGCCCCGGAGGATGCCCTTTACCGCTGCTCCAAATCACCTGCCCATCGGCTGTTACGGCTCCGATCGCGAGTTCTGGGTTCCTTTCAAGCGTAATTTTTTTTGCGACGAGTACGCCTAAAGGGGCGTGCAGTTGACGAGCGATTGGGGCGGCAACCGCCAATCCGCCGCGTGGCAGGGCTAACACACACCAGGGCGCATTCGCGACCTCTGGCTGTTGATTGATACTTTCAGAAATGGCGAAAGCTAGCTTTTCACCAGCTTCGGTGCGATCGTGGAAATAAATCATGCTCCCTCCGCAGCTCGCATGTAGGAGTCTCAAAGTAGTCGCAAGTTTGTGAATAAATTGTGGAAGGGCTGCCACTATGCATTACTCCCCCAATCTTGGTCAGGCCGCTGTCGCGCTTCTAAGCTCAGACTAGCCATGCGATAGCATTGTTGAATCAGGTTGCGATTTCTCCTTCAAGCGCTTCCTTTCTTTCATTCTGACGCGGATTCTGATTTCACAGGCTGGCTGTTAACAATCTCTACCTCAATTGTGGTTTGATGGAGCCATTGCCCCACTTAGAATAGTGGAGACATGCTTTGATCTTCGTAGGAGACGTGGCTGTGGATTCGACTGCCTCAACGGTTACAACTGAGCCAATTGTAGAGCTTGCCCCAAGCTATAACATCCCGATCGCTCTAGTTTTAGGGGCAGTGCCGCTTGTGTTTGTGCAGCTCTGGGTCGGGCTGGCCATTTCGGTGTTTGGGTTGTTTTTGTTATACCAAACGGTGACCTTGCGGCTGCGTTTTACTGAAACTGACCTGGATGTGTATCGGGGTGAGACGTTGATTCGGCGTTTTCCCTACGCGGATTGGTTAAACTGGGAAATCTTTTGGCAGCCCATTCCAATTCTTTTTTACTTTCGAGAGGTAAAAAGCATTCACTTTCTGCCCATTTTATTTAACCCAAAAATGTTACAAAAGTGCCTGGAAACTCGCGTTCCTAAGCAATCCTAAATTTCTTAGCCCACTTTTTACGAGCCAATGACTCCTGACGAATTGAACTCTAGTCAACCTAATTCAGCGGCTGCTCAGTCGGATGCGGCAGCGTCGGGCTACAGCACGCTTCCTTCTCCGTGGGACTCGGAGGAAAGTATGGATAGCACCGGGATCAATGCGACTTCCTCTGCTGCAGCGTCAGGGATGGTTGAGTTACCTGATTTGAAGGGTTTGTCGGTGCATCCTCCCAGTGAACCAAAACCGCCAGAAGTGCTGGATTGGGAACAGCAAATTGCGGTTTTGCGGAATGAGGAGGCCGTCCTACGCGCGGATGTCGCTCAACTGCGGGCGGCGCGATCGCAATTGCAAGATCAGCTAATCGAAACTCAAAATTCGCTGGGTCGATTGATTCAGGAGGGGATGAAGGAGTTAGAGCAACGCCGCAAAACCTTGCAGGGAGCTGTAGAGCAGTTAGAGCGACGGCAAGAGCGGATTCGTAAAGAGATGCAGACCACGTTTGCCGGGGTTTCGCAAGATGTAGCGATTCGCGTGCAGAGCTTTAAGGATTATTTGGTTGGTAGCCTGCAAGAGTTGGCGGCGAGTGCTGAGGAACTCAATCTACCGAGTGTGATTGAGCCACCAGAGCGTCCGGTTGTGGTGAGTGAAGCGGCTCCGCCTCAAAAGGGTAAATCAGCGGCTCCCAAGTTTACTGAGCAGGCGTTTGAAGCAGATGCTGACTTTATTCGCGATTTGATTGACCAATACCGCTCTACGCCTGACTACTATGGGCCTGCGTGGCAAGTACGGCGGACGTTTGAGCCAATTCATGCCGAGCGGGTTTCAAATTGGTTTTTTACGCAAGCGGGACGCGGTGCGGTTAAAACGATGGGTAGCCGTCTCCAAAATATTTTGGTGGCGTCGGCGGTGGTTTCGATTTTGTATGAGTTGTATGGCGATCGCTTGCGGGTTCTGGTTTTGGCGCAATTGCCTGAGCGCTTAGGTGAGTGGCGGCGGGGCTTGCAAGATTGTTTAGGGATTACGCGTGCTGATTTTGGCCCGGATCGGGGTGTGGCATTGTTTGAGGCTCCAGAAGCGCTGGCGATGAGTGCAGAGCGGGCAGTGAAGGAGGGGGCGATGCCGTTGATTGTGGTAGATGAGACTGAGGAAGCGCTGAGTCTTGCAATTTTGCAGTTTCCGCTGTGGTTGGCCTTTGCACCCAATCCGGGATCAAGCCAAACCTATGATGACTACTCGTTTTAGTAGCAAGATGTCCTATTAAGTTAGGAAGAGGTTCGGTGGTGCAGTCGTGCAGCTGCATGAAGGGTCCTAACTCCCCATAAGGGCGTTTCGCGAAACGCCCCTAACCTGCAAGGTCGTGCATGTGGGTGTTGAATGGTTAGCTAGCTGTATGGTGCGGGTAATAAGATTGGCACTCCGATCGTTGACAGAGGGAACGGGTAGCGTGAGGCGGAGATTGTGAGAGGGTTAGCAGGAGCGGGTTTGTCAAGCTTTAAGTGGTTTTCTTTGGAAAGGGGCCAGGAGAGTTAAAGCCTATGCACGCTAGAGCGAATACAACCCGCCGAACTTTTGGTGAATGTACCGCATGAGTGGTTCAGTTGAGAGGGGTTTGCCTGTAACACGTTGCACCATTTCGGCGGCTGTAAACTTGCGTCCGTGCTGGTAGATGTTAGTTTTTAGCCAGGTTGCTAGGGTGCTAAATTCGCCTTGTTCGATCTGAGTGGGAATTTCGGGGTGTTCGATGAGAGCGGCATCAAAAAACTGGGCGCTCATCAGGTTCCCCAACGTATAACCCTGAAAGGCTCCACCAATACGACCGCCATACCAATGCACATCTTGCAGCACTCCGTTACTGTCGCTGTCGGGCACGATGCCTAAATCGCTTTCGTAGCGAGCATTCCACGCTGCGGGCAGATCTTTGACAGCCAGTTCCCCCGTGAGAAGAGCGAGTTCTAGATCAAAGCGGATCATGACGTGCAGGTTGTAGGTCACTTCATCCGCATCGGTACGAATCAGCGATCGCGCCACTTTATTAATCGCCCGGTAGAAGGTTTCGAGGGGCACGTCAGCGAGTTGGCTGGGGAAGGTGGCTTGCAGTTTTGGGTAGAAGTGGTGCCAGAAAACGCGCGATCGCCCGACCATATTTTCCCAGAGGCGCGACTGGCTCTCGTGTACACCCGATGAGATGCCGCCTGCCAGGGGTGTGTTTTCAAACGCGGGCGGATTGCCTAACTCATAGAAGGCATGGCCCATCTCATGAATGGTGCTAAATAGACATTCGCTCAGATCTTGTTCTTTGACGCGGGTGGTGATGCGTACGTCATCAATGGAGAAGTTGGTCATGAAAGGATGCAGTGTTTTGTCTTGCCGACTCCGCCGCAAATCAAACCCCATTTGACGAATCACATCTAAGCTAAAAGCGAGTTGCTCAGCTTCGGGGTAAACCTGCTTTAAGCACGCATCATCGCTAGGCGGTTGCGCTGTAATCGCTTGCACAACTGGCACGAGCTGACTGCGTAACTCACTAAAAATGGCCTGAATGGTGGCAGCTTTCATGCCGTAGTCAGCTGCATCAATCAGTGGGTCAGCGATGTGGTCGTATCCTGGAAAGAAGTTGGCCCACTCGCGACTCAGTTCTAAGGTTTTTTCGAGGTCGGCCTGCACGAGGGTAAAGTTATTTTCGGCTCGCGCTTTTGCCCAGTTGTGGTAGCTTTGGGCACGGTGGTGAGAAAACACAGCCATAAAGCTGGATGGCACTTGACTTGCCTGATCGACTATGCGGCGGGTGACGCGTAACAGGCTAGCCGTGTCAGATTCGTAAGGAAAATTTGCCGCGTAATCAGACAGGTCATCAAGTAACTGGGCGATCGCCCCATCCGTGAGTTTGGTGTGACTGAGATCTTGCACCAGTTTCAACAAGGGGTTGCCAAAGAAGGAAAAATCTGAAAGAAAGGGCGTAATCAAAATTTAACTGAACGGTTATGGAAACCATTGTTCAACACGCCCAAGGATTAGTGTA
>DVDV01000157.1 GCA_015296075.1 Leptolyngbyaceae cyanobacterium M33_DOE_097 | reverse complement strand
GCCTGGTACATTGGCATCGGTCGAGGCAGGATTGGATGAGCAAGCGGCGACCACCACACTGAGCAACGCCCCCAGCATAAACAACGACACAAAGCCTTTAAGTGACGTGAGTTTCAGCCGTTGAGCCATTGAATTTGCAATTTGCTCCCATGCGTTTAGCAGTGAATGCCATCGTTTCCTGCCATACCTTCCTTAAAAGCACAATAAATCGATAGAGATTTGGTTTTTTCGAAAACGATAGTACTGTGCCAAAGGGGAAACTGCAAGAATAAAAACACTGTATCCTGGTCGGGAATTAGTATTTTAATCTGTAAGAACCGGGAAGGGGCTTTCAAAAGTACTTTCGCCAAATCGATACTATTTTTGAAGACGCTTAACGAAGCGCGAGGATTTAACCAGCGTGGCAGCCTCTTTATTTATTAAAAACAAAAATTTAGGGTTAGGGTGACAATCAGGGGCGATCGCACAAAGTTTTTCTACCGTAATGGATGCTTGAAAAACCCTGGTTGCGTGCAAACGCTCCTAGCAAGAATGACAGCAGATTGATGAACGATTCTTTACCCCTTTTCCCCACGCTAATTTTGACGCTAAAGCTCGACCAAACCACATTCGAGCAAGTCAACACGCTCCGCCAGCAATACTTTCCACCTGCACGCAACATTGTTCCAGCTCACATCACGCTATTTCACGCGCTACCAGGCGATCATAAAGGGACGATCGCGCAGCACCTCCAGACGCAATGCGCTCAAATACCTGCGATCGATCTGCACTTACCAACCCTTCGCTTTTTGGGAAATGGTGTGGCGATCGAGGTTGAAGCTCCAGCATTGGTGGAGTTACGACAAAGCTTTGCCCAAACCTGGAGTGACTGGTTAACAGCGCAAGACCAACAGAAGTACCGTCCTCACATCACCCTTCAAAATAAGGTTGCCGCCGCCACCGCCCGTCAGACCTACGAAGAACTCACCCAACAATGGCAACCAACCAGAGGCAACGCTGAAGGGGTGCTACTCTGGTACTACCGCAATGGCCCGTGGGAACTTGCACATGAGTTTTCGTTTAGGTCTGCACCAACTAATACCAATTCTTTAAAGCTAGGCTACAGATAATTGTCTGTAAGGGCGGTATTTCCTTCAGAAACGCTACACGAACGCGAACCGCCCCTACGAGGATCTGTGAATGGGATTTAGAGAATTGATATAACTCCTAAAACTTCCAGACAAGAACAGGAAAACAATTATTCCCAATTGCGCCACCCGTCGATAAAGCGGACTAATAAAGCCCAGGCGGCTCCGGTAATGCTGGCAAAAAATACAGTCGTCAAGGCTGTCAAACCATAACTGATCAGCATGAAAATGCCATCTGACTCTAAAACGGCGATCGCCTGAGTCAAAATCGTATACCCCGGTGCCAGGTTAGTGAATGGAAAGGGCAGTGGTAGCGACATCAATAAGGCATTCCAGATCATGCAAATGCCCAGCAACCGTCGAAAAGTCGGGTTATGGCTGATTCGAAAGAGGCGAGGTCGCGACAGTCGCTCTAGAGGACGCAATAACCGCGACAAATTTTTGAGGAGACTGCGAGATACCGCCGGAGGAAAGGTAATGCGTGCGATTCTTGCTGGTAGATAGGGACGGTGACGATTGAGTGCGAGTTGTCCGCCCAAGACGATCACGCCTGCGCCAATCAACGCTGAGAAACCAGGTAGCGGCACTGGCAGAGGAATTAACATTGGCAATACCAAAAAGCCAGTAATAATGCCAAACCCCTGCTCACCTGCAACTTCAACCAACGCACCGACTGGGATGGGTTGGTCTGTGTATGCAGCTAAAAGATCTTGAAGACTCTCAGAAAGCTTCATTGGTAAGAATGGTAAAACGGATCTACGATGACAGGTTTAAGGGATGTTTCCAGAGCGATCGCCCCAAATCATTCAGCCACCCTCTTCATCTTAGATTGACCGTTTAGTGGGCGGCTAGCGATTGTCCAATCACTTTGGGTGCCTGAGCCACAAAATTGAGGTCACGATGATGATACGTGCGTGCAACTTTTTGCAAGCCCAAAGCAGCTAGGGGGCTGCTTTCAGGGATTTCAAGATGACTGCTAGCAATACCCAAAGAAGCCCAAGTACGAGCCGAAAATGACAACACTTCTGGCCCCTGCAAACTCACAACTGGCAGGAGGATCGGCTGAGGCCACAACCAGCGCGGGCGATCGCAATGAATTCGACACAAGAGAGTGTCATTCTGCTCAACAGCAACATCGCCTTGCTCCTCTAATTGCCAGGTAAAGTGCGCCATCTGCTTTGGAAGACCCCAAATTTCTCGGCCACCCGCTACGGAGTTCTCGTTATCTACGTAGATATGAGAGATCCAAAAGCGAATTTTGTAGTGGTAGCGGGCCAAGAGCGCAACAATTAACTCGTGATATTGCAGCACCGAACCGGGTTCGTAAGAAGCGAGGTAAACACAAGCTAGCGTTTTGCCTGGTAAAACAGGTAACAGATGAAATTCTGAAGGCACCAGCGACCGAGCCTGATCGATGTTGGCAAGTTGCACAGTGTGAAATGCATATCCCTTAAGAGTCCACGGCGCAGGTGGGTATACCATGATGGCATCCTCCAGTGAGAAATTTGAGTGCAAACTCCACGTGTAACAATAGCACAGCAGCCCAGAGTGAACATGACTCTTCTTGCAGAGATAACCAAAGGCTATCTGAAAAGTATTGGTGGTGCCATTGTTATACCAAATCCGGCTCATCAATCATTCAGCTTGCGTAGGGGCAGGTTTTGCTTCTACACTACTCGACTGGCTGGGTTCTGTCTGCTCAACCGCCCGTACAAATACCAGTATTCAAACAAATCCGATATTAGTTCGCTGATTTCTCTAAGTCTTGGTGCCTGCGTCAATCATGCTGAAAGAGAAGAAATTTTGACTCTAAGGAGTATGGCTTAAATCAGTATCAATTAGAGGGCTTTAATGTGTCATGCACTGCTTTGATCAACTCACCTAGTTGATATGGTTTGAGTAAAAAGCATTGTACACCAAAGTTTATATCAGGTGCGGGTTCAGAATTATACAGAAGCCCACTGACTGCAATAATCTTAACCTCTGGGTTAATTTTCTTCAATGTACAAATCGCTGTTGGCCCATCAATCGATGGCATGATCATGTCAATGATCACTAAACGAACATCTTTTTGATTTTGAGTATAAAGTGCGATCGCTTCAACTCCATCGCTCGCGGTGATGACCTGATAGTTGTAACTCTCTAGAGATGCTTTTGTAATCTCACGAATTGGGGCTTCATCATCCACCACTAAAATCAACTCACGATTTCCTAAGAAGACTTCTGAGGCACTGCCTTCCAAACTTTTATTTGCCATCACAGCTGGCAAAAAGACCTTGAATTGAGTGCCCTGCCCTGGCGCACTACGAGTTGTGATAAATCCGTGATGACTTTTAATAATACCCAGTGCAGTCGAAAGCCCAAGCCCCGTTCCTTTGCCTAGCTCTTTTGTTGTGAAAAAGGGTTCAAAAATACGATCGAGCAGATCAGAAGGTATGCCAACTCCTGTATCTGCGATCGCAATCACAATATAGTTTCCTGGTTTTGCATCCAGATCAATCCGAGCATCACTTTCATCAATCGTGAGATTTTGAGCCGATATTGTGAGAATACCGCCTTGAGGCATGGCATCTCGCGCGTTAACGCAGAAATTCATGAGTACCTGGTGCAGTTGAGTCGCATTTCCCACAACTGTCCAAAGGCTCTCAGCGATTTCAACGTGTAGCTCAATCGATTTTGGAAATGTTTCTCGAATAATTTGTTGAACTTCATGAATGATGTGTTTGATTTGCAGGACGGTATGTTTTCCTTCCACTCCACGCGCAAAAGACAAAACTTGCTTGACCAGCTCAGCCCCTCGTTTAGCATTCGCTTCTAAAAGCTGTAACATTTGCAAGCTGCGCTCATCGAGATTCATCAACTTCATCTGCAACAGTTGAGCCGTAGCTAAAACAGGCGTCAAGATATTATTTAGGTCATGGGCAATTCCACTCGCCAGCGTACCAATACTCTCCAAGCGTTGCGCTCGAAAGAACTGCGCTTCAAGTTGCTTTTTATCCGTGACATCGGTGCCAACGGCTAAGATAAATTTCGGTTGTCCTTCATCATCTCGAACGAGTGTCCATCGGCTCTCAACAACAATCTCCTTCCCCGTCTTTGTTACCTGGTTCAGTTCCCCCTGCCACTCATTCTTGGCCATCAATTCTCGCTGTGCTTCCTGGGCTTGCACCGAAGTATTTTTATATAGAAGATCCGTTTCTTTGTTACCGATCGCCTCTTCAACTGTCCAACCGTAAACCCTTTCAGCACCCTTATTCCAGAACAGAATGTGATTTTCAGCATCTCGCACCAAAATGGCATCTGTCGCAATGTCGAGCAACGCCGCCTGTTCTCGAATCTTTTGGGCAGCCCGTTTTCGCTCGATCGCATATCGTACCGAACGCACCAACAACTCACCGCTAATTTGCCCCTTCACCAGATAATCTTGGGCACCCTCTTGAACAGCTTTCAGCGCCAATGTCTCATCATTTAAACCCGTTGTCACAACAATTGGCACTTCGTTCTCTTGCTGGTAAAGCTGGGCAAAAGTAGCAAACCCCTGGCCATCTGGCAGAAAAAGGTCTAGTAAAATTACATCGTAATGCCCTTGACTCAAGTGTTTTAGACCCTGGCTGAGACAATTGGCAAAGTCAAGCTTAATGTATACCGAAGCCACATCTCGCAGTAGCTCTTGCAATAGACGTTGATCCCCAGGATTATCTTCAATTAACAGAATATGAATTGGTGATTGATTATCCATCATTCACTCCTGCGGCAATTTCACAATAGTCAGCCAGAAGTCTTCAATGGATTTAACGCTTCTAACAAACTGTTCTAAATCAATTGGTTTGGTAATATAACAATTAGCGCAAAGATTATAGGCATTTTTAATATCTTCCTTGGCTTGAGAGGTTGTAAACACAACGACTGGAATGTGCCTCAAGGTTTCATTGGTTTTGATCATTCTTAGCACTTCTAACCCGTTTCGACGTGGTAAGTTGAGATCCAACAAAACCAGGTCTGGGAGAGGCGCGTGCAGATAGGGTTCGATTCGGTTGAGGAATGCGATCGCTTTTTCACCATCTTCAACAACATTCAGGCGACTTTGAATTCTACCTTCCTTAAGAACTTCTTGAGTCAGCCGAATATCACCTGGGTTATCTTCTACCAGTAAAATCTCAACCGTCTTAACAACATCCGCAGAGTTCACAATTACGCTTTTCCTCCGTCTGGGATCGTGAAATAGAATGTTGCACCTTTGCCCAACTCAGACTGAACCCAGATTTTACCACCATGCCGCTCAACAATTTTTTTACAAACAGCTAGACCAATCCCAGTACCAGCGTAGTCTACCCGGTTATTTAGTCGCTGAAAAATTACAAAAATTCGCTCAGCATACTGAGGATCGATGCCAATCCCATTGTCTTTCACAGCGAATCGCCAAACATCATCTTGATGGCTAGCCTCGATCGCAACTTGCGGCTGCACCCTACCACGAAACTTAATGGCGTTGCTAATTAAATTTTGAAATAGTTGCGTGATTTGAATTGAGTCTGCTTCCAGCTCAGGCAAATCCTGATAAGTTACCACAGCCTGATTTTCTTCAATTGCCACTTTAAGGTTGGCGATCGCGTTTTCAACAGCCTTGCTACAGCTCATGCGCTCAAAGGGGTGAGCCTGCGTCCCAACTCTAGAGTAAGTTAGCAGATCGTTGATCAACGTTCGCATCCGAACAGCACCATCCACGGCAAATTGAATAAAGTCATCCGCATCGGCATCAAGTTGTCCCTTATAGCGACGCTCAATCAGTTGTAGGTAGCTCGTCACCATTCGCAGTGGTTCTTGCAGATCATGGGAGGCAATATAGGCAAATTGCTGCAACTCAGCATTTGAACGCGATAATTCCTGCCGCTGGAGTGTTTCCTGCTCTAAGAGTTGAGCCTGAGTCAGCGCAATGCCAATTTGATTTGCAAGTTGCTGTAATAAGTCAGTTTCAAATTCTGTCCAGCGACGCGGCCCAGAACATTGGTGGACAATGAGCAACCCCCATAATTCGTGTTTCGTGAGAATTGGCACAACTAATTTTGCTTTCACCCAAAATTGTTTTAAAAACTCCACGAGACAAGCTGATATAGCCTGATCATGCTCCACATCTTCTAATTTCCGCATCCGCCCCTGGCGATATTGTTTTCGCGTCTCATCTGGAAATACCTCCTCGGGGAAAGTTTGCCCCATCACATGCGGCAACCCGGCCTGTACCGCTTCTGCAACCCCGCTCCCCGTCCCGTTAGGCCAGAGACGATAGATCAGCACGCGATCGGCCTGAAGAATGTTTTGCACCTCCGTCACTGTCGTTCGTAAAACCTCATCTAACTGAAGTGACTGACGAATTTTCAGCGTCACTTCAGCAAATAGCTGCGCTCTCTGGTTTTGTCGTTGCAGGGCGGCTTCTGCCTGCTTTCGCTCTTGCACCTCATGTTCTAACAGCTCATTTTGCGCCTGGAGTTGTTGCGTTAAAGCCTGGATGCGGAGGTGCGTCTCTACCCTGGCTAGCACCTCTTCGTAATGCAGTGGCTTCGTGACAAAATCGACCGCACCCAGCGAAAAACCTCTGACCTTATCGACTATATCGGTTAGAGCTGTTAGGAAAATGACCGGGATAGAGCGCGTTAACTCACTTTCCTTTAAGCGGCGACACGTCTCAAAACCATCGATCCCCGGCATTAAAATGTCTAGCAAGATTAAGTCAGGCATCGCATAGTTCGCTTTTTCGATCGCACTTTCGCCATCTTCCGCAAACAGAACTTTGAACCCCGCATTGCTCAAAAAATCAAACAGCACCTCTAAATTTGTGGGTGTGTCATCCACAACTAAGATCGTTCCTTTACTCACCGGATTCTGACTCATTGTTGCGCTTGATAATGTCGAATCAACTCAATCAATTGCTTGCCCTTAAAGCTTTTTGCCAGTTGCCGCAATTGAGCCGCAAAGCTAGCCCATTGAGGATTGGCATACTCTAACTGGTTGATCTGTACAAGAACCCCTTTCAGATCGCCTCTGAGTGCCAGATCAAGTAAAGCATCGAGTTCTGACGCTGCAGGAATTGCCACCGGGGGAAGTGAAGCGGCTGGGGCACTGGCAAAGCCAACGAGTTCTGAGTTGGATGCTTTCCCAATTCGCTGAGTTTCGGATTCATAAATCCACTCTAAGCCTAGATAAAATTGTAGCTTCTCTAATAGTTCAGCCTCACGCACAGGCTTTGGCAAAAAATCATTGCAGTAAGAGACCTGGCTGATCCGTTGGTTAAATTCAAATACACTGGCTGAAATGGCTAGCACAATTACGTCTCGCAACTCAGGGGTACGTCTGATCCGACGGGTCATCTCAAATCCATCCATCAGTGGCATGACCAGATCAACAAGAATCACATCGGGTTGATGCGCTAGCGCCTGATTTAGCCCTGCTTGCCCGTCAGCCGCTTCAACAACAACAAAGCCAAGCGGTTGCAACAGATCAACCAGCACCGCTCGATTAAAATCTTTGTCATCTACCACCAAGACGGTACGGCGATCGCCGTGGTAGCCAATCACGGGACGCGGGGCGATCGTTGTCAACCCCCCGGTTTGTTGCGATTCTGGCAAATCAAGCTCGACCCAAAAAATACTGCCCTGCCCTAGCGCACTCTTAACTTGAATCGTGCCTCCCATAAGTTGAACGAGTTGCCGACTGATTGCCAAGCCCAGCCCTGTTCCTTCGACCCGCTGGCCTGCACCATTAGCCCGATGAAACGGCTGAAAGATTTGATCAAGTTGCTCAGGCGAGATGCCAATCCCGGTATCTTCAATTTGAAAGCGAAGCTTAGAATTGTCTGCTGACTCTTGGTTACTCAGTGCTTGACCTTCTGGATTGGAGGCGGGCGGCCAGCAATTAGCATAGCCTACTTTTAACGTCACACTGCCCGTTTGAGTAAACTTTACAGCATTGCCGAGTAGGTTTAACAATACTTGCTGCAGCCGCTTTTCGTCAGCATAGACACACGTCGGCAGAGGAGAAAGAAATTTGTAGTTTAGAGTAATCTGCTTTTGATCGGCGCGAATACGGCAGATTTCGAGCAGATTTTCGAGAAACTTCGGTAAATGAAACGTGCTGGAGTGTAGCTCCATTTTACGAGCTTCAATTTTTGAGAGGTCAAGCACATCACTGATCAGCGTCAAGAGATACTCCCCGCACTGGTAAATCACATTGACGCCATTCTGTTGTTGCTCAGTTAAGGCTTTATTTTTTTTAAGTACCTGGCTATAGCCCAAAATGCCATTTAGCGGTGTACGCAGCTCATGGCTCATGTTGGCGAGAAACTCACTCTTGGCACGACTGGCAACCTGGGCAGCTTCTTGGGCACGTTGGCGTTCATAAATTTCTTGCTGGAGGTGTAAGTTTTTTTCCTGCAATTCTAAAGTGCGTTTAGCGACTTTTGCCTCCAAAGTCCGGTTAGCCTCTTCGAGATCAGAATACAGTCGGGCGTTTTCGATTGAGATTGCCGCCTGAGCCGAAAGAAGTTGCAAAATCTCCAGCCGATTTTGGGTAAAGGCTCCCGCTGTTAAATTGTTTTCTAAGTAAAGCAGACCTGTTAATTTTCCCTGGTGTAGAATCGGCGTACACAGAATAGATTTTGGCTTCTGAGCAGCAATGTAGGCATCCGTTGCAAAAATTGTTTCAGTGCTGGCGTCATTTAGAACTAAAGATTCTCGCGTTCTAGCAACATAGTTAATCACTGAAATCGGCAGCAAATGACGAACAGATGAATCAGGAACAGCGCGATCGCCCACTCCTTGCACGGGAATCGACTGCTGCACAGAGATCTTATCGATCCCCACTTTGCCCGATGCCTCGATTAAGAGCTGACCATTTTTTTCGAGTAACAAGAAACCTTGTTCAGCACCTGCATTTTGCAACACAATCTGCATCAGCTTTTTGAGTAATTCATCCAACACAATTTCACTCGAAAGTGCTTGTGACGCTCGCATCACCGTTGCTAAATCAAATGACTGATTTTCTTCGGTTGACTTAGAACTACTGATGGATGAAGGCTCTACATCATTAGCTGCCCGCTTTAACAGGGGCGCTAACAGATGGGGATATTTCGTCTCTAAATCATTTACTTTGACGATCGCCCCCCACCGTAAATACCCATAGTAAGACTCAGTTAAATAAGCTTGAGCCACCTTTTCGCGTCCATGCGATAAATAAAATTGAGCCGCCAACTCATTTGCCAAACTTTCTTCTTGGAGATAACCGTTTTCTCTTGCTCCCACGATCGCGCGATCGTATTGCTCAGATGCCTGCCAATTATGCCCTAAAATACGAGCCTTCTCAGCCTCAACCAGATCAAGTTTATGCTGAAAGTTCATAGGCGCATGGCTAGCCCAGTTCTGCATTTTATTTTGATTGGCAAGCACACGCTGCAAAATCTGTTGTTGAGTTGATGGCGTGGAGTGATAGAGATCAAGATGAGCCAACGAATCGTAGAAATAGAAAATAGGGACTGTAAATAAACCTTGTGTCCCATCAATATACTGTTCAGCAGTAATAGCATAATCTACTGCCCGGTTCAAATTGCCTAATAAGTAAGACAGAATGAGTTTATTTAAGAATACATAGTGGATAAGAGTTCGCTCATTGAGTTGAATGTGAAAGGGTAAAGACTGGTCTTCATCATAAGCAGTTCCAACTAAACGGTCAGGAGCTTCAGAGGAGCCTAATAAATTGAGAACTGTTTGATGGAAGATTTGATTCCACTTTAAAGCCGTTTCCTGGTTAATTTGGGCGATCGCTTGACTATAGTAAGTCATCTCTTGCTCTAGGGTTTTAAGCTCCACGCTGCTCCAGTAGGAATATTGACATCTGTACATTGCTGCGTAGCCTGCATGAGCCAAATCGCCACTTTCTAAACCACTTAAATAAGCATCTTGTAAGTAGGGCAGAGAGTCACGAATGGAATGCTTCCACGGCAAAATGAAGGTTGAAACTTTGAATAGGGTTTGACTGCGTGTGCTGCCTGTATCTAACCGATCCAGCAGCGTGAGAGCGAGTTGTCCAAACTTATAACTCGTTTCAATATCCAGCAATAAGCCACAGAAGATAATGCCATAATCAGCGAAACCAGACGGAGCAAAAGGTGTGTTACCAAACTGGATCGTTAAGTTAACTTGCTGACAGGCCATTAAGATGAATAACTCAGGTACCGACTGATAAGCCGCAGGAATTAGACTCGCTAGAAGTTGGAGCGCAGCTTGTTTGTTCGCATCCGTAATCAACGGTAGATTCATTAAGTCGTCAATGTTTTTATCTGCCATGTTGGCAGACGTTTCTGCGATCGCTTGCTCGACATCACTCTGAGTGGGTGACTCTGGCAGGCTGATCCCCAGTATTTGCAAAGCTTTTAGTCCTAGTTTTACAGCTTCTAAAAGTTCTCTCTGCACCTCACTTGTTTTGATCCGCAATTCATATACTTTGACAGTATCTAAAGGCACTTTTGTGTGTTGCAGCACCAACTCCGTTAGTTGATACATTTGCTTAAAATCACCATTCAAAAAAGCAACTTCTGCAGCTTCTTGATGCAGTGCTAATGTGAGTTGATACTGCTGCTGCCAACTCGTAGGAGGCAGTAGACTTAAACCGACATTTAAATAGCGCAAAGCCGAATCATAAGCCGCAGATGCTTTTGATTTTTGACCTGCCAAAAGATTCAATTCAGCCAGTTGATATTTCTCTGACTCGCAGGTTAGTAAATCGGTGCCGTAGTTGAGTTGATTCACAAGTGAGAAGATATTCTCTTTTTGTTCTTCTGGCGAAGCATGTTGGAGTAATAATTGCCCAATTTTTAGGTGCGTTTCTTGCTTTTGTGCCGTTGGAATCAAAGAGTAAGCTGCTTGCTGAACCCGGTCGTGCAAAAACCGATAGATAACTTGGGGCTGCGCGATCGCAGCAGACGTAACCGCCCCCGATTCAACAAACTGAGGGACTAAATCCAAGATCAGCGGGATCTTATAGGCAGAATTCAGCGGCGTAACTAACTCGGCTTGTAAAGCCTCCCACAGATCTTTTGCAGTTTCAGACCGAGAAGTTTTGTTGGCGATCGCCAAAACATCTAGCGAAAACTTATCCCCGATACAGGCTGCCAGCTTCAAGACATCTTGAGTTTTAGCCGACAGTTTTTGAATTTGGTTAACTGAGATCTTGCACCAGTTTCAACAAGGGGTTGCCAAAGAAGGAAAAATCTGAAAGAAAGGGCGTAATCAAAATTTAACTGAACGGTTATGGAAACCATTGTTCAACACGCCCAAGGATTAGTGTATAGCCTGCT
>DVDV01000213.1 GCA_015296075.1 Leptolyngbyaceae cyanobacterium M33_DOE_097 | reverse complement strand
AGCAGGCTATACACTAATCCTTGGGCGTGTTGAACAATGGTTTCCATAACCGTTCAGTTAAATTTTGATTACGCCCTTTCTTTCAGATTTTTCCTTCTTTGGCAACCCCTTGTTGAAACTGGTGCAAGATCTCAGTTAACGCTTGCCAACTCCTCGAACGGTTGCCGACCCGCGTACCCACATCGGTGCATCTTGCGTTGGGAAATCCCAGTAAAGCGACTACAGATCACAACAACGCCGACAACTATTTGATGATTAAGCCGCAATATGCGTTGTCCTACAGCAACAGCAAGCGCACCCCAAATTGGGTGAGTTGGGAGTTAACGCAAAATTGGCTTGGCCCAATCGATCGCAGCAACGACTTTCGTCCCGATGATACGCTGCCAGCGGGATGGCCACGCGTTACTTCAACGGACTATACAGGCAGCGGTTACGATCGGGGACACATGACCCCATCGGGCGATCGCACCAACACCCGCGCCGATAACTCCGCCACATTTTTGATGACCAACATTCTGCCCCAGGCCAGCGACAACAATAAAGGCCCCTGGGCCGAGCTAGAAATTTACTGTCGTAGCCTGGTCAAGTCGGGTAAATCGCTCTATATCATTGCGGGTGGCGCAGGTAAGAAGCAGATCCTACCCAGAGGTGGCATTACGGTGCCGACCAAAGTGTGGAAAGTGATTGTCGTGCGCGATCGCCCCGGCATTGACCTGAGCGACATCAACGCATCAACACGCGTCATTGCGGTGAGTATGCCCAACATCAATGGAGTTGGCAATAACTGGCGCAGCTACCGAGTCTCAGTTGATCAAATAGAGGCGCTGACAAAATACGATTTGTTGTCAAACTTGCCTATCCCAATTCAGCAAGCGATCGAGTCGAAAAGCGATCGCCTCTGAATCTCAAATTTTGCCTACTCGTTGGGAGGCGTTGCCTGCTGAGGAACGGAGGCTGGTAGCTTTTTGAGGACGACCTTTTGCTGATGTTCAGCTACCCGACTACCCTGGTCTTGCATGATGGCAGAGGTGCGATAGGGATCGAAGGTGTTGCTAAAGGTCGAAAAATTCTTTTGATTCCGTTGCTCTGAAACTTGCACAGCGGTTTCTAGCTCTTCTAGCTTTTTAACTTGTGCGTCCCGGTAGGGGATCAACTGCATCAAACCTGTGACGCCAGCTAACGTTAGCAACACGTTGACGGATAGCTTAACGGTTGTCTCAGCCGCCAGTGACCAATGAGAAGATCGCTGCTTTGGTTGAGGAGCTTTGCGCTTGCGGCGAACAGGCTCCTGATTTTCTGGAGGAGTACGAAGTGCATACATAGCAGCGAATCCATTAAAGCAGCGAAGTTAGCAAAGACCTAGAAACTCACTCGAAGTAAATTTAGAAGTCGCGTTAAAAAAGGAAACCATATGTCAGAGATTTTGTAAACCCAGGATACCCAATTTCTCAGTAAAGGTCACTAGTGTGAAATGCCTTTCTACCTTGAGAATGACTGCCTAGCTTTGTTCTCTTTCTCGGTGCCTTTTAAGAAAATGAACGCTATGAAATAGCTGCGCTAATAGTAGTGCCTTCCACGGAAATGGGAACAAGATTTTTACTTCTTTTTAATTCAAAGAAAAGGGCTATGGATCCGGATAGCACGGATTCTAGATCGCCTGTTCTTTATCTTTTTCCTTGCCAAACGTTGTAGCGGTTTGGTGAAACGAACGGCGCTAAATAAGAAAGGGGAGGCGATCGCCTCCCCTTCTTTGTCAAAGTTAAGTTGACCCTTTACATCGCAGGCCGTCGCCTACTTGTAGAGTGCCGTTGCTAAGCGAAATGCCAAGATGCCGGGAAGCAGGGCAATGACAAGCGCAACAAAAACTTGAGAATCAGACAAAGACATTGTTTCAAAACTCCTTACTGTAAGAGCTTGCAGTTACTTCAATTTCAACCAAAATGGCGAATTGGGGAACAAGTTGTTACAAGATGCAACACATTCCTCTGGTGTATACAGCATTCTGGAAAATTGAAAATAAATGGTGTTTAGATCCTAAAGAGAGGCGGGCGATCGCCCAGATCCTTTGAATAATCGATTCTTCACTTCATTTGATTGAGTTTATGTCGCTAAAACGTTTTCTGCTATCCACCCTGATTGCAGCCGTTGCGCTGCCTGCTACTGCTCTTGTTGCGCTGGCTCGTCCGGCAATCTTAACTGCTGACGATCCCGGTTCTCAAATCAATGTCCGTTCGGCTCCTTCGCTCAACGCCTCTGCGCCTAGCTATGGGGTGCCGGGTGATCGCGTTGAGGTGATTCGCGAAGTTGTAGGGGAAGATGGTTTCACCTGGTATTACGTTGAGTTTAATCGCTCACGGGCGCGGGGTTGGGTACGGGGTGACTTTGTGCGTCTGACCGGGAGTAGTGGCCAGCCCTCTGCCTGGAGCAAGACTTACTACTGCGGCGATTACAATGTCACCTTGCGGCAGGTTGGCAACAGCGATCGCTACACCTACTCGGCTTCGGGTACAAGTGGCAATATCACCGTTAAAAACGGCTCTCGCCGCAATACGGGCAATGCGTGGCAATATACCTTCTTCAATGGTGATACGCGCTATCAATTGACCGATGCGTGGGCTTCCTCGACCGACCCAGGCAACGCTCAACTCACGGTTTCTCGGGGCGATCGGCGCATCCTCAATCGCTTTTGCGAAAAGTAACCCCCACTGTCGATGCACCACTTGGGAGGATGGGCCAGCGCTCATTCTCCTGAACCTGTTGGGGTTTCCCTTCTCTGATTAGAAATGAAAATCCGATTTCTAAACACTCAAGATGTAACTGCTTATCGAGATTTGCGGCTCCAAGCACTCAAAGAGTCACCAATAGCCTTTGGCTCTAGTTATGAGCAAGAAATTTGTTTTTCTCTAAGTGATTTTGCCGCCCGACTTCAGCCTCATAATGATCCGGCTAACGGAATTTTCGGGGCTTTCAATAACCACAAGATCCTGGTTGGCATGCTCGGTTTTTCTCGTGAGAACCGTCTGAAACGGTCTCACATTGGTTCTCTTTGGAGCATGTATGTTTTGCCAGAATTTCGCAGCCAAGGTATCGGTGCCTTTCTTTTGGATACAGCTTTAGCCTATGCCCGACAATTGGGTTCCTTGCGTCAAATCATTCTGACCGTCAATACAAATAATTTAGTTGCTTCTTCCCTCTATCAATCACGCGGCTTTCGACGTTTTGGTTTAGAGCGTGAAGCGTTGTTGATTGATGGAACTTACTTTGATGAAGAACATCTTGTCTTGTACCTCAATCCGTAAGGCTGAATCAGCTCTCATTCGCTAACAGATGCGGATCCTTGGGTTGAACTTGAAATTGGTGGAAGACCGTGAAAGTGTGGGGGATTGATATCAAAATTACTCATCTACTGGCCATATCGTATCTGATACCTTTTTGTAAGTTGTTGCTGTTGCAAAAGGCTCAGGGAGCTTTACCAAGGGCACTGGGTAGGACATGAAGTATTTACTTGCCGCCTTTGAGGAATGGCGGGATGGCAACGTCAAGCACACCCGCGATCGCCCACAGCAATTCCGCTTCAGCTTGCGTTACTTTGTTGTCGAGTAAGACAGTGCTGGCGCAGGCATTGACGATCGCCTGCTTCAATTTGGGAGCCGCTGTTTTGAGCCGCGTCAGGCTTTGCTTCATCTGGTTGAAGTTGCAAGCGGGTGGTACTTCAGGAATGGTGTGTTGTCCGGCGCTGGGGAGTTGGTAAGCCCCATTGCGAAAAGCATAAGTCACCTGAGATCTTGCACCAGTTTCAACAAGGGGTTGCCAAAGAAGGAAAAATCTGAAAGAAAGGGCGTAATCAAAATTTAACTGAACGGTTATGGAAACCATTGTTCAACACGCCCAAGGATTAGTGTATAGCCTGCTTT
>DVDV01000377.1 GCA_015296075.1 Leptolyngbyaceae cyanobacterium M33_DOE_097 | reverse complement strand
AGCAGGCTATACACTAATCCTTGGGCGTGTTGAACAATGGTTTCCATAACCGTTCAGTTAAATTTTGATTACGCCCTTTCTTTCAGATTTTTCCTTCTTTGGCAACCCCTTGTTGAAACTGGTGCAAGATCTCAGTTAACTTAAGATCCAACACAGAAATTGCGATCGCGGGTGAACCTGCTTGTAGCGCTGGATCAATTGTGAATGGCAAAATGTGGACAAGGGCTGGCTGACCGTGCAGCAGCATACCTTGATACACGTCTGTCTTTGTATTGCGAGCTTTTTGGATTGCAGATTTCAACTCAGGATGAACCGCTTCATAAGGTTGGTCTCCTTCGTCATGGTCAGTATGTGCAAGCGTGTTACCAGTTGCATCTAGAACCACAACTTCAAGTACACCTGGCAAGGTGGTGTATTCTGCAACGATTTGCCTGATTTCTTCTATACGTTCTAACCGCGTTGTTTTTACGGCAATTTGTAGCGATCGCGTAATTGAGATCGCTTTCATTTGAACCTCTTTTTCTAAGTTGGCCTGATGCAAGTAATAGTTCAGACCCAAGCTAATCCCCCCGGCTAATAGGAGCAGTATGCCAAAACTAGTGAGAAGTTGGTCGGCAAGACGAAACTTGTAAAACCAATATTTTCTTTTCATGAAGCAGCCGCATGATCACCTTATTTCTAAATTAAGGAAGAAATGTGAAAACTTTGTGGACAGAGTGTATGCGGTGAGAATTGCATTTCCACAAGAATGTCACATTTCATCTTTACGATACACGTAAGATTTAAGCGTTTGTCTGCCCCCAATGAATAGCCTACTCATGCCCATAAATTTTAGCCATCAAAGTGAGTGGCGAGAACTCCCACCAATTGTTAATGAGTCGTTGGTTCACAAATTTATGTACTGGAATCATGAAATTAAAATCGGCATGCGATATGGGGTTGCGCTTTATGTATTGTTGCAATCTTACCCAATTGCAGAACGATTAAAAGCTTGTGATATAGGTTGTGAGTATCAGCTAAAGGGGGCTGATGTTTGTATTACTGCATCTAGAACGACTTACTCTGTTTGGCTGAATCTCAAATCACTGCATCAATTATCACAAGCTACTAAAGATCCGCTCTATACAACCCAAGAATCAAAATCTGAATGAATACCAGACTTCTAGTTATGGAAAATTATTGATGTACAGCATTGTGATGCCAAGCCAAATAGATCGGAAATCTGCTGGGGATGATGCCCTACCACAAAAACCTCAACTGTCTCCAGGAAACCGCTATTACATTTGTCGATTACTGCAGCAGCCATTAAGTTATGAGTCTCCTGAGCTGCTGAAATTTACCGCTCGATTAACTGAAGATAATTGTTCAAATCTAAATGCGCACCTCCTCAACTTGTATCCAGATCTTACAGAGCTGGCCACAGTCATTCTAAAGCTTGAGAACTTAGTTTACTTTTACCAGTCAGTCAATGCCCAAATACTAATTTATCCTGAGTATGCGGAGTTACTTCAGCGGTTTAAGCAGGAAATCTTTCGGCTTCTAGGTTTTCCTGGGATATTGGATAGCTAGTACCTGCAATCGAGAAAGTCTTCATTTAGTATAATGGTTTAGCAAATTCAGGGTTTCAAATGACTTACTTCAAAGATATTGCCCAGGTGCATCAAAAACTACAAACCTTGGATCACTTAACTGAAAAATCAGAAGATATATCACTCTTTGTCAGCCATGAATTAAGAACTCCATTAACATCAATTCAAGGTGTGCTGGGTCTACTTCAATCTGGTCAATTGGGTGAGTTATCAGAGGAAGGCTATCGATTATTATCGATCGCTCTAAATAACACCACCCGATTAACTCGCTTAGCAAGTGCGCTTGAACATGAAAGAACACCTGCAATCACACTTCTTTCTTCGACCGATATAGAGCAATTACAGTTAGAAAATGAGCTTCATCAAGCGTTAGACTTAAAGCAATTTCAACTTGTTTATCAGCCAATCATGGAGGTTTCTTCTGAGCAAATTGCTAGTTTTGAGGCGCTCATTCGTTGGCAACACCCAACTAGAGGCGTGATCTCACCCGTTGTTTTTATTCCACTAGCAGAACGGATTGGAATAATTACTAAAGTTGGTTTTTGGGTGCTAGAACAGGCCTGTTATCAACTGGCAAGCTGGCAACAGCAATTTCCAGATTCTTCAGTCTCAGTGAGTGTGAATCTCTCTGTGTTGCAGCTATTACAGCCCGATTTGTTGCAGCAGGTTCAACAAGTATTGCAAAAGACAAATGTGAAACCAGAGAGTTTAAAGCTTGAAATTACCGAAACAACCCTCATTGGCAATCAAGAACTCGCGATCGCGTCCCTTTCTCAATTGAGAAAAATGGGTCTTCAAGTTTATGTGGATGATTTTGGCACAGGCTATTCTTCGCTGGCTCGCCTGCAAGACCTGCCGATTGATGCACTCAAAATTGACCGTTCTTTTATTCGTTCCAAACGTTGGGATATTAGTGAAATGATTATTGTGCTGGCAGCTAAACTAGGTCTAAGCGCGATCGCAGAAGGCGTTGAAACATTAGAAGACACAATCACCTTACAAAAGTTAGGCTGTCAGTATATGCAGGGCTATTTCTATTCACAGCCCATTGATAGCGAGACTGCCACCCAGCTATTAGCAACGTATTCAAAAGCGGTCTAAACTTCAAATGATCTTAACCCTGCTCAATAGACACTAGAAGCACTGTGATCGTGAGTTACAATAGTAGAATTTGATGGTGGTCACTTCATTCAATTCTTTTACATTTATGTAGATGCTTTTAATATTTTTTGCAATATGAGTGAGCAGACTGTAAAACCCCAGGCGGCAAAGCAAGGGGCTGTCAATCAGCAAGATTGTCAAGAATCATCGGAGGCACAAGCGTCTGCCAAACCCAAATCAGTGGACGGCTCTCAAGTGCAAACTGATTGGGCTGAAACAAGGCAAGAAAAGCAATCCCTCAGTGATTTTAGTGACAATGTAAAGCAACTTCATCGGCTCAGTATTACTCATTTTGACAATCTGCAAGATCTCCTGACAGACTATATTCGAACAGGTTGTCAAATCTTAGGTTTTGCAGCAGGCGCAGTTGGGCAAGTTCAAGAACAAATCTATACATTCTTAGCTGTTCAATCCGACGTAGGGTCTCTAGTTCCTGGTGTGCCTGCAAATTTGAACGAAACTTTTTGTGGAAAGGTAATTGAGCGGGGAAATACGGTCGCCTTTCATCATGTTGGGCGCATGGTGGATATGCAAAATCATCCACTGTATCTGGCACTCAAGTTAGAGTCATACCTGGGAACTCCGATTTGGGTGGATGGTGTATTATTCGGCACAATCTGCTTTTTCTCACAAGAACCACGACCCCAAGGGTTTGAAAGCCATGAGCAGGAAATTATTGAACTCATGGCTCAAAGTATTGGTAAGTTTATCAACTTTCAACAAACTGAGACAAAGCGCAAACAGGCAGAAGAAGAAGTTCAACTTTTGCTTAGCTTGACTCAGGCGATTACCAATGCGGTTGACTTCGATCAGGCGTTGGAAATTGCACTCCAGACGTTATGTGAAGCAACGGGTTGGATGTATGGAGAAGCCTGGTTGCCAACTGCTGATGGCTCTGGCCTCTACTGTAGCCCTATCTGGTACTGCAATCAGCAAGGGCAGTCAGAAGCCTTGATCGATGCCGTTGGGCAGTTGCGTCAAATGATTGTGGGAGAAACCTTGTCTTTGGGGGAGGGAGTCGCCGGACGGGTTGGCGCTCAGCAAAGTCCTGAGTGGACTCCTGATAACACCTCACTGATTGAAGCTTTGCATGGGCAAAAGAGTGTATCAGGGTGGAGAACTCGACCAGAAATGCGGCTTGGGTTTAAGGCTCATTATGGTGTGCCGATTGTCGTTAGTCGCGATCGCGAAGTTTACTCCGCTCCGGTAGAAAGTTTAATCAGCCCTACGCTTCACAAGGCTGACTCCCAACTGTTAGCGGTACTTGTATTTTTTATTCCAGAATGCCGACCTCATGATGAACGGCTAATTCATTTGGTGGCGGCTGTTGCGGCACAATTGGGGATGGTTTTAGCTCACAAGCAGACAGAAGCTGAATTAGAAGCCCTGTTTCGTGCTATGAGTGATGTGATTGTTGTGCGAGATCGGCAGGGGCGCTGTTTGAAGATCGCCCAGAGTCACCCAAGTTTATATAAACCTGCGCACGAGATGCTTGGAAAAACACTTCATGAAACGTTTCCGGTTGAAGTGGCTGACCTGGTTCTCAATTCGATTGAAACGAGTTTAACGACTTGGAGTACCGTTAACATTGAATATAAATTGCTAATTCATGGTCAGAGCGTTTGGTTGTCTACCAGTATTTCGCCTTTGTCTGACAATACGGTTATTTTAGTTGCTCGAGATATTAGTGAACGCAAACGATTAGAACTGGCTCTGAAACGGTCTGAAGCAAAGTTGAGTAATGTTCTCAACAGTGCAAATGCTGCGATCGCTTCTGTGCGCGTCTTTGATGACCAAAGCTGGGAGGTGGAATTTCGCTCGGTTGGCTATGAAAAGGTGTTTGGTTTTCCACTGCAACAATTTGAGGTAGATCCTCACTTTTGGCTGTCACACGTTTTTTGGGAAGACGCAGAACGATACCTCACAACATTGGTAAAGGATGTGTTGGCAGGCCGATCAGGGATGGTGGAGTATCGGTTCCATCATGGAGACGGTACCGTGCATTGGATTTCGGAAATTTACACTCCTCAGTGGGACGATGTCGCTAACTGTTGGGTGATCACTACCGTAGATACTGATATTAGCGATCGCAAGCGGATTGAAGAAACATTGACACGACAGCAAGAATTTCTTCGGAGTGTGATTGATGCCCCTCCTAATTTGATTTTTGCAAAAGATCGGAATGCTCAATTTGTTTTAGCCAATCAGGCTGTTGCCGAAATCTATGGCACATCGGTTGAAGACTTGATTGGCAAAAGTGATGCAAATTTCAATTCTAATTGGTCTGAAGTAGAGCATTTCTTGCAGGACGATCACGAGGTGATTTGCACTGGAAAACCGAAGCTTGTTGAAGAATTTGTCACCTCTGCCTGGGGTGAAACTCGTTGTTTCCAAACCATCAAAAAGCCGATTACTGCGTTGGATGGTCAATCAACGTTGGTACTCGGTGTGGCAACCGACATCACCGATCGCAAGCAAATGGAGGAAGCATTACGTTTGATTGTTGAAGGTACGGCTGCCAAAACAGGAAGGGAGTTTTTCTATTCTTTAGTACGTTATCTGGCGGAAGTGTTAAAGGTTCGATATGCGTTTGTTACCGAGTTGATTAAGCCAGAAATGAAAAAAGCTCATACTCTTGCTTTCTGGCAGGGCGATGGCTTCGGTGAGAATTTGGCATATGAATTGGCGGGAACTCCATGTGAGCAAGTATTAGCTGGTGAAATCATTTACTATCGAGACTCGATCCAGCAACATTTCCCGCACCATGCACATCTAGCAGAACTGGGTGCCGAAAGTTATTTTGGAATTCCGCTTAATGATTCGACGGGTAATGTGATTGGGCACTTAAAGGTGTTGGATAGTAAGCCCTTACCACGCAAACAATTTTCTGAGCAAATTCTTCGTATTTTTGCAGCCAGAGCTGGAGCCGAATTAGAACGACAACAGGCCGAAGAAGCTTTATCTGAGCTGCTTGCATGCACCCAGCAGCAATCGATTGACCTGAAGCAGGCGAGGGATATTGCTGAGTCAGCCAATCGTGCCAAAAGTGAGTTTTTGGCGAATATGAGTCATGAGTTACGGACTCCACTCAATATCATCCTTGGTTTTGCACAAGTCATCGCTCGAGAGAGTTCGTTGACAGATTCGGTACGAGATTATGTTGCCACGATTAATCGGAGTGGGGAGCATCTGCTTGAATTAATTAATGATGTCTTAGAGATGTCTAAGATTGAGGCTGGAAAACTAACGTTTGATCCAGTTGATTTTGACTTGCAGGAATTACTCACAAGTCTCAAAGAGATGTTTCAATTTAGGGCGGAGTCGAAGGGGCTTCACCTCATACTTGAATCGTCCCTTGAGATGCCGCGATATATCCAAACGGATGAAGGCAAATTGCGGCAGGTTTTGATCAATCTACTCGGAAACGCGATTAAGTTTACTAACAGCGGCACGGTTGCATTACGGGCCTCAGTGCTGTCAGCTGATAGCCACAACCAAACATGTGAATCTTGCAGCGATGGCGCTGATACAATATGGCTGCAATTTGAGGTGACTGATACCGGATCGGGGATCACTCCTGAAGAGTTGCCCATGCTGTTTGAACCCTTTGTGCGATCGCAGCAGCAAGAGCACTTTACAGAAGGTACAGGATTGGGGCTACCCATTAGTCGCAAGTTTATTCAATTAATGAAGGGCACCATTCAACTCAACAGTCAGTACGGTGTTGGAACGACAGTCCAGGTGCAAATGCCTGTCCAGCAAGCTGCCCAGGTTGAACCCCGATCGTTCCAACTCGATAGCTCTATTGTTAGATTAAAGCCGGGGCAGGAGAATTACCGAATTTTAGTGGTTGAAGATCATTTAGAAAGCCGTCAATTACTCGTGACACTTTTGCGATCGGTTGGATTTGAAGTGCAAGAAGCTGTGGATGGAAAAACTGCGATCGACCTATGGCAGAATTGGCGACCTGATTTAATCTGGATGGATATGCATTTGCCCATTCTCAGTGGCTACGAAGCAACTCGTCAAATCCGAACATTAGAACAAGAGCGTTGTGCCTTGAGAGACGCAGAAAAACAGCGAAATGTCGGGTTAGATGATTTTCATGATTCAGACTCCACCACCATCATTATTGCTCTGACAGCAAGCGCCTTTGAAGAGGATCGGGCAAGAGTTTTGGCAGCAGGTTGTAATGATTTTGTGCGTAAACCCTTCCGTGACAATTTGCTGCTAGGGAAGCTTCGAGAATATCTTGGAGTGCAATTTGTTTATCGCGATCGCGTACCGTCCTGCATCGGAGAAGAGGTTTATCTACAGCAGCCTCCGCTTGTGCAGGCTACCCTGAGAGAAATCATGCCTGCAGAGTGGCTTGATCAGTTCTATCAAGCTGCTAACCTGGGTCTAGATCAACGCCTCTTTCAATTAATTACGCAAATTCCTGATACTCATCCTTCGATTTCTAATCTGTTGACTAACCTGGTGAATAATTTCTGCTTTGATCAACTGCTTATCCTTACCCAACTCTCTGAAGATTGACTCCAATGTCACCGATCGCTTCTGAAAATACGATACTGATCATTGATGACTCGCCTGATAATTTGCGCGTTTTGTCAAAAACGTTGTCTATTCATGGTTACACGGTTCGTTGTGTGACTAACGCTGCAATGGCGTTTGTTAGTATTCAAAGTGTCCCGCCAAGTCTAATCTTGCTGGATATTCGTATGCCTGAGATGAATGGGTATGAAGTTTGCCAGCAGCTAAAACAAAACCCCACTATGCAGGATATTCCTGTCATCTTTCTCAGTGCTTTAGATGATGTTAAAGATATTGTGAAAGCCTTTCAAGTAGGTGGGGTTGACTACATCATCAAGCCATTTCAGACAGAGGAAGTGCTGGCTCGGATTCATAATCAACTGACGATTCAAAAACTTAAACAGCAATTATCTTCCCAAAATCAAGCATTGCTTCAAGAAATTGATGAGCGCAAGAAAACAGAGCAAGCCCTGTGTCAAGAAATTCAACGCCGCATCTTAATCGAAGCATCTTTGCAAGATGCTAAGAATGTTGCAGAGGCTGCTAGTTACGTCAAGAGTGAGTTTTTAGCTCAAATGAGCCATGAGCTACGAACACCCTTAAATATTATTTTGGGGTATACAGCCTTATTAAAGGGCGATGAAATCTTGAGTGCTGAACACTGCGAGTATGTGACTACGATCGAAGACAGTGCCTATCGGTTACTCAAACTACTAAACAACACCCTATCTATTACTCATTCCAAATCCACGCAACTTTCCCTGACTCTACGCGAATTCGATCTGCATCTTCTTCTCAATTCGGCGATCGCCTTATGGCAACCTAAAGCATTGCAAAAGGGGATACAGGTTGAATGCCAGTGGGTAGCCGATATTCCTCAGTATATTCAGGCTGATGAAAGCAAAATTCGACAGATTCTTATGAATCTCCTCAGTAATGCGACTCATATTACAGAGAAAGGTTTTATTTTGTTTAAGGTTGGCATTGAAGCACAACCATCCATGACTACCAATGACTCTGCTTACCTGGTGTTTGAGCTGCAATGTAGTGGAGTTAAGCTGACTTCTGACGAAACAGAATTTTTATTTTTCTTCTCCCCTGAAACTGAGGCTAATCAGAAGCTTTTTCAAGAGTTAGGGTTAAGTTTTCTGATGATTCGTCAATTAGCTCAGTTGATGGGAGGCGATGCAATTTTTAATAACGGCTCCGGACAAGAAAGTGTGATGAAGGTTTATTTCTCAGTAAAAATTTTAGATTCTTCATCAAGTATCGTGCAATTTCCAGCCGGATCTTCACACAATCCGGTACTGTCTGTCTTAGATGAGGGCATCTTAACTTTAGATGCGCTGCAAGTTGTCATGTCAGATGACTGGCTAGTGCAGCTTCATCAAGCAGCGGTAAAGGGATTTGACCAAAAAATTCTCAACTTACTGCAAAAAATTCCGGCAACCCATGCTTCACTTTCAAAAACATTGGAATTGTGGACTCGTAATTTTCAGTTTGATCAAATTGTTGAAATTACAGAACGGCTGATGCAGTGAGAGCATGTTATGTAAAGTTCACCCAAATAGAAGTATGAAAAGAAAGCCTGACCAATCAATGTAAGTAATGAAGAGTAGTCATTCACCGCTTCATATTTAAGCTTAATGATAGAAGCTCCCAAGCAACAATAGAGCCTGTGCGAAGTTTTTCAATTCGAATCAATTGAAAAGATGACTGACATGGTGTCTTCTGGTTCAGTATTTTTTAATTTTCCTCTGCCTATCCATCCACTTGTTTATTTATATCGAGAAACTCCTAAACAATTAATTAATTTGTTGTTTGCATTGTGAAATTTTCATGCTGTCCCCTACCTGCTTTACTTCACCGTATTCCATTACGCTTAGTGTTGGTTGTGCCGTTTGTCTGCCAAATTGTGGTTGCAGTTGGTGTAACGGGTTGGCTTTCTTTACGCAATAGCCAGGAAGCAATCTCTAACTTAGCCAATCAACTAAATCAGCAAGCCAGCAATCATGTCGGTCAGAATCTCACCAATTATCTAGACATTCACTACCAGATTAACGAGGTAAATCGGCAGGCAATGCAGTTAGGTATGCTAACACCGCAGAAGCCTGATGCAATGCGGCAGTTCTTTTGGAAGCAAATGCAGTTGTCTAAGAACTTGAGCTACGTCAACTGGGGTGACCAGACAGGTACATTTATTGGTATCGGTCGGGAAGACGATGGTTCTTTATATACCGAACAAATGAAACCTTCTGATCGGTTCTATTACAAACGCTACAGCCTCAATCAACAAGGAGACCCAACTAAGCTTCTTGCCAGGAAGCACTACTTATTTCAGCAAGATGCTTGGTACAAAAGCGCTGTTAGGGCTGGCAAGCCGCTATGGAGTCCAATTTATCAGTGGGAAGACCGTCCAGAAATTATATCCATCTCTTCTAGTTATCCAGTCTACAACTCAGCCAATCGCATTGTTGGGGTGCTGGGCGTTGATTTTACTCTGTCTCAACTGAGCGATCGGCTTCGCACTTTAGACATGGGTGAAACTGGCAAAATTTTCATCATCGAACGCAACGGTATGATTGTTGCCAGTTCTAGCCAGGAGAAGCCCTATGTGGAGGTTCATGGTAGCGCTCAACGGTTAAATGCTGCCATGAGTCAGGAGCCTTTGATCCGCGATGCTGCTCAACAGTTAAACAATCACTTTGGCTCTCTTGCTCAGATTCATCATTCTGAAACGCTTTCCATGACGATCGCACAGCAACAAACGTTTGTGTCAGTCATGCCCTGGAACGATAGGCTTGGGTTAGACTGGCTGATTGTGGTTGTGGTGCCAAAATCTGACTTTATGACGCAAATTCACATCAACACCCGCAACACGCTTTTGTTATGTTCGCTGGCGCTGGCGATCGCCATTTTGGTTGGCCTCATGACTTCGCGCTGGTTGACTCAATCAATTCGGCAATTGGCTGAAGCGAGCCAAGCGATCGCCAAGGGAAGACTGCATCAGCCCGTCCAGGTCAATGGTATTGATGAATTTATGCTGTTGTCTGAGTCTTTTAACGAAATGGCACTCCGGCTTCAATCCTCATTTGCTGAGTTAGAAACTCGAGTCGCTCAACGTACGCTGGAACTGGCTCAAGCCAAGAATGCGGCAGAAACGGCAAATCAAGCAAAAAGTGAATTTCTGGCGCAGGTCAGCCATGAGTTACGCACCCCGCTCAATGCCATTATTGGGTTTGCTCAGATGATGGCATCTGACCTAGAACTCAGTGAAAAACACCAAAGCCAGGTCGCGATTATGCACCGAAATGGCATTCAATTGCTGGCCTTGATCAACGACATTCTGAAGGTTTCTCGGTTGCAAACCAGCGAGTACCAAATTCACTCTTTAGAACATACGCTGACGCAGCGATCGCAGCAGATTGAGCAGTGTACATTATCGATGCCTCAAACGCTCCAGTCCTATTTAGGGCAAATGTCTCCTGAGTGGGCGGCGAACCTGCATCAAGCAGCTGTCAAAGGTTCAGATGATGACATTTTGCATCTGATTGATGAAATTCCAGACGATCTTTACCCGCTA
Source organism: Leptolyngbyaceae cyanobacterium M33_DOE_097 (assembly GCA_015296075.1). GTDB lineage: Bacteria > Cyanobacteriota > Cyanobacteriia > Leptolyngbyales > Leptolyngbyaceae > DSRU01. Next base: position 12,809 of record DVDV01000377.1, on the reverse strand, counting down.
GCAAATATCCTTAAATCCTGGACAGGAGATTACTATTTTGACCACATCATTCATTTAGTACAGCAGAGGACCGATGATTAATCAACTCGAACAGAATCACCTACCCAAAAATGTAAAAGCAGATATTCTGATTGTGGATGACACGCCCGATAATTTGCGTGTTTTATCTGCCATGTTGACCAACCAGGGGTACGAAGTTCGTAAGGCATTAAATGGCCAACGAGCGATTTCATCCGTTCAATTAGAGCCACCCAATCTCATTTTGCTAGATATTAAAATGCCAGGAATGGATGGGTACGAAGTTTGTAGAAACTTGAAAGCGTCATACCCAACCTGTGAAGTGCCAATTATTTTTATTAGTGCATTGGATGATGCTTTGGATAAGGTCAAAGCTTTCGCATCGGGTGGTGTAGACTATATCACCAAACCTTTTCAAGAAGCAGAAGTATTAGCCCGGATCGAACATCAGCTTCGGATTCAGGAATTGCAGCATCAGTTAGTCGAACAAAATAAGGAACTGTTGCGATCAAATCGGGATTTAGAACAGTTTGCCTATGTTGTTTCCCACGATTTACAACAACCTCTACAAAGCGTGACAGGTTTCGTTAAACTCTTACAACTCAAGTATGGATGTTCTTTAGATGAGGTTGCGCAGGATTATCTCAACCGCATTTTTGCGACTGGAAATCGTATGCAAAAGTTGATTCAAGACTTGCTTGCCTACTCCCAGATCGATAAACAAGAACAAATGCTGGAGAACATTGACTGTAATGAAGTTCTCAACCAGGTGCTTGATAATTTGCAGGAGGCGATTGTAACAAAGCAAGCAACGATCACGCATGACTCGCTACCCACTGTTCAGGGTGATGAAACTCAACTGATTCAATTGTTTCAAAATCTGATTAGTAATGCTCTCAAATTTATTCCTGAACATACCAACCCAAGCATTCACATCTCAGCAACGGCTCAGAAGAACCAATGGCATCTTGGGGTGCGTGATAACGGAATCGGCATTAAACCAGAACACCTTGAGAAAATTTTTGAGATCTTTCAGCGCATCCACTCGACTCAAACCTATCCGGGCACCGGGATTGGGTTGGCAACCTGTAAGAAGATTGTAGAGCGGCATCATGGGAAAATTTGGGTTGAGTCTCAGTTTGGGGCAGGAACTACTTTTTACTTTAGTTTGCCAATGGTGAAAGTCTAATTGTGAGCATCCTCCCGTTCATCCTTGCAGGATAGCGAAAAATCTTAACAAAAGACTTCACAGATTCTTTAATGTTTACTCAATCAAAGTAACAATTGTTGATCCAAAAGGAGTGAGAATAAAGTTGGAATTATTATTGTTCTGACTTAATCCTATCTATGCCGATCGCCCCTCGTCGCCACCTTCCTAGAATGACCAGTATCCCTTTGCGGTGGGCATTGGTGATTCCCTTTATGGTGCCAACGGTGGGAGCAGTGGCTCTCGTTGGTTGGCTGTCTTACCGCAGTGGTCAACATGCAACAGAAGCGTTAGCTAACCAATTATTGCAACAAACCTCAGAGCGAGTCAGCGATCGCCTGGATCACTTTCTGCAACAATCTCAGCAAACTGTGGTTGCCAACCGTTTAGCTGTAGAGCAGGGCACCCTCAACCTGAATGACTCAGAACAATTGCGACGACACCTGTGGCAGCAAATGATGCTGAACCCGGCTATCCCCTCAAATGCATTTTGGAGCGAAACTGCCAGCAGTGTTGGTTATGGTCGTATTATTTCAAAATTAGAAGCGGATACGGCGACTAGGCTAGCTGGTAGACCAATGCCAGTTGGAACGGTGTATTTCTTTTTATCCAACTTTGTTCAACGGCAATTTTATTTGGTTGATGCTCAGGGTAACCCTCAAACCCTGGTCTACACCTTCAAAGGTGATTTCCACCAAGCTCAGTGGTATCGCGAAGCAAAGACAATGAAGCAACAGCAGTGGACTCTGGTAAGCATGAACCAGGTAGCTCCAATCTTGCAATTTACTTCAGTTGCCCCGATTCCTGCTGCTAACGGAAAAATGCAGGGTCTGTTTGTCAACAGTTATTTCCTGGCTGATGTGAGTACGTTTCTAAACACATTAAAGTTTTCTCCGTCAGGGCAAGTTTTTATTGTGGAGCGATCCGGTGATCTCATTGCAACCTCCATTCTCTCAGAAGCTGGAGGCATGAGAATGGTCGATGGTAAACCAGCACGCTTACCTGCTGTGGATAGCCAGGAGAACCAAACACGGGAAATTGCCAAGCAGTTGATCTATCAATTTGGTAACTTTGATACTCTGAAAGCTTCTGAGCATTTAACCCTGACGGTTGGGCAACAACGGTATTTTGTGCAGCTCAATCCGTATAACAACCATTTGGGGTTAGAGTGGCAGGTTGTCACAATCATTCCTGAATCTGACTTTATGGCAGATATTCAGAGGAGCACTCGTATGACGGTGGTGCTTTGTTTACTGGCATTAGCTGGTGCGATCGCGGCAGGATCATCCATTGCAAAGCGAGTAGACTCTCACTTTACGCGGTTGAGTCAGGCCAGCCAGAAACTAGCCGCTGGCGATTTGGCGCAGCAGTTACCGCTCGACAGCCCCATTGCTGAAGTGAAAGCAGTGGCACAATCGTTTAACCAGATGGCGAATCAATTACAGCAATCCTTTGATCGTCTGCAACACGCATTAGAAAAATCAGAAGAGAAATTCACCACTATTTTTCGTTCCAGTCCCGATCCGATCGCTATCGTAACCTTAGCTGAGGGACGGTTTTTAGATGTTAATCAGCGCTTAGTAGAGCTTTATGGGTATAGCCGCGAGGAGATCATTGGGCAAACAGCACTCGACCTTGGTTTATGGGCTAATTTGGAGGAACAACAGCAATTCGGGCAACGACTAACTACCCAGCGTTACGTTCACAACCAGGAAGTGACCACCTACACCAAGTCTGGTGAGAGCAAGGTTGTGCTGCTTGCCGCAGAAATTTGTGATCTGCAGGGGGAAGCGGCTGTCATTTGCATTATCCGAGATGTGAGCGAACGGGTCAGATTGGAGTTCGCATTGCGTGTGGGGGAAGCCCGACTCCGAAGGTTGACTGAAGCATTGCCAGTCGTCATTTACACCGTTGTTGAAAATCCCTTTGAACATATCAGCCGATTTGAATATCTCAGTCCAGCAGCGGCTGCCATTCATGAACGACCGATTTCTGACCTACGCCAGAATGGAGCTTTAATATCTGCACAAATTCATCCTGACGATCGCGAACAGTATTGGCAGCAAGTGCTGTCTAGCCTTGAAACCATGCAACCATTTCTCCATGAGTGGCGGATTATCACACCATCCGGCAAAATCAAGTGGCTACAAGGCAATTCACGCCCAGAGCGGCGCGAAGATGGGGAAGTGGCTTGGCATGGCATTGTGATTGAAGTGAGCGATCGCAAATTATCAGAGTTGGCTCTACAGGCTAAAACGGAAGAACTCGATCGCTTCTTCTCAGTTGCCTTGGATTTACTCTGTATCGCCAATACAGACGGCTATTTTCTGCGGCTCAATAGCCAGTGGGAAAAAGCTCTAGGGTACTCTTTGCAAGAGTTAGAGGGGAGTCGTTTTCTGGATTATGTGCATCCAGATGACCTGGCCAATACTTTGCGAGAAGTGTCAAAGTTAGCCAATCAACAAGTCATCCTCAATTTTGTCAATCGTTACCGTCATCGAGATGGTTCTTACCGTTGGATTGAGTGGCGTTCTTTTCCAGATGCTCATTTGATCTATGCGGCTGCTAGAGACATTACCGATCGCAGACAGGTCGAGCTAGCGCTCCGCCAAAGTGAACAGAAGTTCAAAAGTGCCTTTAACACAATCAACACGGGAATGGCTCTAATTGCTCCTACGGGCGTATTTCAAGAAGTGAATATCAACCTTTGCCAAATGCTGGGATATTCTGAGGAAGAGCTATTGTCACTACGCCTGGAGGACATTATTCATCCCCTCGATCACCAACTTGATGGCCCTTTAGTCGAACAAATGATGGTAGGTGAAATTCCTGGCTATCAAATTGAAAAACGTTTTCTGCACAAAAATAGCCATCCAATCTGGGGACTTTTTAATATTGCGCCGATGCGTGACTTGGGCGTGCATTTTCTCTATTTCATTGTCCAAATTACTGATATTAGCGACCGCAAACAAGCAGAGCAAGAATTGCATCAGGCGAAAGAGGCAGCAGAATCTGCTAACCAGGCAAAGAGTGTATTTCTCGCCAATATGAGCCATGAGCTACGAACCCCGCTCAATGCTGTTTTAGGTTTCTCCCAACTCATGCAACGCAGCTCCAATATATCCACAGAAGATCGAGAATACCTCAATCTCATTCATTCGAGTGGCAATCATCTACTGAAGCTGATCAATGAGATTCTTGATTTATCGAAGATTGAAGCGGGTAGATATACCCTGGAAAATCGAACAATTGATCTGCTCAAGCAATTAAATTTGCTTCACAATACGTTCAAAGACAGAGTCATTCACAAACATTTGCACTTTCACCTCAAGATTCATCCTGAAGTCCCCCAATACGTCAGTGTTGATGGTCAAAAATTAGAACAAGTGTTACTCAACCTGCTCAGTAATGCGATTAAGTTTACAGATACGGGTGAGGTAACGCTACAGGTCAGCGTACAAGCTGGAGAGTTGCCAAGAGATGAAATTGTAGCCTTGACAGAACAGAAAAATAATAAGTATAAGCAACCTGATGATGGCTCTTCCCACCTTACGTTCCTACGATTTGAAGTGCAAGATACGGGGATTGGTATCGCTCCCCAAGATCTAAATCTAATCTTTAATGCTTTTGTTCAAACATCGGTGGGTCAACAATCTTTTGAAGGAACAGGCTTAGGATTGACGATTAGCCGTCGATTAGTGCAACTTATGGGCGGGGAACTCTCGGTTCGAAGTGGTTTGGGCCAGGGAAGTACCTTTGAGTTTACAATTCCAGCTGAAGTCGCGGCTGAGACTAGCATTGAACCTGCTCAACGCGATCGCCAAGTGATTGGTTTTGCTTCTAATCAACCGGAGTATCGGATCTTGGTGGTAGATGACCAAACAGAAAATCGTTTGCTTCTGGTCAAATTGTTTGAACAAGTAGGACTGCATGTGCAGGAAGCGACAACCGGAGAAGAAGCACTCTGCATTTGGCAACAATGGCACCCTCATCTGATCTGGATGGATATTCGATTGCCTGGAATGAACGGTTATGAAGTCACGCAGCGAATCCGAACTATAGAGCAAGAATGGGCAACCCAGCCACCAGCAAGCACTTCAGTCTCCAACTCTCAATCTTTACCTTCTACCATTATCATCGCTCTTACGGCCCAAGCCTTGCTAGAAGATCAAACTCTGGCTCTCGCCGCAGGTTGTAATGATTACATCAGCAAACCTTTTCAGGCAGCAACGTTGTTTAGCAAATTAGCTGAATATCTGGAGATTCGCTATATCTATGCTGAGGATGAAACAACGTTTGGCGATCGCGCGGTATTCAGTCAGGCAGCCTTGACCGCTGAAGACCTTACCCTGATGCCTCATGACTGGATCGTTGCCCTCTACCAGGCATCGTTGTCCTGCGAGCAGAGAGTCGTAAAGCAGTTACTTCAGCAAATTCCACCAGAACAGGCATTTCTTCATCATGGCCTAGAAGCCTTAATCCAAAACTTTAACTTTCAGCAGATTATGTACTTGACTCAGAACTTTGTTGAAAGCGAATAAAAGGGCGGTAGTGCCGTAGTGGTGGATTTGTGTTTGCCTGTTGCTGATGTACAGTGACAACTCAAATGGGTTCTTGAATCCTACCTGATTGTTGCTTAATCATCTAAATACTGGACTTATCGTAATTCAGGGTGCTGCCAGGGTCACCCACCATCTGACGTTCAAGCCAATCATGCAAACAACCTCTTTTAAGGCAGGTTTTCTAGATATAGATGTTTACTGCGACTTCTTATCAAATAGTGCTGACAAAACTGGAAGGGTACGTTTACCCAAATCAGAAAACTGGCGATCGCTTCAAATACCGTAAGATAAAGCTTTTAGAAACATCTCCACTAAAAGTCAAGGTTGATTGGTAACGAGACTAGCAAACAAGTAAGAACTTTAGAACCAATCTGATAGTGGTAGTCACCTAGGTTAAGCCGGGGTGCAGGGGTGGAACCCTAGCTGGGGGTGCGCTTCCCCCACCTCCTTTATTTTCAATGGCCTAAGCCAACTGGCGATAGCTATCAAAGCACTTTGAGGGTTGCATTAGGTGCAGGCAAAAGCTGAATCTAAGCAGCACCCATAGCTGAGCTGAGCCAATTCAGGTAATTTGCTCGCTAAGCCCAAAGAAAATACTTGACATTAATTCCTATTAAGCATAGCCTCATCAATGAGCATATTTATCAATTCCATTGGCAGATGAGTGTAGGCTTATTTGCTGAAATTTGGTTGCCCAAACCTGAAACCTTTTAATCATGCTTGTTTAGGCAAAGGAGTTCATGATGCCGCCAAGTTACTAAACCGCTTTGACGGCCAAAACTAGGTTGCCTTTATGAAATAGGCCCCAAGCATAGAGTTAGTCAGTTTCCATTCCGAGAAGGTCGTTAGTATTTCTCTTCGTATCTTTTATTCTTTGGTTTGCCATTGTTGCGCTGAGGTAGATTTTGGTGAAAGCAGTACTCTTTAGCAAAAAGCCATTTAACTTCACTGCATTGGGGAGTCAAGGCATTTTGTTGGTTCTGATCGTTGGTTTGCTTCTGACAGTATTGATTGCTCTGATGCAAGGGAGCGTACAACTCAACGCAAATGAAGTTTGGCAATCTCTGCTTCATACAGGAGATCCCACTCACCAGATCATCATTTGGGAGCTGCGCTTGCCACGCATTATTGCGGCCTTAATAGTAGGTGCTGCTTTAGGATTGTCTGGGGCACTCTTACAGGGAATGTTGCGCAACGGTCTAGCAGAACCCTATTTGCTAGGTGTTTCAGCCGGGGCAGGGTTAGTCGCAATTATTCTAATCACACTGGGCATCTGGCAAACGTGGGTGCCACTTGCTTCCTGGCTGGGTGCCGTTGTTGCGGCTTGCGTCGTCTACAGTTTAGGCCATACCCCAACAGGAGTCTCAGTCGAACGCTTAATTTTGGGTGGAGTCGCGGTTAGCTTTTTGCTCTTTGCAATCCAAACTGTGTTCCTCCTCTTTGCTGAAGATGGACAGGTTCAGGCGGCTTTGATTTGGCTCACAGGTAGTCTGAATGGACGTGGTTGGGGAGAAATTATCATGGTCATGCCCTACCTCTCAGTTGCTTTATTCGCAGGTTGTTTACTGGGGCGATCGCTCAATATTTTGACTCTGGGAGACGAGATTGCTGTCAGCTTGGGTATTTCACTAGGGCGATCGCGCCTATACATCACAATTGTTGCAACCTTGCTGACAGCAGGTGCGGTTAGTGTTGCAGGTCTGATTGGCTTTGTCGGGTTATTAATTCCCAATGGTGTGCGTTTGCTAGTGGGTAGCGACTACCGCTGGGTGTTGCCTCTCTCGGCTTTAGGAGGCGCTTGGATGCTGACATTCGCTGACTTGCTCGCTCGGATTGGACCTGTCGAGCTACCTGTCGGAGCAGTCACGGCGATTCTAGGAGCGCCTTTATTTATCACGCTTTTGCATCGGCAAGGAAAGCACTCAGCGCATCACTAGACCATTATGATTCATCATTCAAAAAAAGATATTTGATCTCTGACTCAAATATCTTTCATCAGCTATTCAATCCAGATTCATACTTTTTCTCTATCTCTTTGCAGTTCATTCCCATGTCTCTTGAAGCAAGCCAATTAAAAGGTGGTTATCGCGATCGCCCAATTATTAAAAATCTAAACCTCCAGATACGATCTGGCGAATGGCTCAGTTTAGTCGGTGCGAATGGCTCAGGCAAATCGACACTCCTCAAACTACTGTGCCGCATTTTGCCAACCAGTCAGGGACGGGTCTTATTAAATGGCAAGGCGATTCATACCCAGCCGACCCATGAAGTTGCTCGGCAGCTTGCGATGCTACCCCAACAATCTCCTATCCCTGCTGGGTTGACGGTGCAACAATTTGTTAGTTGGGGCCGTACACCCCATCAACCCTGGTGGCAATGGAGTCTGGATGCCGCAGGACAAAAACAGGTAGACTTAGCGATCGCTCAAACTCAACTGCAAAACTACCGCGATCGCCCGTTAGAGAGGCTTTCGGGGGGCGAGCGGCAACGGGCTTTTCTCGCTTTAGCCCTGGCCCAGGCACCGCAAGTTCTACTGCTTGATGAGCCAACAACTTACCTCGATCTACGTTATCAGTTAGAACTTTTGGAACTGCTGAAGCAGTTGAAGCAACACCAAGGTTTAACTTTGGTTACGGTTTTGCATGACATTAATTTGGCAGCTCGTTATAGCGATCGCATCGCTATGTTGTGCGAGGGACACTTGTGGGCAGTTGGTACACCTGCCGAAGTCCTAACTCCTGCAAATTTGCGTCAAGTTTTTGCGATTGAGGCGACCCCAATCCAAACGCCAATTGGGTTACAGATCTGTGCTTTAGGAGCTACCCCAAACAGTCGAGCGAGTCCAGATGTACTGGCAACCAATCCCCATCCATGATTCAAACTGCTTGTGTCCGAAAAAAGAGGCAAGCCATAACTTGCCCCGAGTAATCTATATCCGTCTAGTATGAAACCTAATTTACATTTATTCAACCGTTTGCTGTTGAAGCTGTTTCCGTGTGGTCCCATTCCGCTTTTAGCTGCGATCGCGATGATTCAAACAGCTCAAGCTCAAACCTCACAATTACAGGGTGAAATGATTCACCAGTCGCCCATTTCTCAGACTAGTTTGACAGTTCCACTAGCCTGCTCAAGGGATACATGTGAGCCACCTGTTAGCGAAACTCAAATTCTTCGCTTACGCGATCGATTAATTCCTTCAACCCAAGCCCAAAACTTAGCACCAGAGACTTCACAGCCAGAAACACAACCTGAATCAGAAGAGGATCCTTCCACCCCAGATCTTGAGTCAGAAGAGATAGTTGATGACGAGTTAGAAGAAGAAATTACGATTACAGGTACACGTACCCCCCGTCCAACTCGCTTATCACCTGCAACAGTCACTGTGATTAGCGACACTGAAATTGATTTGACACTAGTTCGGGATCTGCGAGATTTACTCCGCTACGAACCTAATGTTTCGGTGGGAAACAACCGTCGCTATGGCTTGCAAGATATCAATATTCGAGGATTGGGTGGAAACCGTGTCTTAATTCAAACCGATGGGATTCGTGTGCCAACGCAATTTATTTTTGGCACACCGTCGTTAGGACGAGATTATGTCGATTTGGAAACGCTACAGGGAGTCGAAATCATCAAGGGTCCTGCCTCTGCTCTCTATGGGAGTGATGCTTTAGGCGGTGTTGTCACGTTTAGAACCCTTGACCCTGCTTATTTGCTCGATCGCTATGGCAAAGAAAACGCTTTACTCAGCCTCTCGACAAACTTTGATAGTAGCGACAATAGTTGGGTCCACAATGCAACATTTGCAGGTCGTACCGGAAAGTTAGAAGCGTTGCTAAGCTATACCCGACGGGATGGCTTTGAGGCGAAAGTTCCTGAAGGGAATGAATTTGTTGATCCACGAATTAATTCTCGTAACAACTATTTAGGGAAACTGATCTATCGGATTAATGAAACAAGCAGCCTCAATTTTACCGTTGAGTCGTTTAGAAATGAAGATGATTTTGAGGTCAATGAAAACATCGTTGAAGACTTAGTTGGACCAACTGGATTTGTAGGGGCTGGAGAAACTTTGGAGAGTTTAACGAAAAGAACTCGCCTCAGTTTGAGTTATGATTATGCTGACTCTGATAGCACTGGCTGGTTGAGTGGAGCGCGTCTATTTTTCTATTATCAAGACGCTTCATTTGAAGAAGAGCGTACCCAAGATTTTGTCAGAAATACAGGGAGCGATCGCCGCCGCTTTCGATTCTTGAGTAACCGCTTTGTAGATGAAGTGCTCGGGGGCGAAGTGCAACTTCAGAGCCAATTCAAGATTGGCAATGTGGCAAACCGTTTAACCTATGGGCTAGATATTTCATCCACTTACAATGAGCGGGTACGGGATGGCTTCGAAAACCGATTTAATGCAAACGGTAATCTGATTTTGGCAACAGACACCGTCGGGGCGGATAATTTTCCGGTTAAAGACTTTCCTGACTCTACTACGTTTCGATTGGGTGTTTATGTTCAAAATGAGCTTCAGTTTGGTGACACATTCACATTGATTCCTGGCTTGCGGTTTGACTCTTACCAATTGGCAACAAATTCAGATGCTTTGTATGAAAGTAACCAGGGTGCCGAAGCTGAAGACTTTGATTCCACGGCTCTTTCACCCAGCTTTGGTTTTGTCTGGCGGGTCACACCTGAAGTCGCCATTGTTGGGCGATATGCCCGTGGTTTCAGATCACCTCTTTACAGCGAAATTAATGCCGGGTTTACAAACCTGACAAGTCCATTCTTCCGCTATAAAACCCTTTCCAATCCAAACTTAGAACCTGAAACCAGCAATGGTTTTGAGTTGGGAGTGCGAGGAGCCTTTCGCCAATTTAGCTTTGGTGTCACAGGCTTCTATAATTCCTACGATAATTTTATTGAGACGTTTGCTGATGCCGGAGTTGATTTCTCAATTGTGCCGGGACAACCTGTGGCTTTGTTTCAATCACAAAATGTTTCAGAAGCAAGAATTTACGGTGTCGAAGCGATCGCTCAGTATCGCTTCAATCCAGAACCTCACGGCTTTAGTCTATTAGCAAGTCTAGGATATACTGTAGGCGATGATCTGACCTCTGATCAGCCACTAGAGAGCGTTGAGCCATTCAAAGCGGTTGTTGGTTTGCGTTACCGCGCACCAGAAGACCGATGGGGAGCCGATTTTATTGCCAGTTTTGTTGGCAGTCCTCGGTTGGGCGATGGCCCTTCTGGCTCCTATTCACCGGAAGGTTATACGGTCTTAGATTTAATTGGTTACTACAACATTACCCCTTTGGTGACGCTGAATGTTGGCGTTTTCAACTTGCTAAATAACCAATATTTTCTTTACTCGGATGTTCGTCCTTTGATTAATGCGCCTGCTCCAGGTGATTTAAACCGTTATGCTCAACCGGGTGTGAGTGTGCGAGTTGGCTTGACATGGCGATTTTAAGTACGTTCGGCTCCGCATTGCAACTTTCTCCAAGGGAGTCCCCCTTTTATCTTCCTTGGATTTCCTAATCATCTTTGTTGATTATCTTTCTGAAAACCTAACTACCATTCTTTAGAATCTATGAAATTTCCTTCGATCCAGGCATTAATTCCTGTTCTCTGCCTCACTTTAGTCGGTTGCACATCACCTTCATCCACGTCTAATGTAACTACATCACCATCATCAAATCCTTCATTAGTAGTTACCTCAACTCAAGCCAATCGAGTCATTGCTCTAACCTCTATTTCTGCCGATATACTGGGTCATTACGATAACAAGAAACTTGTCGGTATGACAGGTAGCCGCTTACTCGCAAAAGATGAGCGATTTAAGACAATTCCTACTGTGAGCCAGGGGCGCACCCCACCCAATTTAGAGGCGATCGCAGCGCTTAAACCAGATTTAGTGATTGGTGCTGTTGGCTTTCACGATCAAGTCCTCAATCGGTTGAAACAAATTGGGACAAACACCTTGGCAACTGAGATTAATAGTTGGAGCGATTTTGAAAAGTTAAATCGTGACCTTGCTGGTATTGTTGGTGCAGACCCATCCACTCTTTTAGCTCGCTTAAATAACTGTAAAAAAAGTAAACAAGGGCGATCGCCATCCACACTTGTTTTGGTGAGTCAACGTCCAATACTAGCTCCCAACAAAAATAGTTGGGCAGGTAATCTACTCGACCAATTTAAGCTGAAAAATGTGGCAGGTGACATCCAATCAGAAAGCCCTACCAAAGGGTACGTCACACTTTCTGCTGAGAAAGTGCTGGAAGCAAATCCAGAGCTACTGATTTTAGTTAATACAGAGCCTGGTACAGTTGAAGGGTTTAAAAAACTTCCTTTCTGGAGTCAACTTAAAGCAGTCCAAACCGACCAAGTCTATACCTTTGATTACTACGGTTTGATTAACCCAGGAAGTATTGAGAAAATACAACAAATGTGTAACAAGTTAGGGATGATAACGTCATTGAGTGGCACATCAAAACTGAGTCGAGCGAATAGAGTCGATCAAGATTGATCTCTGGAAAAATTGCATCAAGGCTGAATCGGCAAATGAGTAAGAAATAGGTGTAAAAGCTATTTTGGGGGGGTGTCAACGAAGCTGACAAATGCTGTTATTGCATGCCTAAACTCTTTCTCAGAGAGTATTTAAGCCATACTACAAAGTTGGGATGCGAATCATGTGATTCCACTCAGCTTCAGTAGATCGCAAATTCACTCTAGAGAGGGTAAATAGACTACCGTGATGGGTGGAAAATGTCGCTCAACTACTTGGGAGAGGAATTCCAGCATGGTTTTGAGGCTAAAGCGGTCTCGATAAACGACCCGTCCTCCTCGTTGCGTTCGACTGACAAAGAACCACAACAGACGCATTCAAAGGTTGACTGAGATCTTGCACCAGTTTCAACAAGGGGTTGCCAAAGAAGGAAAAATCTGAAAGAAAGGGCGTAATCAAAATTTAACTGAACGGTTATGGAAACCATTGTTCAACACGCCCAAGGATTAGTGTATAGCCTGCT
>DVDV01000083.1 GCA_015296075.1 Leptolyngbyaceae cyanobacterium M33_DOE_097 | reverse complement strand
GTCTACCGCTGGTTGGTTCTAGCCTGGGTTGCCTATCTCTTAGCCCATTGGATCGATCAATGGTCCTTGCCACCCGTGCTCGATTGGAAAGCGGCGAGTGATTTAGCCTTAAAGATTTTGTTCCCTTCGATTATCTGGTTCCAGTTACTCAAACGCATCCACTGTCACACTGATATTGTGGCTCATTATGGGTTCGATATTGTCCTCAAACCTCGCTTAGAGTCGGCTTATCGAGAATGCTGCAAGATTTGAGTTAATGGAGCTGACTCTAATTTCGCTAAAATCGAAATTCGTCTCTGTGGCCTGTGTTGTGAAGCTTTCTGGTTGAAATATGAGCTAGCTCAAAGACAGAATTCTCAACTACGACCAATATAAAAGTAGCAAACATGAATCAGATCGTTCCCTTAGAAGGTGTTTTTAGACTTCATGGCGCAAATCTGCAAGAAGGGGCTAGTTATAGCAATTCTCTGAATCCCATTTACAGATCCTCGTAGGGGCAGTTCGCGTTCGCGTAGCGTCTTTATCGGAGACAATGCCCTTACAGATAATCATCTGTAGCCCAGTTTTGAAGAATTGGTATTACACGCGACTTGGGGTAAGCTACAAAGCTTAGATGAAAGGCGATTAAGCGGGCTTTGGTCTGGTTTGTTTGACATACCCAAGTGTTGCGGGCGATCGAAAAGCTTACTTTTTTGTAGCGCTATGGATAAAAGTTGGTACAAGCGGATCTGAGGCTGCACCCCGTCCTAACATTTTCCAGTCCTGCTATACATCTTGAAAACCTTATCTGGCAAACGTTTATGTCAATATCCAGTACCCCAAACAGTTCTAAACCAATATCCGAAAAAGGTGGGCAACTGCCCGCCTGGAGCCGGCCAACGATTTCCCCAGAACATGGGGTGTATGTGGTGCTGCTAGTTGCGTCACTTACAGGAGCCGCCGCTGCACATCGGTGGACTGTTGCAACTACGTTAGCGATGGTATGTGCCTTTTGTGGGTTTCAAGCCGAGCATCCTTTAGTGGTTCAAATTCGCCAGCGCAAATCATTGAAACCCCGCTTGCTGCTGTGGGGCTGTGTTTACGGTGGTATTGCAGCCGCGATCGCGCTCTATCTCTATTGGCAAGCGAGAACGATGCTCTCACCTCTGCTGTGGGTCTATGGGGGGGCGATCGCGGCGCTCATTTTTGATGGTTTCTCTGTTTTACAGCGAGAGCAGAAATCCATTTTGAATGAGATTGTGACCTTTGCTGCCGTCTGCTTAGCGGCACCTTTTGTTTATATTTCTACAACGGGTCATCTCTCTCTGGAAGTTGTCGGGTTATGGTTACTTAACACCTTATTTTTTTCCAGCTCAATATTTACAGTCAAACTACGCAAACTCAAGCAGGATGAAGATCTTAATAGCGCAACGCAACGACTGATTGTCTATCATCTAATCGCCAGTTTGATTGTACTGAGCCTGTATCAATTTAATATTTTGACACTCTTTACCGCTCTTACTTTTGGTATTGGGTTCATCAAAGTGGTCGGCATTCTCTGGCAGCGACATTGGTATTGCACAACTCGAATTCAAAATGTTGCTTTGATTGAAACACTGTCTGCCCTGCTTTTTTGTCTAGCAACCGCTATTTCTGTTCTTCCGGCTCATCTGACTGGCTCTTGACCTGTTTTTAGAATCTATAGCCCCCCCTCTGGTCACGCTATCATTTTTTCTCACTCTGGTCTGCTTATCAAATCGGTGTAAATGCTTGTGTACCTCATGCGGCAGTGGGTGTGATGCAGTAGCGATCGCTCAAAAAACAGCCGCTAGCACTAGCACACAGCAAACACCGAGGGTAGCTGAGGCCGCACTGAGAAGCATTAGGGATAAAAGACCATCTCGAGCAGCAGGATGAGCCGTTGAAGCAGAATGTTTTTCTTCACATTTCCCAGCTTGGGTCATCCCTGGTTAAACAGCTTGTTTGTCCTGTTTTTTAGTCCATCACTTCATCCATGCAAAACTACTCAACTAATTATCTGAATTATCTAGCAAGATTCTCTTAACTTGCTCACCTATTGATCTAACTATTTTATTGTCTTTCAGTTTAGCTCTTATTTCTGAGTGGGTATCACTGTAGCAACTACTCAATTTGAGACAGCTTTGAGTCCATATTCGTGTTGTCTGAAACGCGAATCACCATAACGACTTAACTAGCCAAAAGAATTGCTGGCGTTGCTCAAGCATGACCAACGATAGGATTTATACTCTACCTTTAGGTAGGGTTCAGCAATATCCCTGAAAGCCTTGCTAACTCATAACTTGATTAAAAAGGTTCCGCTGCACAGTTTCGGTAATTCCTCAGAGGGGATGCGCTTCTCAGCTTTGCCAAAATAGTCCAATATCGCAGGCATCTAAAGCTCAAGTGGTGTAACTACCATTCACCCACTACCCTTGAGGAGTTCTACAAATATGGTTTTTTCGGGCACCCCAAACCAATCAGCTGGTGGTAATGGTTTATACGCTGAGTACTACGACGATAAAAAGTTTAAGTCTCTCAAATTTACCCGCTTAGATGAAACAATTAACTTCAATTGGGGGCGACGCGCACCGATCGCAAACATGGGACGTGACACCTTCTCCGTCCGTTGGACAGGGCAAATTCAGCCCCTACATTCTGAAAATTACACCTTTAACTTAAAAGCTGATGATGGTGCGAGATTATGGGTCGATGGTGAGTTGGTGATTGATCGGCGGCGGAATAATCGCGCCAGATCCCAGCGAGGTACTATTCAACTCGAAGCCGGGAAAAAATACGACATTAAGCTGGAGTACTTCGAAAATCGAGGGAAAGCGGTTGCTCAGCTTGAGTGGTCGAGCCGTTCGCAAACTCGGCAAATTGTGCCCACAAGCCAATTATTTAACTCTTATCAAAGTGTTACTCCCGCTCCAGTCTCGCCGACTCCAGGCTCAATACCTGTCCCAACTGGCACTTCCGCGATCCCAACTGCGCCAACCAACAACTTAGATATTTCGGCAGCAACCCTGTTTGGTAATGGCGGACAGGATTATGCTTATGCTACCGACTTGTCGGTTGATAGCAAATTCGCCTTTGTGGGCGGCAGCTTTCCCAGCTACAACCCAGGTGGGCAAGCCTACAATCTCCTTGGTGGTGGTACCGGGGCACTCATTCGTTATAACACCGCAACAAACCAGGTTGTTTCGACCACTCGGCTTCCGGGTGCAGTTGAAGATTTAGAAGTGAATCCAGTGACGGGGCAAATTGCGATCGCGGGCGACTTTGGGGTTGCGTTGCTGAGTGCAGACGCTAGTCAGATCATTTGGAGCAATACGAGCTTCACTGACGCGACACGGGTTGCCACTTCAGGTAATGGGCAAGTCGCCGTGATGCGCGATCGAGCTGGCGCACCCGACCAAATTTTGCTCTACAACGCGCTTGGGCAAGTCGTTCAACAATGGGATACTGGGCTGACTACTCGCCACTTTAATGATGTGGCTGTGACTGACCAAAATGGTGGCATCGTGATTGCAACAGGCTACGACCAAAAAACGGCTGATTTGCAAGTTGCATTTGGGCAGGCATGGGACTTGAACGGTAAGCAGATCTGGAAGAACTACGATTTCAGTAGCCTAGCGGTTGAAAACGCAAACCTCATGGCAGACACACGAGGCGAACGGGTTGCGATCGGGCGAGATGGTCAGCTCTACCTGGCTGGATCAATTAACGGTGGCACTGGAGCATCGATTTTCTCCCGCGACCCACTCAATATTGCTCAATCGGCGGCGGCTCAAACGGTGACAACTGATAGTTATAACACCCCGACCAATGTGGGCAGCATTGTGATGACCTGGTTTGGTCGCTATGATGCGCTAACAGGCGGTTTAGTAAAAGGTCAGTCGCTCCTGGCCCGCCAATCAAGCGGTCAGGGGAATACGGTCAGAGTCAACTCGATTACTGCCGATGAGATGGGGCAGGTCTACCTTGGTGGAGAGGCTGCGGGCAGCATTGCCAATCGCAATCTCCAACAAATTAAGGGTCAAACTGTTGCCCCTTACGCCCCTTACGATGGCTATCTCGCTATTATCAGCGCTGACTTTAGCCAACGCTATGCCTGGACTCCAGTTTCAAAAGCGAAGGTCAATGCGGTGAGTGTGCGGAATGGGGTTGCTGTCTCGGTTGCCACGACGACCGCTCAACAAATTACCTATAACGCTGTGCAGTCATCCTATGGTGGCGCAGAAGATGGCTACTTATTTGTGGTTGGCGGACAAGATATTGTCGTTTCGATCTAATCCCAATTCCGAAAAGTTTGGCTACAGATGGGGGTTAAGGGGGCTGCGTCCCCTGATGGGGAACTGCGTTCCCCACACCCCTCCTCATTTACGTGTAGCGCTGATTGAGAGAAGTGGTATAAGCCCAATTCTCAGTTTTGAGTTTTGAGTGGCAGACGCTTTGTTCCGTCACTGGTTGAGGAGCGCGATCGCAGTGAATGTAGATCACGCATGCTGGCGCCTGTACTGCTTCACCGCTATAGCCTGATAGAAAAGCTGGGCTGGATTTTCAGAGTCTATCCAGCCCATTAACGACACTAGTTAAGGTAGCGATCGCCACTCAATGATGTGATGTGCATTTTTACCCGCGTACCCATAACGTTTTGGGTAACAGGCAGTGGACACTTTTAGCACCCGGCTCTAAGCGACCGAGCCGCGCATCCATCGCCAAACTTGCCAAAGAGTAGGCATTGAGAGCAGACAAGCCTTTAACTTGCTGCAGCCGCTTGATAATTTCCATCGCGGCTGTGTTCATCGCGGTCATCGCATCTGCATCGGTTGCGTAAGCCACAAAATTCTGGTCAGTATCGGTTGTGGGATTCGGTGCTAGCTTTTCCCCTGGCTTTTTAGGCAGCATACAGTAAACCCCTTTGAGTTGGTTCACAATCTCCGCCACCCGCACATCCCCATACGACTCGATAAATTGCTTCGCATCAGCGCTGCTTAAATTTTTCCACTCTGCGACAAACTTGAGCGTTTCTTCGTTGAGAATGTCGATCGCTTTGTTCATATCGCGATCGTATCCCATCGTTATCCAATGCGTCGGCGTTTCAATGCGCGGCCAGCTAAGGGGTTGCTTTTTCATCACACTTACAGTGATGTTTAACTCGCTAAAAGCAGTCTCGATCGCGGTTAAGTTAATTTCTCCATTGCCTTGCGCGGCATGAGAGTCACCCGACCACAACAACGCCCCATCCACAAAAACAGGTAGGTAAATGGTCGTGCCCTGCACCAGTTCACGACAGTCAAGGTTGCCACCAAAAGGCCCAGGTGGCACTGTGCTATATTGCCCACTCTCAGCCCGAGCCACTCCAAGAATGCCAGGGAACGGACGCACCGGAATTTCAATACCTGGCAAAAATTGAGTTTTACCTCGTGCCAGATCTAAATAGAAGTGTTTCACTTGCGCTTCAGGAAACACACTCGGAAACTGCCCAAGTTTCAAGTCTCCCGGCAAGTTCCAGTTAGCACCGTAGTTGCGAGGCACGATGCGGTTAATCCGAATCTTAAGCACATCCCCCGGCATCGCACCTTCAACAAAAATTGGTCCTGTGATCGTGTGAGGCCCCCGACCGGGATAATTTACCCGCAGGCGAGTAATTTCATCAATGGGAACCCCTGGCAAAATCTGGTTTAACGATGCCATCATTGTTTCCATGACTACCGTATCGCCTGAGCGAATCCGAGCCCGTGGAGGTTCGGCATTATTAAACCAACCCCATTGCACCGTCTCGTCTGTAGCAGGTAATAGGTAAACGCCCCCTTCATACTGCCCCACATAGCCCTGCTTGAGCGCCTTCATTTCAGGTCGCTTTGGTTCTTGAGCTTGCACTTTTGGATACAAAGACACAGCAGCAGCAGCAGCAGTTGTTCCCAGCAGGAAATCACGTCGATTTGGCATCTTCTGTTCTTAATTACAGGTACTCAAACGCCCTAGTCTCAAAAAATTAGGGCTTAATCAACGTCATTATTTCTAGTGTGAAGTTAACATTTTGTTACATTTAATACCAACGTTAAAGGGAATAATTCTTTTGCGCTAGAGGAAATAGAAATCGTTTTCCAAACGTCATTCTCAGCATCCACCATTCAATCTTTTTATCGCTGTCGTCAGGTAGCTCATGACATCAGCAATCTCGTCCTAACTAAAGGAAGGGACTGTGGTTATCAATGAGTTCTTTCAGCAAAAAATGCTCCTCAAATAGAGAAGCAAGGTATTTCGAGCACTCATTCTGTCATGACGACGCACAATTCACATCATGAATTAACTCATCAGCGCAGGTGCTTTAAGCGCAACTGGAGTTGTTTCACCCGAAGCTAAATCTAACGGGAAGTTGTGGGCATTCCGCTCATGCATGACCTCCATCCCGAGGTTGGCACGATTCAACACATCTGCCCAGGTGTTAATCACTCGGCCCTGGCTGTCTAATACTGATTGGTTAAAGTTGAATCCATTCAGATTAAAAGCCATCGTGCTGATACCCAATGCGGTAAACCAAATCCCCACCACAGGCCACGCACCTAAGAGAAAGTGCAATGTACGGCTATTTGCTTGGGTTCCCAAAATAATTTCATTGGTGCGCCCAACCAAGCGGCCAAAGTAGCCGTGAGCTGCCACGATGTTGTAGGTTTCTTCTTCTTGCCCAAATCTGTAGCCATTGTTTTGAGATTCGATCTCAGTCGTCTCACGCACCAATGACGACGTAACAAGAGAACCATGCATTGCACTAAATAGCGCACCACCAAACACCCCCGCAACGCCTAGCATGTGAAAGGGGTGCATCAAGATATTGTGCTCAGCCTGAAACACAAACATGAAATTGAAGGTGCCGCTAATGCCCAATGGCATGCCATCAGAGAAAGAACCTTGACCAATTGGATAGATCAGAAAGACAGCGGTGGCGGCTGCAACTGGTGCTGAGTAAGCCACGCAGATCCAGGGGCGCATCCCTAGGCGATAGCTCAGTTCCCATTCGCGGCCCATGTAGGCAAAAACGCCCAACAAGAAGTGCAGCACAATCAATTGGTAAGGGCCACCGTTATATAACCATTCATCCAGCGAAGCAGCCTCCCAAATGGGATAAAAATGCAGCCCGATCGCGTTGGAGGATGGCACAACCGCACCAGAGATGATGTTGTTGCCGTAGAGCAGCGAACCCGCTACCGGCTCACGAATGCCATCAATATCAACGGGAGGAGCAGCGACAAAGGCAAGCACAAAACAAATTGTTGCAGACAGCAGCGTGGGAATCATCAGCACCCCAAACCAACCGATATAAAGGCGGTTGTCAGTGCTTGTGATCCAGTTACATAGCTGCTGCCACAGATTGACGCTTTCGCGTCTCTGCATGGTTGTAGTCATAGTAATGATGAAAGAAAAACGACAGTGTAGGGCCAGTCAGCACACAGAGTTAATTAACTAACCTGTTAGTTAACATAAACCCCAAAGAACTTAATTGTCAACAACTAACTAACTCGTTAGTTAATACTTCCTGTTAAGTCGTCCTAGTAGTTGCTGGAAAGTTAGGCGCTGTATCCTAGAAGGGAGCAGTGTGGAGTAGGTAGTAAAGTTGGCGGCAAAAACAGGACGATCTCCGGTTCGGCAAACTCGCGACGCCGAAGCAACAAAGGCACAGATTCTCGATGCGGCAGAAGAAGAATTTGCCCGATTTGGCTTAACGGGTGCCCGCACAGAGGTGATTGCCTCTAAGACAGGCGTGACAAAAGCGATGATTTACTACTACTTCAACAGTAAAGAAGAACTTTATCAAGCTGTGCTAAAACGGCATGCCACAACTTTTTTGAACACAGTTGGGCAATTAAACTTGCAAGACCTGACACCAGAAGATGCACTGAAACAGGTGATTCGAGCGGCTATTCAACATGAAGTGACTTACCCAAATCAGGGAAAAATTTTGTTGAATGAAGCCATGCAGAATGAAGGAAAGTATTTCAAATTGACTGGATGGGAAGCCCCGATCAACTTTGGGGTGCAGCTCTTACAAAGAGGAATCGATGAAGGCTATTTTTGCCCACATAACCCCTGGTTGATGATGATTCACATTATGGGGGTGACAACCTTCTACTTCAATGCTGAAAACAATCTCAAGAACATTTATCCTGACCGAGAATGGCATAGCCCTGAAGCGATCGCAGAGCTAACCGAATCTGCGATCGCGCTGATCTTAGGTGGCTTAAAAAAGACATGATGCAAATATGAATTGTTTGAAGAACTAAAACGTGATTTTCCAAAAGTAGACTTTTCTATCAGCATCACTACTTACTAAAGTCTTGCCATTAGGGGTCAGCGCGATCGCGCAAATCTCTTTGCGATGCCCTTCAAACGTGCAGATTTGCTCAAGCGTCTGAGCATTCCACAGTTTAATTTGATCGTCATCACCAGCACTCACAAAATATTCTCCAGTTGCACTAAATAACAGTGCTTTCACACGACCTTTATGAGCATTGACTCTAGCCAGTTCTTTAGCTGTTTTAACATCCCATACAATGATTAAGCCGTGGTAGCTCCCACCAAACAAGACGTTACCGTTGGGACTAAAAGTAATGGTTCTCAGGGCTAGAGTACGCGTCGGCAAATTCACTCCATCAATCCGTCCAAAGGCAAGCTTTCCGCCTGGAGGGTAGACCTTACGGCCCTGTGGAACATCAAACAGATTGTACCCGGCGTGTTCATCGCAAGCGGCTAAAAGTGTTCCGTCTTGGTTAAAAGCAATTGAGGTAAACGCCTCATGTCCACCGAAGGAACAGACTTTTGCTTTGGCTCTAGAGTCCCATAATGTAATGGTACCGTCGATAGCACTCGCCGCGATCCAGTGTTGGTTAGGGTGCAACGCGATCGCGTCAACTTTAGGCAAACTCATCCTCAGTGGTTTGCCGTCAAACCGCCAGGGAAACGAAGAAGCTTCATCGATTGTCAACTGTTCCCGCAGTGTTCGAGTATTCCAGAGTTTGATGCTGCCATCTAAACTGCCACTGATGAGAACAGAGCCATCCGCATTAAAGGCAAGCGCACTGACCAGACTCAAATGACCTTCCAACTGGTGCAACAACACGCCTGTATGGCTATCCCACAGCCTGATCACATTCTCCTTACCTAGAAAAAGACTCCATAAGACGCTACTTCCCCCCGCAATGATACGGCCATCAGGACTTGCTACAAGAGAGGCAATAACTCCCTTCGATAAAGATAGAGCTATGGATGGCTGAATCAAGAGTTTAGTCATAGCAACACTGATAGAAATTAGACTAAACCGTATATCAAGATAATATACTTGCCATTCGGCTAGTATTTTGCCTCATCTGCTGTTATAGCGGTAGTCATCTAGATTAGGACGGGGTGCAGGGGTGGAACCCCTGGCTGGGGGCGCAGCCCCCATACCCCTTTTATTTCCAATGTCCTAGACCAACTGGCGACAGCTATATAAACCATTGACTTGCTCAGTCTTAATGGCTTGCAAGGTAGTTTGTGAAAAGGTGTCTTTTGAAAAAATATACAACGCACACTCAAACCCAATCCTCTCCCAAAAGGTCTTCTAATACCACTTCTCTCAATCAGCGCTACACGTAAATGAGCAGGGGTGTGGGAAACTACATTCCCCATAAGGGAACGAAGCCCCCTTAACCCCATCTGCAGTCAAACTTTTCGGAATTGGCATAATATATTTATCTGCTTTAAATGGAATACTTTAGATTTATTAATCGCATTAGTTCGGTATTTTCATCTTAAAAAAGATCATCTATTTCCTTCTCGTCCGTCTACATTTGAAATATTTTGACTTAGAGTACCTTCGTTATTTAATCAAGCTACTCAAGCACCATATCCACTTTTTTCACCCTGTCGGCCCAACCTTACGAAATAGACAGTCGTTGCAAATTGTAAAACTTGTGGGTTTTTAATACTATCCTCACTGCGTTCTGGGAATGATCAATTTAGTTCTCCCTATTCCCTGTGCCAATATGAATGCAGAAGACTATTTCAATCAAGGATTGGTTGAGGCACATAAAGGCAACCACACGGCAGCGGTTGAAGATTTTACAGAGGCAATTCAACTGTTCCCTAAATTTGCTGGTGCTTACTTAAACCGAGGTAATTCCCTTATAGAGTTAGGCAATCTGCAAGCCGCGATCGCCGATTTTGATCGGGTACTACAACTCAATTCAAAAGCAGCAGAAGCTTATCTCGGTAGAGGTTCAGCCTACGCCCGTTTAGGAGAGCGTCATAAAGCCTTAGCCGATCTCAATCAAGCACTTGAACTGCGACCCAACTCGGCTCCGGTATACGTTCAGCGAGGCATGGTATTAGCGGAGTTAAATGATCGCCACGCGGCAATTGCTGACTTTGATCAAGCGCTTAAGATCAGCCCAAATTCTGTGCAGGCTTATCTGCAACGGGGCATGCTGCGAGCAGAGTTAAACGACCAGCAAGGGGCGATTGCTGACTTTAATAAAACCCTCGAAATTAGCCCCAATTCTGTTATTGCCTACACTCGTCGAGGCATTGTGCAGGCAGAATTGGGCGATCGCGAGGCTGCTTTAAGGGATTTTGATCAAGCCCTAAAAATTAGCCCCAACTTAGTTACCGCTTATCTCCATCGGGCAATGGTACGAGCCGATATGAAAGACAAAGCGGGGGCGATCGCCGATTTTGACCAAGCCATTAAACTAAAGCCACAGGTGGCGACAATTTATGTCCAAAGGGGCACAGCCCTGGCAGAAATGCAGGACATTTCAGGGGCAATGGCAGACTTTGAGCGCGCCCTTAAACTAAATCCCAATCTTGTTTCTGCGTTCGTACAGCGAGGTATGCTGCGGGTCGGTCAGGGTGATTCACAAGCAGCATTAGAAGACTTTGAGCAGGCACTTAAAATTAATCCACGGACGATTAACTGAGATCTTGCACCAGTTTCAACAAGGGGTTGCCAAAGAAGGAAAAATCTGAAAGAAAGGGCGTAATCAAAATTTAACTGAACGGTTATGGAAACCATTGTTCAACACGCCCAAGGATTAGTGTATAGCCTGCT
>DVDV01000025.1 GCA_015296075.1 Leptolyngbyaceae cyanobacterium M33_DOE_097 | reverse complement strand
TGAAACATTTGTACTGTAGCCAGAGTGTCTAAAGACTTGTGCACTCAATGTTATAAACGGCAGAATGCGGGTTTCAGCCATTCATAAACGTTAAAACCGGACGTTTTTATGAGAATCATTCTCATATCGAGAATTGCTGCAGCAACGCACGACTCTTGATTGCTGGATTCTGAGAAGCGATCGCGCGTGGGAGGACTTGCTTGGCTTGGGGGTCGTCTAAGTTACCCCATCCTTCTGCCAGGAGTAAAGCGACTCGTTCTTGGTCGGGTACGGCAAGCTCTTGCAATGCATCGATTGAGATGCTGGGGATTTGGGTTGCCTGCTTGAATTGCTGTTGCTCTAACCCAGCCAGATTTAATAGGCTAGCTTGTGCGAAGAGTTGCAGCGTCTTATCGTGTGATTCATTAGCCCGTGCCAGGGCATCTGCAAGGTATCTTCTTCCTGATTCAAGGGCACGACTACTGGCATCAAGGTTTTGCTGGGATTTGGCCACCTCAAGGTAGATATTTCCGCCACTGAATAGAGCAGAGGCAGAGTTGAGGAAGGCTGGCACTTGTTCAAATAATTCAATGGCTCTGTCAAACCGTTTTTGATCCGTCAGAGTTTCTACAAACCCCTGCAACAAAGCCGCTTGAGCGGGAGAAGGTGATGACGGGATGCTGGGTAAAACGGTAGCCCAACAGGTTGATGTGAATGTTTGGGCGGCGAGTTCACAGGCTTCTTCGAGTCTACCTAAACGTCGCAACGCAATAATTTGGTTCGCTTTTGTGCCAATCATTCCTTCTGAATGACCTGCTTGCTGGTAGGCTGCTTCTGCTTTCCTAAACTTTTCAAGGGCTGTTGTGGCGTTACCTTTGTCTAACCAATAAAACCCCTCCGAGTTTAAGGTGGCAGGTGGAACAGGCGTGGCAAAGGTTGTTACGGATAGGCAGAAAGTAACAACCGCAAGGATCAAATAACGAATCATCGGCAGTTTATTGATGCTTGAGCATAGGTTGCAGTTGAATGGATCAGATGAATTGTGCCATCGCTGCTGACAACCCATTGATCGGCTTCGATGATTTCGGGGGTGTCTTTACTGGGAATCACTTTTGCAGGGACTGTATCTGGATCGTGCCAACCACTAGCGGTTGGCATAATTGAGGGTGAATTGGCTTGAAGATAGGTATTAAGAACGCCTTGCCGTTCTTGGCAAGTTGTTTGTTCTAACTGTGGCGATTGGGGGATTAACTCACTTCTTTCAACTGTGAAATCTGAATAGGGTTCTTTGACAATGATCTGTCCGTCAAAAGTGCGGCCTTGCTCAGAGGAGACACTGACTTGACTATCTCTAAAAATCGCGATCGGGCTATTCAACTGAATTGTGCCACCACTGCCAAATACAGCAGTTGAAAAAAGGTTTCCGTTGAAGGCTCCAAAAAATGGGGTCTGGAGACGAATATTCCCTCCACTCCCAGTCTCTAAGCTAGAAGTTAGAATTTTTCCGCCGCCTTGGAGAAAAATGGAGCGACTGGCATTGACATCGATGTTTCCTCCATTGCCACTCAGGGACTGAGCTGAAATTTCGCTGTCTAAGAGGACTTTAAAGTTTTGAGTAGAAATTTTCAGATTTCCAGCATCTCCCTTCCCTTCGTTCGTCACTGTGATTACTCCTCCATTGGTGACGACGAGATTAGAGGTCAGGATTTCGATGTCTCCAGTTTGCCCTTCAGGTACGAACCCCGGTGGTAGTCCAATAGCTTGTCCACTGACTGAATTGTACTGACCGTTGGCTGAGAGGATTGCGGCTGGAATAAAGGGATCAACCCGTAATTCGCTTCCAGCCGGGAGTGCTGCCTTTACCTGCTGTATTTCTTCAGGAGAAGCTTGTAACCTCCCACTAATCAAGAGGGAGGGGGTTTGAATTTTTACTGAGCCATTGGAACGGCTGTAAGCATTGGTTCCAAGCGCCCCGCCATTGAGTAGCTGGATTGAATGATTTGCTTTAATCTCAACGTTTTTTGGGGTTGATAAGGCTCCAACGGAACTACTAAACAAAGAGCTAGTTGTGTAGGCGAGGGTGTAAAAAGGAGAGCCTGGAGTCGGAGGAATCAGGGTTTGAGTCCCACCGTTCATTAGCAAATCATCGGTTGTGATGTAGATACCACCATTGCCCCCCAGTCCATTACCAACAGAAGTGATCCCTCCACCCTCTATAATCTGAATTTGATTTGCATGAATATTAATATCCCCTGCGGCTCCCATCCCATAGCTGAGTGTGCCGATAATACTTCCGTAGTCCAACCCTAAAGGAGTCTTCCTTCCAACACTCAGTGTTTCAGCATTTAGGGTAACTGAGATCTTGCACCAGTTTCAACAAGGGGTTGCCAAAGAAGGAAAAATCTGAAAGAAAGGGCGTAATCAAAATTTAACTGAACGGTTATGGAAACCATTGTTCAACACGCCCAAGGATTAGTGTATAGCCTGCT
>DVDV01000209.1 GCA_015296075.1 Leptolyngbyaceae cyanobacterium M33_DOE_097 | reverse complement strand
TGAGAATGATTCTCATAAAAACGTCCGGTTTTAACGTTTATGAATGGCTGAAACCCGCATTCTGCCGTTTATAACATTGAGTGCACAAGTCTTTAGACACTCTGGCTACAGTACAAATGTTTCAAAATGAGAATTGCTGGAATCTATCGGCTCAGTCCGAGTTTGAATCCAGGCAAATAGGGCAGCGGCTCCCAAGAGGACGAAAGTAGTCGCTGCCACA
Source organism: Leptolyngbyaceae cyanobacterium M33_DOE_097 (assembly GCA_015296075.1). Lineage (GTDB taxonomy): Bacteria > Cyanobacteriota > Cyanobacteriia > Leptolyngbyales > Leptolyngbyaceae > DSRU01. The sequence continues at coordinate 4,026 of DVDV01000209.1, read as the reverse complement.
AGTTGCAGCATGATACTATAACGCATAAAAAATAAACTCAAATTATTTAACGAATTAAGCCAAATTAAAGTGTTCCATATGGATGTTTGTGATCGGAACATTGAGTTCAAATAAAGCACGTTCCACCGCATCCATCATCACCGGAGCCGCACAGATAAAATATTGGCGAGTACCACGATGCAGAGGGATGTATTTTTCTAGCAGTGCCTGATCAACATAGCCAGTTTCACCCTCCCAATCGTCTTGAGCTTTGCGCAGCACATATACAATTTTCAAATCCAACGCCTGCTTCAATTCCTCCAGATTTTCTCGATAGGTAACGTCATCCCAGGTCGCCGCTGCATAGATCAACAAAAATGGGCGATCGTCCTTGCGTTCGGCGGCTGACAGCAAAATACTAAAGATCGGTGTAATGCCGACACCACCTGCAATCAATACGAATCCAGCAGTGTCCCAATAGCGATCAATCGTAAATACTCCATAAGGTCCATCTAAGTAGGCTTTAGTACCCGGCTTATAGTCTTTGATCCGTTTCGTAAAGTCACCGATCGCTTTGATACCAAACTCAATGCGATCGGCGCGATCGCCACTGGAAGACATCGAGAATGGATGTTCGCGCATACTCAACGGTGTAATGTTGAGCGTTAACCAGGCAAACTGACCTGGCTGAAACGTAAAGCCAGCATGTCCCAAAGGACGCAGCGCCAATGTCCAGACATCCCCTCGCTGAGGATACACCGCTTCCACAATGTAAGGCTTTTTAGTCATGAGCCAGGGTTTGACCAGACGTACATAGATAATCAGCCATAGCGAAATTAGCATAATGCCAGACCACAGCATCGCTTTCCAGAACAAACCCAGGTAATTACCCACCCCGATCGCGTGTCCAAATCCTAACCCCACTGCAAGTACCGCCAAAATGCTGTGAGAGGCTCGCCACGGCTCGTAGGGGATTTTGAGTTGCTTCCGCCAGATAGTTGTCACTACCATTGCCAGAAATGCCAGCATTGCCAGAACTGCCATTCGTGCCCGCCAGGGAGCCTGGAAAAAGTTGAGCAATTGCAGGGTTTCTGGTTGGACGATGAATAGAATGACAGGATGCACCAGCACCATAACGAAAGCGACCATTGCAGTGTAGCGGTGAAACTGAAGCAATATATCAATCCCATAAGATGCTTCAATGCGGTTAACCCGAGCTGTTAACACGAATTGCAACGCCATGAGGGCTAAGCCGATAAAGCCCAATGCAACGGAAAACTCTGTCCAAAAGCCACGACCGGAAGGCAGCGGGTGCAGTAGCAACACAAGCAATGGAAATAGGGCAAAGAGCAAATACACCACAATCCAGAGAGTTGCAACCGCGATCGGGCTATGCATCAACAACCGTCTCAAACTCATGTCCAACCTCCTACCCAATTACTGCTGAGCAGCCAGTTGAAACCGTCGATTCACTTCCTGCCAGTTCACCACGTTCCACCAGTTATTCAGGTATTCCGCACGGCGATTTTGATAGCGCAGATAATAAGCATGTTCCCAAACATCATTTCCCATAATTGGAAAGTTACCTTCCATGATGGGGTTGTCTTGGTTAGGAGTGCTGACAATTTGAAGTTGCCCCTGCCCGTTGCGAACGAGCCACACCCAGCCACTGCCAAAGCGATCGCCGCCTGCTTCATTAAATTCCTTCTTAAAGTTGTCGAAACTGCCAAAGGTTTGGGTAATTGCTTGAGCAACTTCTCCAGTCGGTTGCCCGCCCCCATTTGGACTCATCAACTGCCAGAAAATTGTGTGATTGAGGTGCCCGCCGCCATTGTTGCGAACTGTTGTGCGGATGTCTTCTGGAAGGCTGTTTAAGTCACGTAATAAGGCTTCCACACTCCGGTTCTGCAAATTGGATTGGGGTTTTAATGCCTCATTCAAATTGTTCACATAGGAGGCATGATGGCGATCGTGATGCAGTTTCATGGTTTCCGCATCGATCGCTTTGGCTAACGCTCCATATTCATAAGGCAATGGTGGCAATTGAGCTGGGTAGGCAGACAGTTCACCACCTGGTGATGCAACCGCCGCAGGTTGTGCAGTTGGACTGGGAGTTTGTGCTTGAGGTGCCGTGGCACAGGAAATAAGCAACACCAGTAGGGCAACCCCTGCAAGTAGAAATCGGGTTGATCTATGTAAAAGCTGTTTCATCAATCGTGTCTCAAATCAATATTTGCATCGGGTCTAACAACCACAAGTCATTGGCATAAAGGAACGGCCTTGAATCGACAGTTCCTTTTGGGATTCTAGCTGTTACGCTGGAACTCGTTCCTTTTGGGTGCGCTGCCAGTGTCGATGTTGGGCGATCGCGTGGATAAACTGCTGACTCACATCCTGAATTGAACCATGTCGAGTTGTCACAACTCCGTTATCAGTGGCAATGCGTCCGTCCTGCTCCGCTAGCTCTGCTCCCGCAATATCTGAGGCTTGCAGCAGGTCTACGCCTTCGCCTGTGGCAGCGATCGCTTTCCCATGGCGAAATGTTTCATTGATAGAGTGGGTCATCTTTTCCCGGAAGTGGAAATCCTCCATCAACGTCGCCCCCCCTCTCCTGCTTTCAAGGAGTTGTTAGTGTCATCAATTCGCACACCCTGGTTCGTAGTTAGATGTTCCCCTGGTTCGCGACGAAAGGCTTCTAGTTGCTCATCCTTGCGGTGTTCATTCATGCCATTCTGTTCTGTCATAAAGCCCTCTGTTCCCTCTGAACTGATATTTAGAGACGCTCGACCGCAGATAAATAACCTGGGATAACATCTCTAGCAAGTGGTCTGAACGATCGCCAAAAGCTAACGCGGCAACTGAAGGGTTCATCGTTTTGAAGCACCAACCTACGATCAGCTTTATCGACTACCTTCCATCTGATGATGCCGCTTGCAGGAAACCTGTATAAACCAACCGATAATCCGCTACCTACCTTTTGACGTTGTTATCTCAAGGTTTGATGACAAATGTGACTGAAAAGTGACAGGCTGTTTTGAAGTTAGATTTTTTCTTTGATTCCGGAGCGTTGCTTGGCAGCCAATTTAACAGTTACCAGTTAGGGGAGTGCGCTGAAATAATATCCCAGTGATGCAGCAGGGGCGAATGGCCATTCGCCCTTACAGATTTTCGTTATTGGTACAGTATTTATCTGCAAGTCCCTTAGTGTTGCAAGGGGGGGACTGGGCGATCCCCGATCGCGCAGAGGTTGCAGAAAATTGGTCAGATCTGTCTGATTCTATAGCTTGAATCCAGCTTCTTGATCTGCCCAGCATTTATGACCTTATCCACTCCCAGGTGATAATGCCAACTCACTTAAGGAGACGGTGTAGGAGAAGGCGTCTCGGTTGCATCTGGAGATGGGGAAAGCGTTGCATCTGGAGATGGAGTCACAGTCGCACCCGGTGTGGGAGAAACTGGAGTATCTGTTGTAGTCGGCCCACAGGCTGCCAGTACAGCGATAGAACCCAAAAAGGTGACGACTGGAATAAAAGAACGGGGCATGGTTAATTCTCCTCAATTGCGATGATAGGTAATGGTCTTTCTCTGTTGGCGATCGCAGTGCCTGACAAACTCACCTGGTAGGCCAACCTTGATTACAGTCCACCCGGTAAACGGCGACTTCTTCGATGGGGTATTCTAGATCGGGGTGTCCACTGTGCAGTCATCAGACCAAGAAAATGTAGAGCCTGATCCGCGGCGCGATCGAGTCTGGTTTCTGACTGCCGCCCTTGTAAACTTCGTAAACCATGTAAATCGAGAAAACTAAACCCGACTTTAGAAAAGAATGGCAGTATACAAAACAGTAAGGTGTCAATGTCTTGATTTACCAGACCAAAACCGGAAGGTCCAAGAATCCAGACAATCGGATAACTGAGATCTTGCACCAGTTTCAACAAGGGGTTGCCAAAGAAGGAAAAATCTGAAAGAAAGGGCGTAATCAAAATTTAACTGAACGGTTATGGAAACCATTGTTCAACACGCCCAAGGATTAGTGTATAGCCTGCT
>DVDV01000396.1 GCA_015296075.1 Leptolyngbyaceae cyanobacterium M33_DOE_097 | reverse complement strand
TTGTAATGGGGCAGCCAATATTGGTAAGAAAAGTAGCCACGATGGGTTTAACTCGGAGTGGGTAGTGGCTGTTTTGGCTCAGCCTTTAAGAATGAAAATCTCTTAAGAATCCCCATCTTCTTTAAGATGGGGAGTGTCAACAACCAACCTTGATTCTGGCGGTTTGTGCCCTGATTTTTTTGCTAGTGGTGCAGTGGTGGTTTCCTCGTGTGCCGGGGCCTCTTTTGGCCGTTTTGTTAGCAACGGCGGCAGTTTACCTTTTCGACTTGGAAAAACAAGGTATCGCGGTGGTTGGTTCTATTCCTGCCAGTCTGCCTCAGTTTCAGTTGCCAAGCGGGTTCTCACTTCAGCAAATGACCTATTTACTTTCGACGGCAGTTGGCGTTGCAGTGGTGGGGTACTCTGACAACGTATTGACTGCCCGATCATTTGCCGATCGCAATCGTTACCAGATTGATGCGAATCAGGAGTTGTTAGCCCTTGGAGCAGTCAACATTGGCGCTGGCTTAATGCAGGGTTTTCCGGTCAGCAGTAGTGGCAGCCGCACAGCCCTGGGCGACTCTCTGGGCAGCAAGTCGCAGGTGTTTTCGTTAATGGCATTTGTTGTTGTCGTTCTCGTTTTACTGTTTCTGTATCCACTGCTGGCCCAATTTCCTAAAGCAGCACTGGGGGCGATCGTCATTTATGCGGCGCTGCGTTTGATTGAAATCGCAGAATTTAAACGCTTGCTTCGCTTCAAGCCCAGTGAACTACGACTGGCTGTTTTTACCATGATTGGGGTGTTAGCAACCGATATTCTAGTTGGGGTGGGGCTAGCCGTAGGACTGTCAGTGATTGATCTGTTTGCCCGTCTCGTCCATCCGCATGATGCCGTGATGGGCGAAGTGCCAGATTTAGCAGGGTTGCATGACATTGAAGACTGGGAAAGGGCAACCACGATTCCTGGTTTGGTGCTTTATCGTTACGATGCACCGCTTTGCTTCGCCAATGCTGAAAATTTTCGTCGTCGAGCAATGGCGGCGATCAAAGCAGAAACAACCCCTGTTGAATGGTTTGTCCTCAATACAGAAGCAATCGTTGAAATTGATATTACAGCGGCTGATATGTTGAGGACATTACACCGAGATCTCGCGGCCCAGCAAATTACTTTTGCTATGGCGCGAGTGAAGCAAGATTTGTATATGCAATTGCGAAAAGCAGGTCTGATCGAGTTAATTGGACAAGAACGACTGTATCCAACCTTGCACACCGCGATCGCTGATTTCTACAACCGTGAAAAACGCGCTCTACCCTAACCCTGATTCAATCGTGGCTTCTGCTTGCAAGGCCAGTTCACGCAAATGATCGAGGGTTTTGGCATCCGCCGATCGCCAGAGGCCACGCTGGTGGGCTTCGAGTAAGCGTTCTGCCATATCACGTAACGCCCAGGGATTTTTTTGAGCAACAAACTGTTGCACTTCTGAGTCAAATAAGTAGGCTGCTGCGACACCTTCATACATATAGTCTGGGACACAGTGGGTGGTTGCATCGTAGGCAAACAGATAATCGATGGTCGCGGCCATTTCAAATGCGCCTTTGTAGCCATGCCGCATCACGCCCGCTAGCCACTTTGGATTGATTACCCGCGATCGGTAAACACGGGCAATCTCTTCTTGTAAGCGACGAATGCGGGGATGCTCAGGTTGAGAATGGTCGCCAAAGTATGTCACCGGATCGGTGCCTCGCCGCGATCGCACCGCTGCCACTAACCCGCCCTGAAACTGGTAGTAGTCATCTGAGTCAAGCAAATCATGCTCGCGGTTATCCTGGTTGTGTAGGACAATTTGCATCTGTTGCAAGCGTTGCTCAAACGCTTCGGGAGCCGAGGAACCATGCCCCTGTGCGGTGTAGGCGTAACTGCTCCAGTTAATATAAGCCTGGGCGAGATCCGCATCGGTTTCCCAGTTTTGCGCTTCAATCAAGCCTTGCAGGCCAGCACCGTAGGCACCCGGCTTAGACCCAAAAATCCGAAAGCGCGATCGCCGCTCGGCCTGTGTCTGGGTCAACCCCTGCTGCTGCCACTCCTGGGTTTCTTGCTGAACGGTCGCCGCCAGGGGATTTTGATCAGCCGCTTCTTCCAGGTTTGCAACCGCCATCACCGCCTGGTCAAACAGGCTAATCAAGTTAGGGAACGCATCACGAAAGAAGCCTGAAATCCTTAGAGTGACATCGACGCGAGGCCGACCCAAAATTGAGAGGGGCAAAATTTCAAAGTCAACCACCCGTCCGGCCTGCCAAACAGGTTGCACACCCAAAAGCGCCAATGCTTCGGCAATGTCGTCGCCTCCGGTTCGCATGGTTGCCGTGCCCCACATCGACAGTCCCAACGTTTTAGGATACTCGCCATGTTCCTGGGTGTAGCGTTCGACCAGGGCGTCTGCCGCTTTACGTCCTACATCCCAGGCGGTTTCAGTTGGGATAGCGCGAATATCAACCGAGTAAAAGTTGCGTCCGGTGGGCAGCACATCAGCACGTCCCCGGGTTGGCGCACCCGAAGCCCCCGCTGGAACAAACTCACCGTTGAAGCCCCGCAACAAATGAGTGATTTCGGCTTCAGTTTGTCGCAGGTCGGGCAAAAGCTGCTGTTGAATCCAGCTCAGTTCTTGCGCTAGCGGAGTTCCAGAGTCAACGGAGCAAGGTTTTTCGTCCAGCAGGGTTTGCACCAGCTCAGCCGCATAGGTTTCGAGCTGGGCGATCGCATCTCCCACTGTCCGCATCCTGGAGCGATCGCCCGTCTGCAAGCGTTGCTGTTGCTGAACTGTGAGGGGTAAGGTAGGGTCAGCCGTTAAGGGATCAAAGTCTAACTCCCAGGTCTGCGCGATCGCGCGGGTCAAGCCAACCTGATTTGCCCCACTGGGACGACGGGCGATCGCCACAGTCAAGTCGCGCAATTGCCTGCCTGTGGGACACTGCCCAAAGATGTGTAAGCCATCGCGAATCTGCGCCTCTTTCAACTCGCACAGGTAGCCATCCAACCGCGTTAAAACGGACGCATCGAACCGACTCTCAACTACTTTTCCCACTTGTTTGAGACTGAGCAACGCTGAGGGAATGCCCAAATCTTGATCCAGATTTTCTTGCACTATGAGAGCAATAATCTTTTCGCGAATCCGATCCAGGCGAGTCGGGTCTAAGCTTTGAGCTTCGTAATACTCATCGACCAGGGTTTCTAACTGTTGCAGAGGACCGTACAACTCGGCACGGGTCAGGGGTGGGGTGAGGTGATCGACAATCACAGCCTGCGATCGCCGCTTTGCCTGGGTGCCCTCGCCTGGATCGTTGACGATAAACGGGTATAGGTGAGGAATCGCGCCAAATGCAACTTCGGGGTAGCACTCAGCCGACAGCGCAATACCTTTGCCGGGAAGCCATTCGAGGTTGCCATGCTTGCCGACATGGGCGATCGCCTGCATACCAAACTCCTGCCGCAACCATGCGTAAAACGCCAGATAGTCGTGAGTTGGCACCAAGTCAGGCGCGTGATAGTTCAAAGCGGGATCCTGGTCATAGCCTCGCGCGGGTTGCACCCCCACAAACACGTTGCCCAACTGAAGCCCTGAAATTGGCAGAGCTTCGGTTGAAGCATCGCCCCACTGCGCGGCGATCGCCTGCTGCACCGATTCTGGCAACTTTGCAAAATAGGATTGGTAGGCCGCCGCTGATAAAGACTGGTAAACTGCTCGCAGTTCCCGCCCCTCAGCATCATTGGTGACACCAGCGGTCAACTGTTGAATCAGCTCATCACTGGTCTGCGGCACGTTTTCCAGGTGGTAGCCTGCCTGCTGCAACGCCTGGAGAATGGCTACACAACTGACAGGCGTATCTAAGCCAACCCCATTCGCCAGTCGTCCATTTTTGGTGGGATAGTTCGCCAAGATCAGGGCAAGCTTGCGTTCTGCAATGGGAGTGCGGCGTAGCTTGACCCAGTTCGCTGCTAGCTCTGCGACAAAGTGAATCCGATCGCCCAACGGTTCATAGGTTACAACGTCCGTTTCTAAAGCTGGATTGTAGACCTGCACGGATTTGAAGGAAACCGCCCGACTCAAAATGCGGCCATCAACCTCTGGCAGAGCCACGTTCATGGCAATATCGCGGGGTGATAAGCCCTGCCAGTTCATCTGCCACTGCTCAACCGTGCCCCCACTCAGAACCACTTGCAGGACAGGCACATTCAACGTTTCCCAGAGTGAGGCAGCCTGTTCTGGTTGAGTCGGAGCCGTTGCAGCACCCAACTGGGCGATCGCAAAACTGGTTGTATTCAAAATCAGGTCAACCGCCTGCCCTGCTTTCGGCTGCAAGTAACTCTGCACCTCAGCCTGCACATCGCGATCGCGCAGCGAAGAGACAAAGAGCGGCACGGGCGTGAGCTGGCGATCGTGCAATGCCTGACAAAGGGCATCAATGGGAGCCGTGTTACCTGCCAGGTAATGTGCCCGGTAAAATAGAATCCCGACGGTTGGCGTTGAGCTTTCGGAAACGGTAGAGGTTTTCTCAGACATCGCTGGCCATTGGTAAAGACCCACCGGGGGCACAGGTTGCGGTGCTGGTGGTTGATAGCCACTGCCTAAACAGGCATCGCTGAGAAACTGCAAGGCATGGGTGACATTCTCGATACCCGCTTCGACGAGATATCGCCAAACCTGATTGGCCACGCTTAACGGCACAGTAGAATGACTGATTAAATCCGGATCGGGACGATCGTCTCCCGGTAGCACGAGTAAACTCGCCTGGGTGCGATCGCACACCTCTTTCACCACTTCCAGACCATAGTTCCAATACGAACGACCACCCAACAACCGTAAGACAATGATCTGAGCATGTTCTAAAACGTCTTCGGCATAGGTGTCGATCGTCAATTGCTGTTGCAGATTCAGCAAGCTTGCCACCCGAATCGCCGGAAAACCTTCTGGCAAATGCTCAACCGCACGCGCCAGAGTTTGAATCTCTGTATCCGCTGCTGTGAGGAGGGCGATCTGTGCGGGAGTTTGCTCGATAAAAACAACCCCCTCCGCTTCTGGATTCCACCCGCCTGGAGTTGTAGCAATCCGATGCATAGCCAGTTGTCGAAAGAAAAACTAGGGCTTTGTCATCTTAGTGGAATTCTGGAAATTCTGGCTGAAGTTAAACTGCTCGATTTTATTGCCGAAAGTAGAAAATTAGTGATTGAGCACGTTTTCTCAGAGAAATACTGTTTTTCCATTAAAAAACAGTTCGTTGGAGACATCTCAACCTTAGAGTGAGTAGGAGTCTCACGCGTGATTTGGCCTTCGCTTAAAGTCTGACAAATCAGCTCAAAACTCGGCTCAATGCCCCTAATTGTGTGGAGGAAAAAGCCTTGCTACGTCGTATATCCCTTGCGCTGGCAACATCTGCCCTGTTTTTGCCCACGCCTGCTACAGCCCAAACACCTGCCCAAACTTTACCTGCTGACAGTAGTGTGAGTCGCATCTTACCGGGAAATACGGCAGCGGTTGTGATGCTCAACCTTAAACCTGAGCTGTGGCAAGACTTAAATCGGTTTAATCCCTACCAGGCACAGCTTCAAATCATTCCGTTCAACTCGTTTCCGCTCACCTGGTTGTCGCCCCAAATGACACTGAGTGATGTGCAAGGCTGGCTCGGTGAAGAAGTCGCGATCGCCCTGTTACCGCCCTCTCAACCGTTAGAAACAATCGGTCGCAGCACGCTATTCCTGTCACCCATTAAGGATCAGGCTGCACTAGATGCCTTTTTAACAAAACTGAAGACCTCGCGTGAAGCGCCCACGGTTGACACGACTTACAAAGGTATACCGATCGTCGTTTGGGAAGGTCAAGCAACGCCTGCGAATCCGGCGACTCCGATTGAGCCAACCCCCATCCCTGAAGAAACACCCAGCCCGGATGAGACATCTGAGCCACCTTCTCAGGTACAGCAGCCGACCTCTCCAACCGCTCAATGGTTGCCAACTCGCGTGCAAGTCGCGCAGCAACACCTGGTCGCAGTCAAAGATTCTGCCCCCTCAGCGAACCCCTTACCGCCGACTTTGCCACCGGGTCAGCCCTTACCAGGTGAGCTGTTAACAGCTCAACGTGGATTGGCGATCGCGCGTTTACCGGGACATGTAGTGATTGCTGGCGAACAAGCAGCCCTAGAGCGGTTTATCGATTCGATTGAAAGCGACAGCCCCCGACTAGCCAGCACGACCGACTTTCAGCGCACGGTCAATCATCCCCAGTACACCAAATCGCTGGTGACAGCCTATGGCAGTACAGCGGAGTTGTTGCAACTGGTGAACCGCATTGACCCCGCAACAGTTCCCCCCACGGCAGGCTTTAAACCGCCCCTCTTCACCGAGAAGCAAATTGCGGCTGTGACGAAAGACTATCGCTCGTTCAACAGCTTTACCTGGGTTGAGCCAAATGGGCTACGCAGTCAAAGCAACACCTTTTACACCGCACCCAAACCGGAATGGGTTTCCAAGGCCGGACCCGATGCGAACCAAATCCTCAATCGGCTGCCGGCGGCGACGTTTCTCTCAGCTAACAGCCGCAACTTTAACGAGCAATGGCAGAGTTTTCTCGATAGCACCAAAGAGGATGAAGAATTTCAGGCTGATTTAGCCAAGTTTCGCTCCGGCTTTCAATCCACATTGGGAATCGACTTTGAAAAGGAACTCGTGTCCTGGCTCGATGGCGAATACGTTTTCTTCTTCTTTCCGGCTAAGAATGGCTTATTCAGCTCCTTTTATCCGGGGTTAGACCTGGGTATGGGGTTAATGGTGCAAACGAGCGATCGCGCTGCTGCCGAGGCAAGTCTCGCCAAGTTAGACGCTTATATTCGCAAGCAACCAGGTGGCCCTAACCGAATTGTGCAGCGCCAGGTTCAGGGCAGCAGCTTTACCAGTTGGGAAGATCGGCTTGATGGTAAGGTTGTCAGCGGTCTTGCCTATGGCTGGGTGGATGAAAAAACGCTGTTGATCACATCTGGCACAGGCGTCTTACCGCAACTCGTGCCACAACCTTACATTTTTCTGCCACCGACCTACACCTTTCAAACCGCGATTAAAGGGCTACCTACCCCAAATGAGGGCTACCTGTTTGTGAATATGGGGGCTTCGCTCTCGTTCCTGTATGGATTGGTGTTACCCAGTGTTCCTTCGCAAGATGACTTTATTGTGCGGGAAGTTCAGCGGATCTTAGGGACTCTGCGCAGTGTCAGCACAACGAACTCAGCAACGCTAGAAGCCCAAAGTTTTGATGTGTTTTGGGTGTTAAGTGAGCAGCCTTCCTCAGCAGGCAGCGACCTGCCAGGGATGATGCCGTAGGGGGGGATGGGGTAGTGGAGTGATGGGGAAAGTTTTACCCTGGTTGGGACAAGCTTAATCTGCTTTGGCCTTGATACTATCGGCCATTCGGAACGTATAGCCATAGTCATCTCAATTAGGACAGGGTGCAGAAGCTTCGTCTGAGCTACACTCCCACACTCCCACACTCCCACACTCCCACACCCCCACACTCCCACACTCCCACACTCCCACACTCCCACACTCCCACACCCATCCGGGTGACAGCAACGGGTATCTGCCACTTGAGCAGCTTGACGCAGAAATTTAGCGAGTCCCGTACAAGCCAGACAGGGTACGGTAGAACGGCGACATCACACCGGATGCTGGCTCTTCGGTTGTGGTGCAGTGGGGGGCTGGAATAAAGCCGGCCAGAATGCCTACCAGAGCAAACAAGAGGAAGGCTCGGATATACATACCACTACAGGGCAATGGTGGTCTCATGGCTGCAAAAAACTCTACACGACAAAAAATTTACACTTCATCCGAACTCTACAAGAATTAACACCTTAAAACTAGAGTTCCTCAAGTAAATTTAATATTGAAAACGATAGAGTTCAAGGATAAGAAGTAACTAAGAGAACTATATCAAAATGATATAGTCAGATCCTTAAAGCCTTCTAGAGGAAGGTTCCAGGAGTTTTCTTATAACAGCTATTCATAAAAAGATTGTTTTTAGAACTGTTGTCATCCTCGATCCTAATAATCGTCTCTTTAGATAGATGAACTATTTTTTAGAAGTTGAATGTTTATTACATTACATATTTTTCTATGAATGAGGTTATTCAGGCGATCGCGGAGATTGCTCTCTCTGGTTGCCAGTTTCCAGAGGCTTTTGAGATTACACGGCTTCCCATGTCACTGCCGCAAAAAAAAGGAGACAGCCCTGCCATCTCCTTTGAGTCGTAATATTTCAACCAATTTCTTAGATCGGGGCCTGGAATGCCAGACCCGTCCAGAGCAGGATCACACTTAAGCCGCGATCGCTTCTTTCACATCGGCACAGTAGGCATCATAAACGCCATCTAAAAACTGCCACAGAGCCGTTGCCGCTTGCTCAGCCACTTCTAACACGGCGGCTTCTTTTTCAGGCGTGTCGGCATACTGCTCAATCAGTTTTGCTTCGGTTTCAGTGTGGTAAACGTCTGCTTTTTGGTGGACGGTGAAGAACTTATAGTCATCGGCGTTGGTCATGCCGTAAAACTCACGCAACCCATCAATTTTGACCCCGGCAATCTCAGGAATTTGAGACTCGTAGGTGTAGAGCGCCGCTAAACCTGCGTAGAAAGGCGACTTGAGACACAGTTCGCGAAATGTGTTGACCAGATTTTGCGTTGTAGGCAGGGCTGGAGTTTGCTCTAACTCTTCAGAGGTTGCCCCTAAAGCAGTGGCAAACCGCTCCCATAGAGCTGGGTGGTTGTTGTCTCCCCGTTCCTCTTCAATCAGGTTTTCTAAAATTTCTTGGCGCACTGCCACGGCTCCTTCAACCTCTACCGTGTTGAAATGCACCGCACTCAGGTAGGTCGGAAAAGCCTTCACGTTTTGGAAGTATTGCACGGCATAGTGCTTCAGATGCTCACGGGTGAGCTTGCCTTCTGTCCACGCTACATAAAACGGATGCTTGAGCAAGTGCTTTTCGTTTACGGTCGCTGCTAGTTTTTCGCGTAAGGTCATACTCTCACCTTCATGTCAGATTACACGGTTGCTGAGACGCTTCCCAGCCGATTATAGGGAAACAGTTTACCCTGTTTATTACCTTTCGAGCGAGTGTAGCAGGGGCGATCGCGGCAAATTACTGAGAAACGCTGAACCCTACCCAGTTCTTTCAGTGAACGACTTAGAACCCTACCAGCAGGGGGGGATTTCCGCATTCAAGCGATCGCAACGAACTCTTTACAATATTTGTAAGTAGCCGCAAGAAACGTTGCGTAGCAGCACCTACCCAATCTGTTGGCAAGTTTGCTAGCTCTCAGTGTCAATTGACGAGAGTTTGAGTTAGTGGTCTCCGCTATCCTCAAAAACAGGTGAGCGATCTGTGTCTAGCTACTTAGGATCGCGGATTAAATAAGATCGAATATTTAGTCTTCTGGAGGGGCGAACGGCCGTTCGCCCGTACAAGCAAATATCGAAGTTATTTAATTCTTGTTCCTTAGCAACTCATCAAGCGACAGCAGTCGGCGTTAGCTTCTACATTGAGAGCGAGCTAGCAGCTAGCAGCGAAAGCAAACGGCGAAAGCGACGTATAGGAGCGATCTGTCATGCCTGTTGATACCGGGAATAAATCCCCTTTAAAGTCCCCCAGACGACGCCAGCTCGGTGGTAGTCTCTTAATTCTACTGACCTTGCTGCTGGTCTTAAACTTTGTGATTCCCAGCTTTGGTTCACGTCCGCCTCAAGTTGCCTACAGCGACTTTATTAATCAGGTGAAAGCTGGAAAGGTCGATCGCGCGTTAGTTGGTTCTGAGCGCATCGAGTTTACCTTGAAACCAACTGAAGACACACCAACGACTGAAGAAGCGGCCCGTCCACGGGTTTACTCCACAACCCCTGTGCAGATCGACCTCGACTTGCCCAAGATTTTGCGAGACAACAGCGTTGAGTTTGGCGCGCCTCAGCCTAACCAGAATGGCTGGATCTCAACCCTCCTCAGTTGGGTGATTCCACCCCTGATTTTCTTTGGTATTTGGGGCTTTTTACTCAACCGTCAGGGTGGTGGTCCGGCAGCCTTAACGGTTGGTAAGAGCAAAGCCCGGATCTACTCGGAAGGCAGCACGGGTGTGAAGTTTCCCGATGTGGCTGGCGTGGATGAAGCCAAAGCTGAGCTGCAAGAGATTGTCGATTTCTTGAAGAACGCAGGCAAATATACGCGCCTGGGTGCCAAGATTCCCAAGGGGGTGCTGCTGGTTGGCCCTCCGGGAACGGGTAAAACTCTGCTGGCGAAGGCGATCGCGGGTGAAGCGGGGGTTCCGTTCTTCAGCATTTCGGGTTCTGAGTTTATTGAGCTGTTTGTCGGTGTCGGTGCCTCTCGTGTACGCGACCTGTTTGAGCAGGCGAAGCAGCAAGCTCCTTGTATTGTCTTTATTGATGAACTGGATGCCCTGGGTAAATCACGCGCGGGTTCGGGTGGTTTCTATGGTGGCAACGACGAACGCGAACAAACCCTCAACCAGTTGTTGACTGAGATGGATGGGTTTGAAGCCAATACGGGCGTGATCTTGCTGGCAGCCACTAACCGTCCTGAAGTGCTTGACCCGGCATTACGTCGTCCCGGTCGATTTGATCGTCAGGTTGTGGTTGATCGCCCCGATAAGATTGGTCGGGCAGCGATTCTCAAGGTGCATGCTCAGAATGTGAAGCTGGCCGATGATGTAGATCTGGACAAAATTGCAGTTCGCACGCCGGGGTTTGTTGGGGCTGACCTGGCTAACCTGGTGAATGAAGCGGCACTGATGGCGGCGCGGAATAACCGAGAAGCGGTGGTGATGGCTGACTTTGGCGAAGCGATCGAGCGAGTGATCGCAGGTCTAGAGAAGAAGTCGCGCGTCTTAAATGAGGCTGAAAAGAAGCGGGTGGCCTATCACGAGGTCGGCCATGCGATCGTTGGGGCGATGATGCCCGGTGCGGGTAAGGTTGAGAAAATCTCGATTGTGCCGCGTGGGGTGGGTGCCCTCGGCTATACGTTGCAACTGCCTGAAGAAGACCGCTTCTTAATGGCAGAAGATGAAATTCGGGGACGAATTGCGACTCTCTTAGGGGGGCGATCGGCTGAAGAACTCATTTTCAACAATATTGTCTCGACGGGAGCCAGCGATGACATTCAAAAGGCGACTGACCTGGCTGAACGAGCGATTACCCTCTATGGGATGAGCGATTATCTGGGGCCAGTTGCGTTTGAGAAGCAGCAAATGCAATTTCTGGATGGTTATCAGTCACCCCGGCGAGCGATTAGCCCGAAGGTGATGGAAGAGATCGACCAGGAAGTGAAAGAGACGCTGGATAACGCGCATCACATTGCGCTAGCAATCTTGCAGCAAAATCGAGACTTGCTGGAGGAGACGGCTCAAGAGTTGCTCAATAAGGAAGTGTTAGAAGGCGAAGCCCTACGCGAAAGACTCAATCGGGCAGCAGGCCCCGCAGAGATGGATCAGTGGCTCATCTCAGGTAAGCTGCCGGAAGGGTTAACCCTGATGCAAGCGACCCTGGCCTAAAGGGTTTGATTAAATGAGCATCCCCAGATTCGCTAAGGATCGCGGATTAAATAAGATCGAATATTTAGTCTTCTGGAGGGGCGAACGGCCGTTCGCCCGTACAAGCAAATATCGAAGTTATTTAATTCTTGTTCCTAAGAGTCTGGGGATTTTTTGTGAGACAGCAGATCTTTTGTGTAGATACTAATATCAATTTCAATTGAGAAAGCGACAAATCTTGCGCCGAATCAATCCCCCATAATCCCCTTTTGTAAGGCTACCGTGTACACACAAGTCGAGCGATCCTCCCCAACCCTCCTTAAAAAGGAGGGAGCTAAATCAAATTCCGTCAAAGTCCCCCTTTTTAAGGGGGATGTAGGGGGATCCCACCAGTGTTTAGCGTGTTGATGAGAGATCTGTGTACACCGTAGTTTTGTAAGGGGGATGCCGGAGGCAGGGGGATCTCTATCATCGCCGAAGTACCTGAGTTGCCTGGTTGTGTGGCAGATAGGGAAACTTACCAGAAAGCTGTACAGAATGTTGAAGTAGTCATTCAAGAATGGATTGAAACGGCACGAGAATTGGGACGACCGATCCCAGAACCGAGAGGTCGATTACTGTTTGCCTAAACCGTAAGCTAAGAAAAGTTGAGAGGGGTCGAGTCGAATATGATGTAACAACTCCTTCCCTTCAATTCCACGCCATTTGGGTTTGCAAAACCTTTGAAATGAGTTGGGATTGCGTAAAATGCTTTAGTGCAAAGCGACACATTCTCTGAGAGGACTGATGAGTTACGGCTGTTGCTTAAATCATTCTACGAAATGCGGTTTGAATTCACTCGTATTCTTTGGTGAACGAACAGTCTGATCCCTATGATTCCCCTTTGGTGGCAGAAATGCGAAGAGGAGGGATTTTTTTTGTAATTGGACTGAGGGTTTCTAGATCGTGCTGGTGAAATCAGGATTCACGATCGCCCGATCAGGTTTTTGGGTTCAGCGATCTGTGTTTGGTGGTGGCGGATTAATGTTTTTTCAGTACAGTCAGCCATTTTGTTGAAGCAAATCACGATTTGGGTTTACACAATCGTTGATATCGGTTTGCGTTTCAGTATTTCGCGTAGTGATTTTGTGATTTTGAGTCGTCAAAATCCTAAATTTTTCTTTAAATTCCGTATGTTTGCACCTGTCAGAAATTGATCTGGTTGTTTAAGTTGGAACCGTATTTTTATAAACTCCTCAGGGAGGCATCAACCATGAGCAGACAAAAACGGATTTCGCGGATTTTAGATAACTGAGATCTTGCACCAGTTTCAACAAGGGGTTGCCAAAGAAGGAAAAATCTGAAAGAAAGGGCGTAATCAAAATTTAACTGAACGGTTATGGAAACCATTGTTCAACACGCCCAAGGATTAGTGTATAGCCTGCT
>DVDV01000204.1 GCA_015296075.1 Leptolyngbyaceae cyanobacterium M33_DOE_097 | reverse complement strand
GCCTGGTACATTGGCATCGGTCGAGGCAGGATTGGATGAGCAAGCGGCGACCACCACACTGAGCAACGCCCCCAGCATAAACAACGACACAAAGCCTTTAAGTGACGTGAGTTTCAGCCGTTGAGCCATTGAATTTGCAATCTGCTCCCATGCGTTTAGCAGTGAATGCCATCGTTTCATGCCATGCCTTCCTTAAAAGTACAGTAAATCGGTAGAGATTTAGTTGTTAACACGAAGTTGATGGTACAGCGGCAAACGAGAAATTGCAAGAAAAAATCCTGTATCTTGGTCGGCAAATCGTATTTTTGTAAAACAAGGCAAAATGAGACATGGCTTCCAAAGGGCTTAGAAAGCCATACTCGGTGTTACGCAATTGATTGATACCTTCTCATCGCCTGGGTTTAAGGCAACTAGGGGGAGGTTTTGCCAGAGATATAGCGGTAGTCATCTAGGTTAAGACGGGGTGTAGGGGTGGAACCTCTGGCTGGGGGCGCAGCCCACACATCCCCCTTTATTTTCAATGT
Source organism: Leptolyngbyaceae cyanobacterium M33_DOE_097 (assembly GCA_015296075.1). Lineage (GTDB taxonomy): Bacteria > Cyanobacteriota > Cyanobacteriia > Leptolyngbyales > Leptolyngbyaceae > DSRU01. The sequence continues at coordinate 3,744 of DVDV01000204.1, read as the reverse complement.
CCTAAACCAACTGGCGATAGCTACAGAATGTTTACGCAGGTTTCATCTGGTCGGCAGTGATGAGACCGGGGCAAAGGGTGAATGGGGAAACTGAATGGGTGTTTCAGAACGACCAGGTGTGTTTGCATGTGATTCGTCCGACTCGTGGCCAAACGGTCATTGATACGGTATTGGCCGAACATCAACCCCTTTTTTAGCTAGCGAACCAAACAAATTCATTAGAATTGTTGATTTTCTCTGACATCTACGCTGTGGTTTATCCGCAAATTTGGCGGCTGAAAATGACTGGAATCCCAGCAAGCAAAGCAAATCCAAATTGAGATTAACTTCAGCCCGTCACGATGTGGAAGTCGAAATGGTAGTCTTTAATACCGTTTTAAGATAAAAACAGAAATCTGGATGATATAGTAACTTTAGATACAGAAAATATATAAAACCAGTCATTTGGTACAGAAAAATAAGTCAAGATGCAAAAAGTATTTGGTCCACTGCAAGTTAAAACGTCTCATCGCCAGTTGCGATCGCTACCATTTGTGCCCGTAAGTCCTAAGTTTGCAGTTGTGCTGAGTGCAGGGCTTGCGGCTGCAGGTTTGCTGGTGACAACGCCTGCTTTTGGACAAACAACCCAAAAAATAGTTGCTTCTAGTGGAAACCAGAATCTAACCTGCGTCACCGAAGGGCAACGCCTGATCTGTAGTGTGCAGCAACCAAAGCAAGCTACCCAAACCACAACATTTGAGCAAAAGCCGTATAGCGAGAAAGCGAGTGAAGCCGTTGAACTCACTCCAGTCAAGCGCACCGCTTTGTTCAATCCAGAACTCGATGGGATGTTGGCAAGTGGGTTACTCTGGACGTTTTATTTGAGCTTGCCTTTGAGTGTGATTGTTGCCATCTGGCGTTATGACCAGCGTGCCCGTGAACAAATGGCGCAACTGTTGCAACAAGTCGCTACACTGGAACGGATCTGGCAGCGTCCGCCAGCTCACTAGAACATCTAAACGACATCTGACGCGGAAGAATAGCCACTCAAGCCGTTTGTGAAGTCTTAATCGGTGAGTTCAAAGCACAACCGTAGGTTCAGCGGATTGCGGCAGTGACAGTTCCGACTGTGAGAATAAATTTTTGCCAGTTCATCATGCCTGAACCTATGCCTGGTTAATCACACCAAAGCTGACGGCAGGGCGATCGCTTACAACAGGCTCAAATTCGCCATTAGACATAGTGCGCGAATCCTCTTTGGAGCCGCTTCGTGAACGCTGCGTTTTAATCAGCGAAACCTGAGTTGTGAGTAAGAAACTGGTAAAACTAGCAATTACTATCACAGGCACCATTGAGGTATCAGCAATGACGCTGAGAATCACGGTGGTGCTGACCGGAGTTTTGGTAATGGCGACATTCACAGCAGCCATCATGCATACCATCGCGATCGTTGGATGCACTTGAGGAAAGCCTAGCGAAATTGCCAACCCAACAGCGGAACCGATATAAAACAGCGGAAAAATGAAACCACCTCGAAAGCCAGAATGCAGGGTGAAACTAATGGCTAGCATTTTTGCTAAACCAATCATCAACAACAACGCAACTCCATAGGTTGCTCCGTGTTCAATAATCGTGTCAATTTGCTTTTCGCCAAAAAATAAAGTTTGGGGAAAGACTAAAGCAATCAAACCAATGGATAAACCACCCAGAGTTGCCAGCAAAATCGTTTGATGGTGCAGCGGTTTTGTTAAATAGCCCACTACGCGAAACACCAGCACAAACAGCAACGCTACTGCCGCACCAACAGCGCCTAACAGTACTCCTTCTAACAGATTTGTCAGCGTCATCGGTGGAATCGACTCGAAGTGATACATACCCCCGATCGACAGTCCTGTCATCATCCGAAACACAGTGAAACTCATAATCGCCGACAGTACGGCTGGAATAATCGCTTCATAATATTCTAAACCGCGTCGGTGCGGAATTTCTAGAGCAAACAATGCTCCACCCAGTGGTGCCCCAAAGAAAGCTCCTAAAGCTGCACTCATGCCACAAAACGTAAGGATACGAACGGTGGGGAGGGATAGATTCAACGTTGTGCCCAGCCAGCCGCCAATGCTGCCATTTATCTGCACTAAAGGCGCTTCTGGCCCAGCACTGCCGCCTGCTACGATCGAAAATAGCGAAGCCACAATCATCGCTGGAGTTTGCTTCATATCAATCCGTCCGGGGTCATGCACCTTATCCACCACGAAGGCAACTTCGCCGGGTAGCCCCATGAAATAGAGCGATAGTCCCACTAACAAACCACCGATGGATGCGGCAATCCAGACATAGTTTTTAATTAAAAACTCACCCGAAAACTGAGCTTGGAGGATTTCTGGCACCTGATGCCAGACCACATGCATCGAAGTTTCCAGGACATAGTAGTAAGCTGTGGCAATCAGCCCACCTGCAATGCCGATTACGGCTGCCCAGAAGATAATCTGAGCGTAGGTCAAGTCACGCACGATCGCAGCCGTTGCCTCAGTTGTGGAGCCATTTTCAGTGGATGACGCGACCATCGTTGGGTCTTGAGAAGTCAATGACATAAAACATTCCTGAACATGGAAAAAGGATAAGAAGAAACAGGAGAGGAATAAGCTGACGAAACAGGAGTTTCTAGAATCTGCTCACAAGCTGTCAGGCTTTCTAACAAATTATTCGATAGCCCATTCATAGTAGTAAGCGGATTTGCATTGACCAAGTTGCAATCATAGTTCTGTGGAATGTACTTTCCAATCCAAATGCAAAGCTGCAATGGCATTGAGCTAGGCCGCCTGCATTTCAGTGCAGGGACGTGACACATGCTTCTAGATCTTCATCTGGCTATTCACGCCTGAGATGGTATTTTGTTTTGAAAACCAGTGTTCACTTAAACGGGTATATTCAAAATCCATTGTTCGAGGCTACTATTACGAGACTGATATTAGACGTTGAAGAACTAAACGATATTGAATCTTGTAGGATGTGCTAAATACTAATCGCAACACATCAGCTCTCAAAAGGAGATGCCTTATACCAATTCTCTAAATCCCATTTACAGATTCTCGTAGGGGTGGTTCACGTTCGCTTAGCGTTTCCGAAGGAAATACCGCCCTTACAGATAATCATCTATAACCCAGTTTTGAAGAATTGGTATTACGGGTATCACCACACCCTACAAGAAACGATTCAAGTCGATTAAATGTAAACGGCTAGGGGTGATAGCGTTCTTCTGGCAATGCTGGGATCATTGCAGCCGTCTCTGTCTCAACATGCTCTTCTTCATGCGAACCTGTAGGTTCTTTTAAGAAAAAGGCGTTCAAGAAAGCGACGATCAACGCGACAATTCCCAACATGTTGAAGAAAATGCGATCGCTCTCTGCTCCCTGGGGCAAAAGACTGTAAATCGTCAGGTAGATCACGGCTCCCACATTGCCATAAGCTCCCACATTCCCCGCAATTTGCCCTGTGACTCGTTTTTTGATCAAGGGCACAATGGCAAAGGTTGCCCCTTCTGCCGCCATCACGAAGAACGACGCGACCATCGTCAGCGCCACCACAATTGGTAACCAAATGCCCTGACCCATACTGGAGAAAATGAGATAACTGAGATCTTGCACCAGTTTCAACAAGGGGTTGCCAAAGAAGGAAAAATCTGAAAGAAAGGGCGTAATCAAAATTTAACTGAACGGTTATGGAAACCATTGTTCAACACGCCCAAGGATTAGTGTATAGCCTGCT
>DVDV01000210.1 GCA_015296075.1 Leptolyngbyaceae cyanobacterium M33_DOE_097 | reverse complement strand
GAGAATAATTCTCACAAAAATATTCATTTTGAACAGCTATCAATGGCTGGAATACCCATTCTGCCGTTCATAAAATTGAGCGCACAAGCCTTTAGAGGCTCTGACTTCAGTACAAATGTTTCAAAATGAGAATTGCTGCATTCTTGCAGTAGATATTGTTATCTCACCGCCTTCCCTCATAAACTATTTCCAATCAAGACAAACGGAGCCCAGTAGTAGGGGTGGGAAAAGTCAGATCGCTCCTGAGCAAGGCGAGTTCCAGGTTTAACATCGATCGCAATATCGGAGCGGTTGGGGGCATCTTTGGCTGTGATTTTGCCCTGCAGCAAAGCTAACTGCGCCTGACGTAACGCCTCTGCTTTAGTGATGGGGTGTTGAGCGGTATTTGTTGCTAGATTCCTATAAAACTGCTGCATTAGTAAGCTGGTACTGGCATCATTAACGGCCCACAGAGAGGCTAACACCGACTTGGCTCCTCGGTAGAGAAAGTAGCCACTAATGCCAGAAATCTCAGTCCCGTCCTGGGCAGAACCACTTAGTCCTGTTTCGCAGGCGCTCAAGACAACCAGGTGGGTCGTCGTCAGTTGGGTCAGCCTGGAAATCTCAGTAATAGGGAGACGGTTGCCATCACCAAGCAGAAGGAACGAATCCGTGATACTTTTAGGGTTGAAACTGCCGTGGGTGGCGATGTGAAGAATTCGGTAAGCATCCAGGTTAGCTCGCAGGATATTCGCTGTAAAAGCCTCATTCAGGCGAATTTTGCCGGGATAGATCCCCTGATTATCGCCCTCTTGGACGATCGCATTTAACTCAGCCGGGACATTCGGTAACGGGGTAAAGTTTGGGAACGCTTTAGAAGTGCCAAGCGCAAGGACTGTCGGCACTTGCCCATTTTGAGAGAGGCGATCGCCCATGTCGCTATCGGTCGTGATCAGATTTGACACCGTATAGCGTTGGGTCAAATACTGGTTGCCATCAAACAAGGCAGCGATTGGAACGTAGCGAGTGACGTGATCAAGCGAAAAGATCAAAGCTTGCCTCGGATTTTTTGCTAGTTCAGCTTGAAGTTGAGCTGGCAGCAACCAGTTGTAGATCTGATTACTGGTGTCTTTTAGAACATCGAGGTCACTGAAAGGAGAGCCGATTTGATCCCGGAATTTTTGCACCGTTAAGGTGAGACGGGCTTGCGTCACATTCGGAACTTCCACCGCAGTCGTTTTACCGTTTGCGGCTGTCCACAACACCCAGAGCTTGTCACCAACGACCAGATTTTGAATCAGCAACGCGTTGGGGTTTGCCTTGAAAATCGGTTCTGGGTTACCAATTTGAGTAGAAGTGTTGTTGCTATCTTGAAGGATGCGATCGCGATTTTGGCGTAGGGGCTGACCGATGCCTGCCAGGGTTATCGGTGAAAAGGTATTGGCCGAGAGAACCGCTTCAAACCCTTTAAGGGCATTGGCTTCTAGGGGATGAAAAGGAAGTTGAATCGCAGCCGAATCGAGTATTTCGTCACCGTAACTCTGCACTTCCTGCACCTTTAGAAGTTCTAGAATCGATTGAGCTTCGCGAATTCGCCCTTGAGAAAGGAGTAAGTCGGCCAGATTGCGATAGGTTCCGGCTACAGAGCTAGTATAAATTTCTTGAACTTGGCGTGGTAACTTTTTGATCTCTTGCCGTAATGACTCACTCACATTCACAGATTGTTTGTAAAAAACAATGGATAGATCAGGTTGATTTTGTTTTTGCAGGGTCAAACCAAGATTGCTCAGGGCAATGCGTTCACCATCCCGGTTGTTAATCTTACGGGCAATTTCTAACCCGGATTTGTGGTATTCGATCGCTTTATCGTAGTCACCCAACTCATGATAGGCGCTGCCCAAGGAACTCAGCGTTTTACCTTCACCCCGGAGATCGTTGACTTCGCGGGCAATTTCTAAACTTAAGGTGTAGTATTTGATCGCTTCATCGTATTGCCCCTGGGCATCGTAAGCATTGCCCAAGTAGCCTAGTGATTTGCCTTGTCCCCGGCGATCGTTAATCGCTTTAGCAACTTCCAGGCTCATTTGATGATATTTAATTGCTTCTGTATAGTAACCTAAGTCATAATAAGCATTTCCTAAGTAACCGAGTGACTTCGCTTCGGTCAATCGATCTTTAATCTTTATAGAAATCTCTAAGCTTTGCTGATAGTACTCAATTGATTTTTCGTAGTTACCTAACGTGCGATAGACCAACCCTAAGTAACCAAGTGATTGTCCTTCACCCCGTATTTCTTTGATCTCACGAGTAATTGCTAAACGCTTTTCATGGTATTCGATCGCTTTAGCATAATTTCCCTGATTACGATAGGCATTACCCAAATTACCCATCGCATTCCCTTCACCCTGACGGTCTTTGATTTCGAGTGCAATTGCTAAACGCTGTGTGTGATATTCAATCGCCTTGGTATAGTTTCCCTGGGCGTAGTAGTTCATCCCCAAATTGCCCAAAGCCGAGCCTTCACCCCGGCGATCGCCAATCTCGCGCGTGATGGCTAAACTTTGCTCATGATACTCAATCGCCTGGGCGTAATTTCCCCGACCCCGGTAGGCAACCCCTAGATTAATTAGTGATTCTCCTTCACCCCGACGATCACCAATTTCTTGAGCGATCGCTAAGCTTTCTTTATGCGATTCTACTGCCTTATCATATCGTCCCAACGCTTCATAAGCTTTACCCAAATTTCTCAGGGCGATCGCTTCCCCTCGGCGGTCATCCACTTCCCAGGCAATTCGCAAGCTATCGTGATACAGGGAAATAGCCGTTTGAGTATCGCCCAGGGCAAGGTAAGCCGTTCCCATGTCGCTCAAGATCCGCCCTTCTCCTAGCCGATCGTTGGTTTCTTGTTTAATCGCTAAACTTTGCTTGTGGTATTTGATAGTTGTTTCATAGTCGCCCAAGCCTAGGTAGGCAGTGCCTAAGTTTCCAAGCGATCGCCCCTCATTGAACCGATTTTTAACTTTGCGAGCCAGGGCAAGGCTTTGCTCGTGGTACTTGATTGCTTTCTCATACTGTGACAATGACTCTGATGTGGTGCCCAAAGCCATAAGCGCATCAGAAACGCCATTGAGATCATTCAATTTTTGGTAGATTTGGCGTGCCTGGTCATAGTAAGCCATTGCCGGGTCATAACGAGCGAGGGCTTCATGGGCATTTCCCAGGCTCATCAGTGTCGTCGCTTCCGCTTGCAAATCTTTGAGTTCTTGATAAAGTTGAAGCGCCTGCTGCAAGGATTGAATCGCCGTTTCAAACTGATCGGATTGAGTTTGCTGAATTCCTTGTTGAAGTAGGCGATCGGCCTCGACTTTAGGTTGTTGAGCAGTTTGCGCTACTAGGTGTGTTCTACGCGACATCTCCGCTTCAGCAGAGGAACTAATCAGCCCAAGAACCAAGCCCGCTAGGATGAATGACTTTTCATAACGCATGCTGCTTACCTCTGATTTCAACACGTAACTCTTTCTAGCTCTGAGTTGGCTAAGCTGATGCAATTGATTTTCACGATAAAAATTATCGCCTAAAGAGGGCAGGCGGCTCATTCAGTTCATAGAATCTTTTTTTAACACTTGCTTCGCTTACTTCGCTAGATTCTTCCAATTCGTTTACATTAAATTCTTTGATCCGTTGCGCCAGCTGTATTTGGAACACCAAAATCGCGACTTGCATAAGTCGTAGGCCACTGGAGATAAGAGAAAGTAAGACCATACATCAGGCTGAAATCAACTACTATCCTGTGGAGGAACGAGAATGCAGAAGAAACTTGCGATCGGAGTCTGTGTTTTGACCCTGCTGGCTGGGGGTTATGCCACTTTCCAAAAAACACCTGAACCAACTGTTTCAAACAATCTGCGACCTAACGAGGAATCATTCAGCCAAAGCCAACCAGAGACAATATCTACATCAAACAATGCAAACCATAGACAACAGACGCAGATGATTTCTCGGCAGGATGCGATCGCACGAGCAGAAGAGACACGCGAAGTACAGAGGCGATCGCTCATCGCAAAGATGAAACCCCTGACACAGCAAATGGACTTATTGTCTCAACGGATGGTTGGCAGACAACAGAAAATTTCTAATCTAGAACTTCAAGATAACCAGTTGAAGTCGGAGCTAGAAACTCATAATCGCAATGTTCGCGCTTTTATGATGAAGCATCAAGCAGCTGTTGCCTGTATGGGAGCGACGGGGGTTACGCTTGATGAGAATAATCAATATTCAGAAGACGTGAAGAATGTTGCTACTGCGATGACAGCACTGTGTGGATTTGGAGTCATCTCCAATGGTGAATTTAGAAAGCAAGTCATCTTTGTGGCTGACCAACTGAACCAGGCTCATAACTATTCCATGAACTTGACCGCTCAAATCAAGACAAACCAGACTACGCTTGCGACAGAGATTAAAAACTTAGAACAAGAACAATTGGAAGTTAGCCGTCTAGGAACGGATCTTCAGAATTACGAGACGGAACTAGCCGATATTTAACCTGCTGTTGGAAAACCTCGTGAACTGCATAACCTCGCACAACACAGAAGGATAGACTCTATGATGACTTAAAACCCTGGTGGAAGTAAAAATAAAGTTTTGATGAATCGAGCTTTCTGCTCTGAATTGCTCAAAGATATACTATCCACGTGTTTCGCCATTTGAATTCTGTTCTACACACCTTTACCTTTGAGGGAAATCGATAGATGTACTTGGTAAGAAGACTGATAGTTGGTATTTCAAGTTGCTTAGTATTAAATGCAGTGCCTTTGCCTCAAGTGGCGCGATCAACCCCTGACCCTACTGCTAGCTTCGCAACGCCTGTTTCTAAACAAATTGCTCAAAGCCAAGCAGGAGTAAATGCTACCTATGAGAAGGCGCGGCAGTACATGCGTCAACAATTTGGAGAGGTAAAGGGAAATGATTATTACACTCTTTATCGGGTGGTTGAACTTTTAGCCCGCGCCAATGACCTGAATGACCGTCCCTGGCGGATTCGAGTCATACCTGCCTATGACATTAATGCCTTTGCAACCGAGGTGAATCTGCTTGCTTTTTATAATGGTTTGTTAGATCAAATTGATGGCGATCGCGATGCCCTTGCCTGTGTTGTAGGACATGAAATGGCGCACCACACACAAAAGCATATTCCAGTCAGTGTAGGTGAGAAACAGCGGATTCTAAAGCAACTTCAGCAAGAGGCTGTGGACGAAGTGGCAGCCGAGAACGAAGACCTCCGCAAAGACTTAACTGCCCTGGATCTTGGCACAACGGCTACAGGTGTTGTGAATCAAGCAGTTGGCGGTGGCGTAATTGGTGGAGTTGTCACTGGTGTGTTTCAATCTGGCCGCCGGAGGCGAGTAGAAGAGGCCCAAAACCGCGTCAGGGAAATCTATGCTCAAAAACAGGCTAAGTTGGAAAAAGAATGGCAAGAACTCAACCATCGCCATGAATTTGAGGCTGATAAGTTTGGCTATCAGTATATGGTGCGAGCCGGGTTTAAGCCAGAGGGGTGTCTGACCTTGTTTAGTGTGATTGAACGCCTTGACACAAGCCAAATTGCGAGTAATACTCACCCACTTGCCAGCGATCGCGTTACAGCACTTCGATCTTTAAGTTCTCAATACCCTACTAGCAAGTTGGTAAACGAAGGGAAGGCGAAATTGAAGGCAAATCCAAAACCGTTGACTTATGGCATGTCTAGGGATGGCGAATCACTGCGAGTGGACTCCAAAGCCGGAAGTAATCGATTTTGATGCGTAAGTTGGCTGTTGGCAACTAATTGCCAGCTACAGCAACCTCATCTAAATTATGAGCAGACTTTTTGCATGAAAGCGGTTTATCGCTTTCGGTGTTTGTATTCACATTGCTACACTGCCCTTGCCCCAGATTGCTCTCGACGGGCGAGGGCAGTCAATGTTTAACACCTTTCTGCACCAGCAAAGAACGAATGGGTCGCATTGCTTAAAACTGCATATGCTCTCAATGCTGAGAGAGATAAGGTTTGTGAGGCCATTATTTAGTATCAACCACAGAACCTGCCAATGAATAAACCATTTACCTCTTACCTCAATAAATCCGCCTTTACAAGGCTTTCCACTTCTCTACTATCGGTTGCCCTTTGCTTAACTGCCACCTCACTTCTAGCTTCTACTGACGCTATTGTGACCTTATCCGCTCCGATTATTGCTCAAACAACACAAGATCGCGCAACAGGAGCCGATCGCCTGCTGCTGCGAGGAATTCAGCAGCTTGCAGCGAGACAACCTGAAGCCGCTCTAAATACTTTGGAACAGACTTTGCAAATCGCTCACCAATAGACTATTCCCACGTGACTCAAATGACTGCGATCGCTCACTACTGGACATTCATCACCCTCGACCCGACTGGAAAAAGTCGAGCGCGCGAGATGCCAGCGGCAAAGACATTTTTTCAAAAAGATGTCAGCTCAACTTTAGAGAGTGATGTAGACATTCAGCGATCCTTGATGGAAATTGCCATAGGTAATTCAGAAAGACCTGAAAACCAAGTAGCTATTCTTTGTTTGCGCTGTTTTATTTCGCACCAAATTGAGCAGAATTGCCGTCAATTAGAAAGTAAATTTGGTAAATTTTATGGTTTTACTCGTTATGATTTGTTTGCCTTTGTGTTGGATGACGATGGTAAAACTCCTTTTTCAATCCGTGAACCAACGATATCTAAGCCTGAAAGAACGAATCTCTATCTCCCCCTTGCTGGTAAGATTCTGCAATCATTCGATCCAGATCGCAGCCAACTCTCGACCTGGGTAACGCGCCTAGTTAAGAGCCACCACGAGTTAGAGCGCTTTTTGCTAGAGCGGGGGCTATGTATGCTCAGTGATTGGGCACTGTTGAATGATACCCAACCGCAAAAACTGCAACGGGTGTTAGGGCTGTATTATCAACTGACCGATCGCGAAGTGATGCAAGCTCAAACCCTGTTGACCTGTTACCATGCTGTCTACCGTCGCGATCGCCTGCAGCACCGCCAAAAGGGAATGTGTCCTCCACCAACAGACACCCAGCTAGAAGAGATTAGCCAACTGGTACAACAGCAACTAGGACTCACTCACTCACCCAAATTGCTGCGGAGGCAACTTGAAGGGCTTGCTAACCGCCTCCGAGAGTATCGGATTGCAACACGTGGGGGCAGTCCATCCGGTCAATCCCTCGATCAACCCGATGCCCCTCCCCTGGCGGATACCACACCGACCGATGCTTTGAATGAACCGGATGAACGATCCACTTTTTTACAGTTCTATCGGCAGCAATTATTAACTGGGCTTGAAACCGCTTTTGCTCAAATTGTGAGCGATCGCATCCGTACCCAAAAGCCTGACAAAAGCCAGATGTTTTTACAGGCGTTGCAGTTGTTTCATTGCCAAGGCGCTTCGATGACCGCGATCGCGGAGGTGATTGGCTTGCAGGCCCAATACCAGGTGACGCGGTTATTAAAGCTGAAAGAATTTCGTGCCGATGTACGCCATTATCTCTTGCAGCATCTAAAACAGATCATCAAAGATAAGGCACTTGATTATACGTCGCCCAATCAACTTGACCAACTGGATAATCGGCTTGAAGTTGCCCTTTCAGAACAGATTGATACGGTAATTCAACAAGACCAGGCAACCGCTAAAACCCCCAAGAACTACGCTGTTACGAGCCTATTTGCCCGGATCCTCTGTCAGTATCTCGATCAACAAATTGAACTTTCTTCTCAATCTAATCGGAGTGTGTCCCATGAATGATTCAATCACTGATTTTGAACCGCTTCCCATCGCGGCGATCGCCCTCTCACCACAGCAGATAGAAATAGCCATGCAACATAGCCTCAATGTTGCTCCAGCGGATCAATGGCAAGCTTACTTAAATGACTTAGCGTTGCAGAGCTTTGAGCAATGGTTACATCAACGTGGCTGGACACAGCCAACCGAATCCATCAATGGCTTCCCAGCTTGCCAAATTCGGGTGAATCAGTTGCGGCTGACGCTGATTCCAATTGAGAGCCAACCGGATGAACTGATTTCAATCCCCAGTGCCAGTCTTGACCCTACGAATCCTTCTCTCTTCTATGTCTTAATCGCTATCTATGAAGAACAGGGGCAAGCTCTGATTTATGGCTTTCTCCGCCACGACCAGTTGTTGACTCACTGGCAAACCCAACCGCAACCGCCAGAGCCAGATCAGACCTACTCCTTGCCGCTTGCCTGGGTTAACGCAGATCCCGATCGCCTCTTGCTCTATCTGCGCTGTTTAACGCCAGTGGCAATTCCTCTAGTGGAACCCTCTACGCCAGCAGCACCGTCGTCATCCAGCCCACTACAACCCCTGATGAATGCTCATCTGTGGTTACAAAACCAACTCGATGCGATCGCGCAAGAATTTGCCTGGACTCTGCTACCATCGCTTACTCTGGCTCCAGGGTTCCGTTCCCTCAGCACTGATTATCCGTTATCAACAACTTCTATCGCTCAACCTACTGTCGCTGGCGATCGCTCCCCCGTCGAAGAAGTGGAAGCCCTTTTACGCCAATTAGAACGGCAAGGAATGGTGTTACCGCCCCAGCTTGGCATCGCTTATCGCGAGTGGAGCATGAGTTCAATCCCGTTACGGTTATATGCCGTTACAGGGGTCATTTCAGAACCAAACCAGGAGCCTGAATGGATGCTACTCTTGCTGCTGGGTACACAGCCGCATGTAATGTTGCCAATCAACACGACGCTACTCGTTCAAACCGAAACAGAGGTACTGGTTGAACAGCGTTCAGAAGCTCCGACGGATTCCAACTTTCTCATCGCTCAAGTGATCGGCCAATGGGATGAGCGTTTTATCGCTACTATTACCCTACCCGATGGAACTGCCATAACGCTTCCCACGTTTGGGTTTCAGGTGGATTAGCTGCTAGCGACTATCTTGGCCTTTAGACTAAATGCAATTTTCCACTATGCGTCAGGGCAAACAGCCATTCGCCCCGCTAAATGTGTCGTATTTTTTGGATTAGTCCAAACTCCAGTAATATCGGATCCATTTGAATACTGATATTTGTACGAGCGGGTCTAGCAGCCAGAACCCAGCCAATCGGGAAGTGTAGAAGCAAAACCCGCCTCTCCGCAGCCTGAATGAATGGTTGCTGAACCGGATTTGACATAACCGCTAGTTGCCAATTATCCATGTTTTTTTCTTAAAGAAATAGACCCAACCTGGGCTGGGGCAACCCGTCCCTTTATTCTGAAAAAGAATTCTCCTGTCCATTCTGAATCGATTTGGTATGCCAACGGTTTCTTTTCGTCTGAAAGTGTGGCTGATTGAACAAACCTGCCTGTTTGAGCTGACGTGGGGGCAAGGTCAACAACTCACCACTCAACTGACTTATCCCAAAACGCTGACCCACTTATATCAAACCTGGCAGCAAGCGTATCTCAACTTCTATAAATCGGCCTTACGTGCCCGCACCTCCTGGAGTGGCACGCTGGCTGCGCCTCCGATCGATTGGCGAGCGAAGCTGGTACAGGCAGAGGCACAGCTTCTTTCCGAATTCCACCATTGGCTGCACAGTGCCGAGTTGCTCAAGATTCGGAAGGCGATCGCAGAAGCCGCCTCAAATCAGGATCGCACTGCAACGGCTGTAGATGTCTTTCTGACCTGTGATGCGCCTGAGTTAATGCGCTTACCCTGGGAAGCGTGGGAGATTGGCACCGAATTTGCGGCTACGAAGCCGATTCATCTCAGCCGCACCCCTAGCACGATTCAGGCAGAGCCTGCCAGTCGGGTTCGGCAGGGAAAGATGCGGATCCTGGCAATTTTAGGCGATGAAACAGGGCTAGACTTCCGCCAGGATCAGGCTGCTGTCAAATCCCTGCAACCGATGGCCGAAATTCATTTTGTCGGGTGGCAACCGGGTACCGATACAACGCTGTTGAGAGCGACGATCGCGCGGGCTATTGCTGACCCCAAAGGCTGGGATATTTTGTTCTTTGCCGGACACAGCAACGAGACAGTGTTGACCGGAGGGGAACTGGCGATCGCGCCGAATGAATCGATGCTGATCCAGGAACTTGCCCAAAATCTGGCGATCGCTAAAGAGAATGGTCTACAGTTTGCAATTTTCAACTCATGCAATGGTCTGAGTGTGGCTCAACGGTTGATTGATTTGGGCTTCAGCCAGGTGGCCGTGATGCGCGAGCCAATCCACAACCAGGTGGCACAGGAGTTTTTGATTCGGTTTGTCCGCAGTCTGGCTGAGCTGAATGACGTACAAGAGGCTCTTTTAGCTGCTAGACAGCATCTCAAGTTAGAGAAGCATCTCACCTATCCTTCTGCCTATCTCGTTCCTTCTCTATTTCGTCACCCTGAAGCGCCTCTATTTCGCCCTCAACCGTTTCGTTGGCAACAACGACTCAAACAATGGATGCCAACCAAACGTGAGGCGATCGCCGTTTCACTGTTACTGTTTGTCAGCGGGTTCCCTCCAGTTCAAACCTGGCTTTTGGAGCAGCGTGTTTGGGTACAGGCTGTCTTTCGCCAGTTCACGGCCTCTTCTTCTGATGCTTCTTCTCCTCCCGTTGTTTTGGTGCAAATTGATGACCAAACGTTACAGAGGCTCAAAATTAAACAAGTGAAACCAATGGATCGGGCGCTGATCGCGCGGCTGATTGATCGGTTGATTGAATTAGATGCCAAAGTGATTGGTGTCGATTACTTATTGGATCGGCACAATACCCAGGATGCTCGGTTGAGATTGTCGCTAGAGCAGGCCGTGAATCACCAAAGCTGGTTAGTCTTTGCCGCGTATCGAAAAGATGAGCAATGGTTCAGCGTGTTAGATGACATCGCTAAACCAACCTGGCATCTAAAGGGTGACATCCGGCTACCCGATCGACATATTAAGCAACTGGATTATTGGCGAGAGAGTATACCACCACTTTCCTACCAGTTAGCCATGGCTCAACGCATTGAGCAACTACGGCAGCAAGTGGCTGAAAGCCAATCACTACCCCTGCCCAATTTAGCAAGTTCTGATACATTGCAATACCAGCTCAGTGCTGCGGTGACTCAGCTTGACCCATCTCATCGCCTTACAACTGAAGCGATGTACTCACGCATGATCACACAGTTTTCTCGCCCGTTGGGGCAGCGATGGCTCCAACCCATTCTAGACTTTTCGCTGCCACCGACCCAGGTTTATACCACATTACCTGCTTGGCAACTTCTAAAAGATGGCGAGGGCTGGTTGCGATCGCGCAATCTCGCTTCATTTGAATCAACAATTGTCATCATTGTCCCCGGTGGTTATGACGAGGCGGGTGTTACAGCTGATGGTGAAGATAATTTTCCCCTACCTCTTGCAATTTCTCACTGGCGTCATCACTTAAAGCAGCCTGGAAGTAAGAGCCAGCTAACGGGCGGTGAACTTCATGCTTACTCAACGCATCATTTTCTCAAGCAACATCTGGTGACTCCAATTCCCGATTTATGGCTGATTCCACTAGCAGCAATCATTGGCAAAAGCTTGTCTCTACTCATTATTCAGAATAGAAAGCGCTCTATATTCATTATTTCTTTTGTTTTAATCGTTGGATATGGCGCGATCGCTGTATTGATCTATCAAAATAATCAATTGCTCTTACCATTCTTGTTCCCTATTACAGTGATTAGTATTTATGTCCTCCCGCCGATCATCAGGAAGAACCATGACTAGACATTGGCACTCACTCAAAACAATCTTTGTCACGCTGTTATGTATCAGTTTGCAGAACAGCCTGTTTATCGCTTCAAGCAAAGCTGTCTCGCAGTCATGGCGTGCCGTTGCTCAAGATTGGTGGAGTAACCAGGATCCAGACGGTAAACCGCGTGGCAGCAGAGATTCAGCTTGTTTGATTACTCCTGGACGCGACCAGCGCTTGTGGAACAATCAGCCTCTATTTGTTTGGCGAGGTGACTATCGAGTCATCGGGATCCGGAAATTAGGAGATTCTTTACTGCCCAATACACAAGTCGCAACCCAAGGCAGACAATTACCGAAGCGCCTGCGATACGACAAAGAACCATTACAAGCTGGGAAAACTTACGAATGGCTTTTCTTCATCTCTAAAAATGCCGCGAAACCTCTGGATATTAAACCAATCACATTTCAAATTATGGGAGAGCAAGAACGGGCACCTATTACAGCCGATTTAAAAGCATTAGAAACCCGCTTAAAAGCTCAAAAGGCGACTCCAGAAGAAATTGCTTTGCAACGAGCTAGCTATTTTGCTCAACGTCAACTTTGGGCAGATGTCTTGCAAGAAATATACTCGGTTGAATCCCCTTCTGAAGCGTTGAAACAAGAGACTGACCAAATTCTTAAGAAAGTGTGTTCTCCCTCAAATCAGTCTGCTACCCCATAGCAGCGTATGCATGACATGAACTATCGCTCTTTTGCGCGATCACAATTTTTAGACAAGCAACAAGCAATCTCGGCGATCTCAATCTTGCATATGTCTCAAATCGTGAGAAGTAGATAGATTTAGAACTCTCAAAGCTTGAGCAGATTCTGAAGTGCCGAGTATCCATGAGCGTTTTTGCAGTCTCTTTAATTTGCTTCATCTTCCAGCATCACAGGAGCTTGCGCTTGCTCAATGTCACTCGATTCTTCTGAAAATTTCAAAACTCATAAAGGTAGTTTCTTATGTTCAATCGTTCCGCTCAGTCAATGCTGTCAAACGTTTTACCTGGCTTTGTTGCGATCGCGGCCCTTGGTTTTACGGCTTCGGTTCCCCAAACAGCATCCGCAGCTAGCCTGACTCCCGTTGATTTGGAACTATCGTTGCTGGTTGATGTTTCCCCTAGCATTAATGGTCGTGAGTATGCTCTGCAAATGGAGGGTTATAGAGACGCTTTCGTAAATTTATCATCTCGGTTTGGTGCAGGCGACTTTGGTAGTGTAGCGATTAACTTTATCCAATGGGCAGGCCCAAACAGTCAACAAGAATCGATTCCCTGGACACTCGTTAATGACCAGGCTAGCGCTCTCCAGTTTGCAGATGCAATTGATGCAGTGGTCAGACCTCCTTTCTTTTTTAGTACAGCTCCTGGTTCTGCCATTCAATTTGCGCTCCCTTTATTTAGCAGCAATGATTATGATGGACAGCGTTGGGTGATTGATGTATCAGGAGATGACCCGGCAAATTCGGGGGCGACTACCAGGGTAGCGAGAGATAATGCCCTGGCTGCTGGGGTATCTGCTATTAATGGACTACCCATTCTGCCAGTAACATTTAGATCCAACTTAGATGTTTGGTACGCGAATAATGTTCAGGGTGGGGTTGGATCGTTTACTCTTCCTGCCCAGGGTTTTGAAGATTTTGGTCGGGCCGTTGAACAAAAACTACTTTTAGAACTCACTCCACCTGGAACAAACGGAACAGTAAAACCTCCCGCCGCTGTGCCAGAGCCGACAACAATCCTGGGCATTGCTTTAGCTGGTAGCGGGCTGACGTATCTAAAACGTCGTCTACGCACCGTCTAAACCAGTCAGATAACCTCTCCTGTAGCCGCTTCTTTGCTGAAATTACCGTCGGTTTTGGGGCGGCTAATTCGAGCCAACGGAAGAATTAGATTTGGGTTTCTTGCAGGTTCAGGCAGACCCAAGGGAATCGCATTTAACCCAGAGTACAATTACTTCTTCAACATGCTTTATGGTCAGTTGATGGGAAGAATTCGACGCTTTGGTATGCCAGAGCTAGATGGTTGGTTTCCAATTGGGGAAGGAGGCGAACTGGTGGTTAAAACCCAAGGAGTTTTAGAGTTTGCAGTCAATCACAATAAACCGGGTGATAACTCTGGCAGCTTTCAAATTGAAGTCACAGTTGTTTCATCAAACTGGAGTTTGGACTAATTCAAAAAATACACCATGTTTAGGAGGGGCGCTAGCGCAGCCCTAGCGAAGCCATGCCAAAGGCTATTGCCGCAAGGCTATACGGCTGTTCGCCCTTACATATAGTGGAAAATCGCGTTTAGTTCAAAGTCCAAATCAAAGTAAGGGTTGATTTATAAAGCCTATTTGTTGGCTGTTCATTAGCTAGTAGTTCACCAAAAGAACGTTGCAGGGTTGATAATGACTGAGCTATTAGTCATTGGTCATTCGTTTTCTCTACCTGGCAAAGTTGGCTTGGCAGACCACCAGCCGCCTGAGCATCAAGCGGATAAGACAAAGATTGAGTTTCGCTGTCGTATGTTCCAGTATTCGTCCAGCATTGGAATGTTTCATAATCCAACACACTACTGAAGTTTGGTCATTTCTAGTGGTTGCCTGGCTTGCAATAGGGTTTGGGATCCTCGATCCGTCCCTAATATGAGGTAGCTCATAGAAACAATGCTACGGATTGGGCAGAGTAGAGACGTGAAGTAAATGCTGACTTTGAATTTGGAAATTCCTAACTAACCTTGACCAGTCCCCAGCTATTTGTAAACGGAGTTCAGAAGTAATGGCAACCTTTCAGCTTGATCACACGGTAGGTTCTATTGTGCGGGATCATCCGGCTCTCTCTCGCCTCTTCGAGCAAGCCAAAGTAGACTATTGCTGTGGCGGACAAAAAACGTTGGATGAAGCCTGCCGTCAACGAGGAATTGATCCTCAAGACTTTCTTGCCCAATTGGAAGACTACGCAGCCTTGGAAACTGCTCCAGAGGTCAATCTAGCAGAACTCTCACTAGCAGAATTGACAGACCATATCGAACGGATTCACCATGCCTATTTGCATGAGGAACTACCTCGACTAGAGAAAATGGTGACGAAAGTCGCTGCAGTACATGGGGAGAAAGAACCTCGTTTGGCCCAGATTAAAGACACGTTTCTGGCATTGTCAGCAGAACTGACGACCCATTTGATGAAAGAAGAGCAAGTTCTATTCCCTCTCATTCGGCAGTTAGAGGCAAGCGATACCCTAACCCGTTTTCATTGCGGTACGGTGGTCAATCCTATCGCTCGCATGACGGTCGAACACGATGGGGCTGGCGTTGCGCTGGCTCACCTGCGCCGACTGACGGACGACTTCACCCCTCCAGAGTGGGCGTGTAATACTTACCGTGCGTTATTTGATGCCCTGCTGACGTTTGAACAGGATATGCACCAGCACATTCATAAAGAAAATAATGTTTTGTTTCCCCGTGCAGTTTTGCTGGAACAACAAAAAGCGAATTAGCTCAGGTTTCTGAAGCGACAAGCGATCGCCCCCTCTGCTTCAGCAAGTTGGCAGGGTGCGATCGCTTTTTGATAAATAAGCCAGTGGGTCCAATGAAACGAAGGATGATTTTTGGGGTGGATGGGGTGGCACCTTGTGCCTGGGGGCAAAGCCCTCAACGCCCGTTTGTTATACCAATTCTTCAAAACTGGGCTACAGATGATTATCTGTAAGGGTGGTATTTCCTTCGGAAACGCTACGCGAACGCGAACCGCCCCTACGCAGATCTGTAAATGGGATTTAGAGAATTGGTATTACAGCTAATTTCGCCGACCCGCTTATTGTACCGAGATCCTATCGAGCCTCTAGAATTGAAGGACGTAAAGAAGAACTCATTTTCTAGTGGAAAACGGTTAGTAATGAAAGCAACTGTTGAGCAATTAGCATCGATCTCGGTCTTTACGCAGCTACAACTAGACCAACTCACGAGTTTACAGCTCCATACAACTGTTCAGACGTATCAGGCAGGCGAAATTGTTTCTCATGAAGGCGATCGCTTGCCTGCTCGTCTGTATGCGCTGATCAGCGGTTTATTGCGCGTTTCTAAAACGGCTTCCAGTGGCAAGGAAACAATTCTTCGCACCCTGGCCAATGGGGATATCTTTGCGGCTCCTGCCCTGTTTGGCAATGGCATCGCACCCGCGACCGTCATCGCTGAAAGTGAAGCTCACGTGCTAATGGTCGATCGCGCAGCCTTACTTACCGTGATTCAAGCCAATCCAGAAATTGCCTTGAAGATGATGGCTGTCTTTAATCAGCGGCTTCAGCAGTTGCACGAAATGGTGCATGGCTTGGTTTCAGAACGGGCGATCGTGCGGCTGGCACGGTTCATTCAAACCCCAACCAACTCAATACCCCAATTAGTCATCGATTTTCAACAGCACAAACCGTAACTGTTACAGATCCGAGACATCCTCTGTGTGGACGTACCCTACCTTTAGTTGGTATCACGAACAAGGCTT